>NZ_JBAVEJ010000214.1:0-9476 GCF_049587675.1 Sulfuricaulis sp. | reverse complement strand
CCGGTGCGGGCTTCGATCGTGGGGCCAGGATAAGTCGCGCGCGCGTCGCCGGCGGCGTAACCCCAGACGGCGGTGCGCAGCGGCTTGCCGCTCGCGGGATCAACAAGCCCCAGTTCCTGTTCGACCTGCTGCATGCGGATGCGGTAGTAATCCACGCCTGGGGCGCGCATGGTGTCGGGTATCGCAGTCGCGGCGAGCGGGTTGGACAGGGCGTTGACGAACTTCGGCTGGCTCCCCGGGTCGAGCCGGTCGGTGGAATCTGGTGGTGCATGCACGCAGGCGCCGAGCATTGCAAGAGCGATAAATCCGGTTACCTTGGCCGCGCGCATGTACATGGCGATTCGCTTTCCGGTTGATGCAGGATAAAGACGTGTCGATGTCCGAGATCATAACACCGGCTCGATACCTCGACACACGGGCAGAAAGCCTGGATGCTGAATTCCTCCGGGCGCCTCAATGACTTGACGGGCAATTCGTCGGCTGGTATCGGGTTAATCCGCCTCAAGCCCGACCACAGCTGTGAGCATCCCGATGGAACCATGCTCGATCCCGTCGATGGGTAGTGAAATCCCCTCGTGGCCACTCTGAAGCGCGATAATGTACAGCAGCGGCAGGTAGTGTTCCGGCGTGGGGACGCTGAGACCGGCATCCGCGTCTAGCGCCGCATACTCGATCAGTGACCCATGATCGCGCGCGGCGAGATAGCCGCGCACCTTGTCATCGAAGCGTACCGCCCAATCGTGAGGTTTCGCGTCTTCGGTCCATTGAATCCGCCCCAGGTTATGCACCACGTTACCGCTGCCGACGATCAGCGCGCCTTCGTCGCGCAGCGCTGCGAGTTTTTGTGCCAGTTCGTAATGAAAGCGCGGCGGCTTCGTACCGTCGATACTTAGCTGCACCACCGGGACATCCGCATGAGGAAACGCATGTACCAGCACCGACCAAGTGCCATGGTCCAGTCCCCATGAGTTGTCCAAGGTCACCTCGACGGGTGCCAGCAGCTGGCGCACGCGATCGGCAAGCGCAGGGTCACCGGGCGCGGGATACTGCACCTCGAAGAGTTCCTGCGGGAACCCGCCGAAATCATGAATGGTTCGCGGCTGTTTCATCGCGGTCACAGCGGTGCCGCGCGTGTACCAGTGCGCGGATACCGCCAGGATCGCCTTCGGTTTTGGCACAGACTCGCCCAGGCGTCGCCAGGCTTCAGTGTAGCGATTATGCTCAAGCGTATTCATCGGGCTGCCGTGCCCAAAGAACACCGCCGGCATGCGTGACGTGCCAGATGTCATCTCGTTCGGGCGTGATGCCGGATCATTTGATCAGCCCCTCGGCCTTCATGGTTTCCTTGACCGCCGGGCGTGCGGCGATGCGGCCCGCGTAGTCCGTGAGTGTCGGCCACTTGCTCATGTCGAGCTTGAACAAATGCGCCCAGCCGAGAATCGTGAAGAGATAGGCATCGGCGATCGTGAATTTATCGCCCATCAGATACGGTTTGCTGCCGAGCACCTTCACCAGGAAATCGCAGCGCCGGCCGAACAACGCGATCTGGTTGTCCTTCCATTCCGGCGTGAGCTTGGGATTGAACAGGGCGCTGAGCGTCTTGTGCACTTCAGAAGAGATAAAGTTCAGCCATTCCATGAGACGGTAGCGCTCCATCGTCCCGGCCTTGGGCGCGAGCCCGGGGGCGGGCTTCAGGTCTGCCACGTATTGCAGCAGGACTGCGTCTTCGGTCAGGACCTGGCCGTCGTCGAGCCGGAGTGCCGGGACATAACCCTTGGGATTGATCTGGTAGTAGTCCTCGCCGTTTGCGGTCTGGTGCTTGGCGAGATCCACCTTGTCCAGATCGAACGGAATGCCGGCTTCGCGCAGCGCGATATGCACCGCCATGGAGCAGGCGCCAGGGTAATAATAGAGTTTCATGTGTTTCTCCTGTGTCATGTGTCGACGATTGTGAAATATTCACGGCGATGTCTCGGATCGTGGGTTCAGTAAAAATCAAAAAACTCAGAATGTTTCACGCACTACCTGCCGTGCGAAACGATTGCGGTCATGCGCGCGGCTGAAATCGAGCAGTGGCCCCAGCGGTACGATGCCCGACGGGTTGAGATGCCGGTGGCTCAGAAAATAATGCCACTTGATATGGTCGAGGTTCACGGTCCCGGCCACGCCGGGCTGCTGGTACAGGTCGCGCACGTAGTGGGACAAATTCGGATAGTCTTCGATCCGCTTCAGGTTGCACTTGAAGTGCGTGACGTACACCGCGTCGAAACGCAGCAGCGTGGGCAACAGCCGCCAGTCCGCCTCGGTGATGGAATCGCCGAGCAGATAACGCGTTCGATCCAGTCGCGCTTCGATTTCATCCAGCGCGTCGAACAGTCGCTTGACCGCGCTCTCGTAGACGAGCTGACTGCCGGCGAAGCCGGCCTTGTAAACGCCGTTGTTGATACGCTCGTACACAAAGGCGTTGATCGCGTCGATCTCCTTCCGCCGGGCAACAGGATAGAATTCGGTTTTCACGCCGGTGAAGGCGTTGAACTCGCCATTCAGCATGCGGATGATTTCGGACGACTCGTTGTTCACGATGGTTCGCGTCTGTTTGTCCCATAGCACCGGCACGGTGACGCGCCCGCTGTAGTCCGGGAGCGCGCGGGTGTAGACCTGGTGCAGGTAAGTTGCTCCGTTGACGGTATCGGGTATGCAGCTCTCACCGTCTGTGAATGTCCATCCCTGATCGGACATCACCGGATCCACGACCGACATCGAGATCACATCCTCGAGCTGCTTGAGCCGGCGATAAATGATCGTGCGATGCGCCCACGGGCAGGCGAGCGAGACGTACAAATGATACCGTCCCGGCTCGACGCGAAAGCCACTCGATCCGTCGGCCGTGATGGACCCGCGGAACTGGCTTTCGGCGCGGACAAACTCGCCGGCGGTCTTGCTGGTGTCGTACCAGCCTTCATGCCACTCGCCTTTAATCAAATAGCCCATGGGACTTGTCCTTTCCTCGTTAGGCCGGTTGCCGCACAAGGCTCGCGGCCGAGGCGCGCAAGGCCCGCGCGCCATCACCGAGCAGGGCCTGCACTGCAGACGCGATCGCGAGGAACACAGGATACTCCCATCCGCCATTGGGCACGCTGAATATCCAGCCATCGGGAATGTGCACCATCGCCGCACCGATCAGAATGGGGATGAGGGCAAGCGAAACCCAGTGCGTGTACACGCCGAGCACCAGCAGGACGCCACCAACCAGCTCAGCACCGAACACGACATAGGCCAGGAAACCGGGATATCCGGGCGTCTCGAAAAATTTGACCGTGCCGGGCAGCGTGAATACCACAAGCTTTAGCAACGCATGGGCGATGAACATGACACCCAGGCCCAGACGCAACAACAATGCAGCATAGGGGGCGGTATTGGTGTTAATCATGGTTTTCTCCTTAAGGAGTAATGATGAGGTTCAAAGGAAGTCAGGCCGGGGTTCAGCCGGTTTGTTTCGGTGCGCGCCGGTACCCGCCACTTGATGCCGCGACGGGGACGCGTTATCCACGAAAGCGCATGCTGTACAGATTCATCCATGCGTTGACACTTGCAGCAGCGTGGAAAGTGAGAAGATTTGATCAAGCCCATGTTTGGCTCCTCCTTGAATTATGGCAAATCAAACAACAGAACTTCGGCTGAACCTTCGGCGGTCAAACTCAGCGTCGGCTCGTTCTCGATGCCTGCGCCATCGCCGGCATGCAACATTGTTCCGTTGAGCTTTACCGCGCCGCGCGCGACCTGAAGCCATGCGCGCCGCCCGTGCGCGAGCGTGTGTGTCACCTCGTTACCATTCAGGCGCGCGGCGTAGACGCGCGCATCCTGATGGATGGTGAGCGAACCGTCGTGACCGTCGGGCGAGGCCACCAGTCGCAGCTGGCCGCCGAGCCCGATGCGCTTCTGCTCGTAACCCGGCTTCACGCCCTGCCGGTCCGGCAGGATCCATATCTGCAGAAAATGCACCGGCTCGCTTTGGGAGTGATTGAATTCGCTGTGGCGAATGCCGGTGCCGGCGCTCATGCGCTGCACCTCGTCGGGTCGTATCACCGAGCCGGTGCCGAGGCTGTCCTTGTGCTCGAGCGCGCCCTCGAGGACGTAAGTGATGATTTCCATATCGCGGTGCGGATGGGTGGGGAAGCCCTCGCCCGGCGCCACCCGATCCTCGTTGATGACCCGCAGCGCGGAAAAGCTCACATGCTTCGGGTCGTGATAATCGGCGAAGGAAAACGTATGCCAAGAGTCGAGCCAGCCGTGATTGGCGTGGCCGCGGTCATGAGCCTTACGCAGCTGTAACATGTCATTGCTCCTTTTTTTTTGCCTTGTTTTATTCACATATATTGAATATGATTCAAAGGATATTCCTGTAATTTATTTCTTGATAGCGATAAATTCCGGTTAAGTTAATCAAAAATACTGAATATGCGTCTGACCCTGGATGCTCTGACCGTCTTGGATGCCATCGGCCGCAAAGGGAGCTTTGCGGCCGCCGCCGAGGAACTGCACCGCGTGCCCTCGGCCATGACCTATGCGGTACAGAAGCTGGAAGAGGACCTGGACGTGCTGCTTTTCGATCGAAGCGGTCACCGTGCCCAGCTCACCGAGGCGGGTAAACAGTTATTGAGTGAAGGGCGCCATCTGCTGCACGCCGCCGCCGAGCTCGAGGCGCGTGTCAAACGCGTCGCCACCGGTTACGAGGTCGAACTGCGCATCGCGGTCGATGACGTTATTCCGATGGAACGGCTTTACCCGTTGTTCGGCGAATTCTATGTCCAGGACTGCGGTACGCGACTGCGCATACTCACGGAGGTTTACGGTGGGGCATGGGACGCTTTAGTGACGGGACGCGCGGATCTCGTGATCGGCGCGCCGGGTGAGGGGCCATCCGGAGGCTTTTCGACGCGACCGCTGGTTTCGATAGAGTGGCTGTTCGCGGTGGCGCCGGCGCACCCGCTGGCGAAAGTACCGGAGCCGATCCCGCCCGAGGAAATACTCAGGTACCGCTCGGTCGCAGCCGCCGACAGCTCGCGCAACTTGCCGCCGCGCACCTCGGGCCTGCTCACCGGACAGGACGTGCTGACGGTTCCGGACATGCGTCACAAGATCGCGTTTCAGTGCGCCGGGCTCGGCGTGGGTTACGTGCCTGCGCACATGGTGCGGGCGGAGCTCGAGGCCGGCCGATTGGTGGCGAAACAAGTGCTCGAAACAAAGCCCGGCATGACGCTGCTGACCGTATGGCGCACGGCTGACAAGGGCAAGACGCTGCGCTGGTTTCTCAGGAAACTCGAGGATGGGAAGTTTCGCGAAAGCCTCGTGTCCTGAGATCCCCAATTGGCGCGCCGTTGCGGAGACATCTACACTAAAGCAATCCATTCTTGTGTATCCTGACCGAGGTCACTCCCCGATGACAGATTGCAGCCACAGACGAGCGGGTTCCCCGCGCGCACACAAGACCGGTGCAGGTATTTTTCTGGTGTTGGCCACTATGCTATTGGGCGCCTGCACGACACCGTCGCCTACGTCGGCATCCGCCAGCGAACCGGCCACGGCGGATACCCCGCAGAGAAGCTCAAAGTCATCTGGCATCGCTTATCAGGAAGGCGCTGTTTCCATTGCCAGAATCGCGCCACCCGTGGTTGGTCTTGCAGGCGCTCACCGGATGGGAAACGCACAGGCAAAACTCGGCATCGTGGAATTTTCCGATTACCAGTGTCCCTATTGTCGTGGTTTTCACGATCAGGTTTTCCCCCGGCTCAAAAAGGAATACGTCGACACCGGCATCGCGCAATTCATCCACAAGGACCTGCCCCTGAAATCGATTCATCCGCAGGCGCTGCCCGCCGCGCTGGCAGCCAGTTGCGCCGGTGCGCAGCAACGCTTCTGGCCGATGCATGAGGCCTTGTATGCGAACCATGGACGGCTGGGCCCAGGGCTTTACCCGCAGCTTGGGCACGAACTTGGCCTGGACGAAGCCAAATTCACGGCTTGTCTCGGCGACGCCTCGCGCGAGCAGGTCATCATGCGCGATGTTGTCGAAGCGCGGGGTCTGGGCATTACCGGCACGCCGTCATTCGTGATCGGAAAAATCCAGGGGGATGTGCTAACGGTGGTGCGGTTGGCCAAGGGCGCGCCGAGCTTCGAGGTCTTCGCGCAGGAAATCGAGAAATTGCGCAAAACGCTGGATTCAGGTGCTACACCACAAACAAAATAACCGCATAGCGCGCCGCCTTGCCGGCGCCGATGAAAAGCGCCGCCAGCCAGCCGTTCATGCGCAGCCAGCCGGCCGCGAAGCACAAAGGATCGCCGACGATAGGGAGCCACGACAGCAGCAACAGCGGGCTGCCCCATTTTTTCAGTTGCGCAATCGCGCGCTGCTGCTTGGACTGGCGCGGCTGATCTAGCGGGTAGCGCTTCGCCAGCAGCCATCCGAGCAGCCAGGTGCTCATGCCGCCAAGCGTATTGCCCAGCGTCGCAACCCCCAGCAGCGTTACGGGGCTGTAATGGTGGCCATGTCCCAGCGCCGCCAGTACCACTTCGGACCCGCCCGGGAACAGCGTGGCAGACACGAACGCGCTGACGAAAAGACCCCAGAGGCTCAGGTCATCCACGGCGGTTCGGCGGGCGAAAGTTCATTCCCCCATCATGCCATGCTTTAGAACGTTCTGAATAATTCACTTTCATCGTGCGCGAGGTTTAGATTCCCACGGAATCCACGCCATTTCACGAACCCATCGTGTATTAATCAGAACGTCCTTTATATAATGAACGAACGAATTCAGGTGACATTCCGATGGCAGGCAATAATTCCGGTCCGCGCAAACCGTTCGGACAACTCGACAGCAAAAAGCTCGACGACGTCGTCGCGAAAGCGCACAAGCAGCGCGACACGCGCATGGCCGGCTACCGCGAGCAGTCGCTCAAGCTCCATCCGTGGGTCTGCGGACGCTGCGGTCGCGCCTTCACGCGCGAGAACCTGCACGAGCTTACCGTGCACCACAAGGACCACAACCACGACAACAACCCGGCCGACGGCAGCAACTGGGAGAATCTCTGTCTTTACTGTCACGACAACGAGCATCAGCGGTTTGCGTACCTGGTGCGTGGCGAGGGATTCATGCCCGAAGCAGATAAGAAAAAACCGGCGACTCACAATCCCTTCGCCGGTCTCAAGGAGAAATTGAAAAACAGGTAGGCCGGATGCGCATGAACACCTTCCAGATCATTGACCGCGATTTTCTCGAACAGGTTTCCGCAGAGGCCAAGAAATCTCCGCGCCGGCGCAAGAATTACAATTTTCACGCCTTGGAAACCGACACCTGCAACCGGCTCCTGAACGCTATCGAGCCCAATTCCTATATTCAACCACATTGCCATCACGAGGCTGCCAAGGATGAAACGCTGATCGTCGTGCGTGGACGACTCGGCGTGATGTTTTTCGACGAGCGTGGCACAGTAACTGCCACGGTGGTGCTGACGCCGGCGGGCGAGTCAGTTGGAGCGAACATCCCGCATGGCATGTATCACACGCTCGTGGCGCTCGAACCGGGCAGCGTGTTTTTCGAGGCCAAGGCCGGCCCCTATGTGCCGCTCACGCCGCGTGAAAAAGCGCCGTGGGCGCCGGCGGAAGGCGAGCCGCACGCAGCTTCTTACCTTGCGGATTTAAAACGTCTGTTTACCTGAACCTGTCGATCGTTAATGACGCGTCGGTTGTATTCTTGCTTTGTGCCGCTGTCGTTTTTCTGACTTGCCCGGCGCGCCAAGTAGCCGTATGAATTTCCCTGCCGTGCGCGCGTTTTTTCTATCACGACAGGGGTATTCCCAAAAAACCCGATTCGTCGGCGGCTGTTTGACCTTGGTCAAATGCATTTCGTCATGGAGCAGTTATTTAGAGCGGGAGGATTTCAGCACAAGGACTGGAATCGTTGCGTCAGAGAAGCAAGAGGCATGACATTTCAACGAAGAGTGAGCACTGACAGGAGAACCAGGGAACAACATGACAACGAAAAAAAGCGTTACGATTTATTGGGCGATCATCGGTTTGTTGCTGCTCACCATCGCCGGGCTGGTCCTGAAGTTCGTGGTACTGGGCCGCACCGGGACGGCGGCCGATGGCAGGGTGACGATCCTGCTCGAACCGTCCGAACGTGCCGTGGTGTTGAATGAGATGCGCCAGTTTCTCGCCGGCATCCAGGGCATGCTCGAGGCGGCCGAGCGCGGTGACGCGGCCGCGATCGCGAAAATCGCGCGGCCGCTGGGGATGGCGGCGGCGCACAACGTGCCCGCCGGGCTGGCGGCCAAGCTCCCGCTGGAATTCAAGACGCTGGGCCACAGCGTGCACGGGGATTTCGATCGTATCGCCATGGACGCCGAGGCCATGAACGATGCCCGGCTTTCGCTGCGCCAGTTGGGCGAGACCATGAAAAAATGCGTCGCCTGTCACGCCACGTACCAGATTGCGGCCATGCCAGTTGCCGTCCGGTAGTCGTCGGAAAACCACACCGCCTTTATTGGGAATATCCCGTGCCGCCCGCGGCATGGCACTGTGACGGCTGATCTTTGATCTGTGTCAAGCGCGCCGCCGGCGTCTGTGTCTATGATTCAGTTTTTCCAGAGAGACCCGCGACGTGTCCAGCCCGCGCACATCAGCCATCAAAACACTGCCGGCGCAAACCATTGGTTATACGCTGCGCGACAGCCGTTACCTGAACATCACCAACCGTTGCACGTTGCGTTGCGAGTTTTGTCCAAAATTCAACGGCATGTGGGCGGTGCAGGATTATCAGCTGCGCCTGGATCACGAGCCGACGCTCGAGGAGATTGTCGCGGCGGCAGGAAATCCGGAGGACTATCGCGAGATCGTGTTCTGCGGTCTGGGCGAACCGACACTGCGCCTGTACACGCTGCTCGAAGCCGCCACGCGCTTGCGGCATCGCGCCAAACGCATCCGGCTGAATACCGACGGTCTGGCCAATCTGGTGTATGGACGCGACGTGACGCCGGACATGGAAGGCCTGATCGACGCGCTGTCGGTGTCGCTCAATGCCCAAGACGACGAGACCTACAACACGCATTGTCGTCCCAAGCTTCCCGGGGCTTACGAGGCGATGCTGGATTTCGTGAAGTGCGCGCGCGAGTTCGTGCCGGAAATCACGCTGACGGCCATCGACGGGTTGCCGGGAGTCGACATGGCTGCGTGTGAAAAAATCGCTCAACGACTCAGGGTGGGTTTTCGCCGTCGCGTGCTCGACGTGGTGGGCTAGGTATTTTTCGCTGATGGCGACAAACAGGAAATTGGAACTCGTCTGCCCCGCGGGGAGCATGACAGCCCTCAAGGCGGCCGTAGATAACGGCGCCGACGCCGTTTATATGGGCTTTCGTGACGGCACCAACGCGCGCAATTTTCCCGGCCTCAATTTCGATATCAACGAAGCAAGCCAGGG
>NZ_JBAVEJ010000213.1:0-18706 GCF_049587675.1 Sulfuricaulis sp. | reverse complement strand
CACCGGTTCAGCGATACCCCGATGTCGTTACGGCCAGGGTCAGGCCGCAATATCCCCAAACCAGAAGGTCAAGTTCTTAAGCAGGAACTCGTCGTACGGCATGTAGTGCGAGCCGTCGCACGAGAAGGTCAAACTGACCATACCGTTGTACAGGTTGATCGTCGCGAGGCGCAGGTAGATATTGGGGTCCCCGGCGCGCAGGATTTTGAAGTTATCGAGTATGGTCGCAATTTGGTTCGCCGGTATGACTGCTTCAGCCGGGTACGGCTGCCGCGGATAGACAAGACAGATGTCCGGATCCTTCAGGGCATCGATATCCAGAATGCGATACCGGTACGGGTCGTCATTCATCCAGATGGTGGCCTGACTGCTCGAGAAATGAATCTGTGTCTGAAAGACGCCGCGCTCCGTGAGCATTTCCTCGAGGATGGAAAGTGTCTGGTCCATGTTCCGGTCCATGGGGCTTTCCACCCGCGTCTGCAGAAACAGACCGCTGCGAATGGCCGGGTCGCCCTTGATTTGCCGCCAGAGTTCGGGCTCCTTGTAGAGCTGCGACGTCACCGGCAGGTCGCGCAAGTCGAAATCAGCACCGAGATAACCGAGCACCGAATCGCCCCGACGGATGGTCTTGAGCGCGGTGAGAGAAGGGCGATGCGCCACAAGACTGATGTAGGCATCCGATAACAGAAAGCCCCATGACGGCACCGGCTCGCGCATGTATGGCCGCTGCGAGCGGTCGCGATTGTAGTGTCCCGTCACCACGCCGGCGTGGCCGATGTTTTCGGTGAGCTGGACCGCATTCATGTCGAGCACGTACAGACTCGTGCAATAGGGAATGCTCGAAAATCCGTGTAACAACACGTCTTCCATTTGCTGCTTGTCCGGCCACACGGCATGAAGCAGTTCCGCGACGCGCTCGATGGGCTCGCGCAGCATGCGCGCAAGTTCTTCGCGCTGGCGGTAGATGCTGTCCTTCCAGTTACTTTGCAGATCGCTGTTTATCATTTCAGTACCATCCTGGTTTACGGCATCCTGTGCCATTGTATCAATCGTTCACAATGCTCGCTTGGCAAATGTAAAACGCTGGCCATGCAATACTGCGAATCCTTCAGATTCGTGGCGCATCGTTTTGGCGCGAATATGACAATACGATGAACATTTTGGTGCATTACATCGTAATGATCCGGTTGCTCACTTGAGACAGGTTACTTGTTTGGTTGGTTCCGCGCGTTGCATGGCGACATTACGTTTTGTTATGCCCTTAATAGAGGGGACGGAATGATTAAAGATTAAGCAGCGTAATTAAAGAGGCCTGGCTCGATTCTCCACGGGAGGCAAGATAATGAAAAAGTTCTTTCTCTTGTCCAAAGTCTATGGCTGGCTTCCGCCCGGTCCGGTGGCGCTGGTGACCTCGGCGCAGAAGGGCTGCGCGAACGTCATATCGGCTGTACGAATTCACCCCTTTCCGCTGTTCTGTTTCATATCCAGCCTTTATATCGAGGGCTGACCACCGCACGCATCGCGGTATAGTCAAGCATCGACCACGAACCAGCACAGCAAGGGGCAGCTTCGTAGAGGGATTGATCATGCCCAATAAGGGAACCGTCATTGTCTGAATCGCTGTGCGGTGCTACTATAGTGTTACCTAAGCAATTCGGTGTCCTGTCATGACCGCCACGACCACGCTCAAGCTGCCGGAAAAGCTCAAAACACGCATTGCCCGCCTGGCCAAAGAAACCGGGCGTTCCGCGCATAGCCTCATGATTGAAGCGCTGGAGCGTGAGGTTGCGCGCGAGGAACGGATGCGGGAGTTCGTACGCGAGGCGCTCATCTCCGATGCCGCGGTCGAAGAGGGCGCGGCCGTGTATCGGGCCGAGGACGTCCACCCCTGGCTGGAACGACTGGCCAAGAACCGTAGAGCCGCCCGGCCCAAGCCGTGGCGCAAATAGTCTATTCGGAGAACGCGCTTGCGAATCTTGAGCGTGTATTTGATTTCCTTGCCGAGCACGACCCGCAGGCGACGGTAG
Source organism: Sulfuricaulis sp. (assembly GCF_049587675.1). Classification (GTDB taxonomy): domain Bacteria; phylum Pseudomonadota; class Gammaproteobacteria; order Acidiferrobacterales; family Sulfurifustaceae; genus Sulfuricaulis. The sequence continues at coordinate 16,679 of NZ_JBAVEJ010000213.1, read as the reverse complement.
GCGCCGCGCGCGGCATTGGTGAGGCCGTCGATACCCTGTCAAACCATCCGCTGATTGGACGAACCATTGCGGGTGAACTGCGTGAGCTGGTGATTTCTTACGGCAAGACGGGGTACATAGCTTTATACCGCTTCTTGCCTGTGCAGGATCAAGTCCGTATCCTGGCCATACGATATCAACGTGAGCTGGATTATCCGGTTGAATGAAAGCCGGGTTTGCTCAATCTGACCCGGTTTCTTTCTCGTGCCTTGGGGGTATAGTTGCTGTGTCAACCGAACTGTGTACCGCGGCGTCTTGCCGGGCAGATGCATGGCGGTCGCCGGTAGAGATTGGGGTTGCGCGCCTTGCAACTGAGCCAAAGGAGATAACATGAAACGAATCAATTTCAGTTGGGTGTTGCTTGTAGCTATTGCCGGTCTGGTTGGGTCATCGATCGCATTGGCCGCAATGAACGCGAAGGAGAAGCAGACCGCGCGCGCGGACATCCAGAAGATGACGAATGAGACGCTCCAACGGCTATACAAGGCCCAGCCCGGCACCAAGAAGGCGATTGACAGTGCCGCCGGTTATGCCGTGTTCAGCAATTTTGGTTTGAAGATCTTCGTGGCCGGCAGCGGCAAGGGCTCAGGCATGGCGGTCAACAAGAAGAACGGCAAGATTACCTATATGAAAATGTTGGAGGTCCAGGCCGGTCTGGGTCTCGGCGTGAAGAAGTATCGCATGGTATGGGTATTCGAAAAGGCGGCCGACTTCAACAAGTTTGTGAATTCCGGCTGGGAGGTTGGCGGCCAGACCAGCGCGGCAGCAAAGTCCGGTGACAAGGGCGCGGCCTTTGCGGGTGCGGTGTCAGTGTCGCCGGGCGTGTGGCTGTACCAGTTGACCGACGAGGGCGTGGCTGTCGAGTTGACCGCCAAAGGCACGAAGTACTACAAGGACGACGATCTGAACTAGCGTGAGCGGCGTGCGCCGGGTAAGGCGATTGTGCACGAAACGCGCCGCCGCGCCGCCGTCCCGCTTCATATCCGAATCTTCTCCACCCCGCAGCGCTTGCTTCCCGTGCCCCAGCGCACCTCGTTACGTCTCATTGTCCCGTGGTAAGGTGCGACTATGAATGCTAAATCTGTCCAATGTCCCAGCTGTGGTAAGCACGCCGCGGGCAATTTCTGCAGTCACTGCGGATCACCCATTGTGTCGGTCTGTCCGTCTTGTGACACCGAGGTCAAACCCGGGTCGCGCGTGTGCCACGAGTGCGGTGAGTCCCTCGAAGCCAAGGCGGCATCGAAACAATGGAACGCGCAAACGATCGCGCCGTGGGTCGCCATTGGCATCGCGACGATCGCGCTGTTCGTGGCATTGCTGTCATGGTTTGGTCGGGACGATGGTGCGGCGTCACCAGCGCCGTCTTCACTGCCAATGACATCGACGGTTCCCGCGCCAGGCCAGCCCGTCGACCTTGCCAGCATGTCACCACGGGATGCGGCGGACCGGCTGTTCAACCGGGTCATGATCGCCAGTGAGAGCGGGAATACCGCGGAAGCATTAAAGTTTGCGCCGATGGCCCTGGAGGCTTATGACAATCTGGAAACCTTGGACAACGACGCCCGCTATCATGTGGCTTTACTTCATTTGACGGCGGACGATATCAAAAGCGCGCGCGTGCAAATCGATAAGCTTCGGCAGGCCGTGCCAAACCATCTATTAGCTATCATGCTGGAGCACCAAATCGCCGAGCGCAGCGGGAAAAAAGACAGCGCCGCCCGAGCCTACAAGACCTTCCTGGCCGCCTACGATGCCGAGATAGCGGTGGGGAGAGTAGAGTACCAAGAGCACCAAGGCAGTATTGAGCGCTTCCGCAAGGCGGCGCAAGCCAGCACGACAGGAAAGAAATAGCAGAACATAATCGGGTCAGTGAAAAGTTTTCACTCACTACGAACCCGGTAATTGAAAATTAGTAAAAAGTGTTTGCCGCTCTGCGGCGGTTGGACTAGATTACTTGGAAATTGACCGCTGATCCCGCTCATTACACGCCCGGATCGTAGTCGTCTGCCGGAGAGGGAGGTGTCAACATGAACATAAGATCCGTTATGCGCAGTCGGGAGACTCTTTCGCACTTACTGCCGGCGCCTCGGCTTGGCCCGGCGAGAACATGGACGGATTGAATTTCCTATCGCTAAGAAGAAGTGGGAACCACCGGCGCCATTTGAGGAAACTCCCTGTTGCTCGCTTGCATTAGGAAATTTTCCGGTAATTCTGATACGGCATTCCCGCGCACCGTTCGCGGCCTGGGCGCGGCGATCCTCCCGATTGCGCTCATGTTCCCGGCCGTGGTCGCGCACGCGCAGGAACTCGAACCGAGGTCGTATACGAACACGCCGATCGGACTCAATTTCCTGATTGCGGGTTACGTCTACGCGGAAGGCAAAATGGCGTTCGATCCGTCGACGTCAATCACCGACACGCAATTTCACACCAATACCGAGGTCTTCGCCTACGCGCGCTCACTGGATGCGTGGGGCAAGGCCGCCAAGTTCGACGTGGTGCTGCCCTATACCTCGTTTTCGGGACACGGGAGGGTGGACGACCAGCCCAAACAGCGCGATGTGTCGGGTTTCGGCGACCCGCGATTTCGTTTCTCAGTGAACTTCTACGGCTCTCCCGCGCTTTCGCTGAAGGAGTTTGCGGGCTACCGGCAGGACGTCATCGTCGGGGCGAGCCTGCAGGTGACAGCGCCGCTGGGGCAATATGACAACAGCAAATTGATCAACCTCGGCAACAACCGCTGGTCGTTCAAACCCGAGCTGGGCATTTCCAAGGCGTTGGGTTCGTGGACGATGGAGATCATGCCGAGCGCCACGTATTACACCGACAATACTGATTTCAACAACGGCAGCAGGCTCGCGCAGGCGCCACTATACGCGGTGCAGGGGCATATCATTTACAGTTTTCCCTCCGGCATGTGGCTGGGATTCAACGGCATTTACTACACGGGCGGGCGCACCACCGTCAACGGCGTGAAGGGAGAAAACATACAGACGAACACGCGGACAGGCCTGACTCTCGCGCTGCCGGTGGACCGGTACAACTCGATAAAACTCTACGCCAGCACCGGCATCTCTACCCGCACCGGCAGCGACTTTACCGGCCTCGGCGTCGCTTGGCAGTATCGCTGGGGTGGCGGGTACTAGAGGCTGGCTCACCCGCGTCGGCCGGGTAATCAAATTACAGGTCGGCGGACGACCGCTTCTGGCCGGAAGCGTATGTTCAAGTGTAAATTATCCAACGCGTTTGTCCGGGAGAGGGTAGTGGACGAGGTCCAACGTAGGAAGTTCCTAACCACTGCGGGATTGCTGCTCGCCGCCGTCGCCGCATCGGGCTGTCCGACGGAATGAAGCCGCCGACGAGTTCTGCACCGATATCGCGGAACGCCAGCAGAAGAAGATCCTGGACCGAGCGCGAGAAGGACATCATCCTGCGCCGGCTCCGGCGCATTTCCCGCTATTCGCCATATATTTTCGCGCTGCTGCTGCCGGGCGGTCTGGCGTTGCTGCCATTGATCGGCTGGTGGCGACGACGCCGCGGCATCAAGCGCTTCCGGTCGTAGTCGACAGTGAGCGGCGCGAGGTAGGAGAGTCAGCTACGCCTGTAGTTGGACGCGCGGCGAGCAGTGTTCGCGATACATGGGTATCAGGCCCGAGCCATGGAGACGGCTGGGTAAAATCTGACCGTTAGGGCAGGGTGCAGGTTTATTTCTGGACAGTTGTTAGTTAATGTTTATTATAAGGATATATGTATATATTATTGAAAAATAATATAAATACTTCACATATCTAGTAGATCACAATATATTGACTATATAGCCATTTTCACATCTATATTGACATATAAATCAATATATGATTAATATTGATCATATGATCAATATTAAACCCCAAGGTAACATCGAGTCGGTCCGTTCCACACTGAATGTCATCCTGGCCGCTGCCGAGTCCCGCAAGCTCAAGGAAAAGGAACTGGCCCGGTTGGCCGGCGTGCGACCTGAGACTCTGAGCCGCATGAAAAGCCGCGGCACTGCGGATTTTGCGCTCATCGATCGGCTGGCACGGGCAGTGGGGCTGAAGCTCGCCGTGGTGCCGGACGACGACCAGCTCGCGCGCATACAGCAGGGCCGCTTTTTCTCATGACCGACCGCTATGCGGCGGTGTGGGCCCGAACTGCCGCCGCACCCCGCAAGATGGGCCAGCTCGTGGCCACCGGCCGCGAGATGCGGTTTTCCTATTCGCCGGAATTCCTGGAGCAGGCCGACACCGGCGGCCTGTCGCTGCTGTTGCCGCCATCGCTGTGGCAGACGCGCCCGTTCGTGCATGCGTCCACCGAAATCCTGCCGCTGTTACCGCGGCTGATGGCGCTGATCCCGGGCCGTAACGCGAACAATATCCAGCGGCGGTTGTACACCAGCTTGCTCGCAAAACGCTCGAACGTTCCGGCGCCGGGCTTTGAAACTGAATGGGAATTGCTGATGCTCACCGGCCACAACGGCATCGGACACATCGACGTGTTCCCCGATGATCGGGCGGCACTGGATGCCTACGCCGGCACTGGCGAGCCGAAGAAGCGGGTGGGATCGCGCTCCGAGTTCTGGCAGTTGCTGAAGGAGGGCACGAGCCAGGATTTCAGCGCCGAATCCTTGGATATCATGCGGCTCATCGGACCTACGCCCTCGGTTGGGGGCCAGATCCCGAAGCTCCTGGTATCGATCCCCGATAAGGAAAGCTGGGACGGCACGTTGGCCGAGCCCGGCGCGCGCCAAGTCGACGGCGTGGCCTACACCGACGTAGTGATGAAAGTCGAGGATCCGCAATACCGCGGACTCGAAGCACTGGAAGCTTTGTGCCTGGACCTGCACCACGAGCTGGGTTTCGAGGTTCCGCGCCATTGGCGCGCCACGATCGACGGCCTGTCGGTGCTGGCCGTGGAACGCTTCGACCGCACGCCAACCGGTGCGTCGCTCGCGATGGAAAGCTTTTTCTCGGTGTACGCCACCGGCCAGCAGCAGGTGCGCACCATGACCGATGCCGAGGTCGAAGGCGTGGGTCTGATGCTGCTGAAACTGGCGGAAATCGCCCCTATCGACGCCCTGGCCGCGCGCCACGAGGTTTATCGGCGGTTCGTGATGGCGCTACTCACCGGCAATGGCGATCTGCACCTCGAAAACCTGGCCTTCCTGGGCGGACCGGAAAAGGTCCGCATCGCGCCGGTATTCGATCCGACCCCGATGCGCGCTTGGGATCGGCATGATCTGGTCTCGGCGCTGCCGTTCTACATCGACGAGAAACAGCATCTCGGCTACAGCGTCGCTCGGGTGGGTGAATCCTTCGGCCTCACGCGTGCCGCGGCGGCGGATATCCTGCATGAACTGCTGACAGCGACCAAGGATTACCCTGAACGGGTGCTGGCGCTGAAGGACGTGCCGGATGTTAACCGGAAAAATCTGGCGAATCGGGTCAAGAAGCTTCGTGCGCGATTAACGCATTAGGGACGTCAGAAATTATCGCTCCTCGAGATGAAACCGGTGCATCAGACGATGCAGGAACGGCGCCAGAAGCACCCCTGACGTGGCCAAAAACACAATTCCGCTGAACAGCGCGTAAGCCGAAGCGAACAGTTTTCCCGCGGTCGTGTACAGCGTATCCACCGGACCCATGCCGCCCAGGATCATGGACGCGTTGAGGAGTGCATCCACCCACGACAGATGTTCCAGCGCATGATATCCCCACGTTCCGACACTCAGTGTTGCGGCGAGAACCAAACTGGCAGCGACAACATGCCTGATGACGCGCCGAATGAAGATGGGGTAAGGGAGCAGGGCTTCATGGCGGCGTTCGAACATGGCGTTATTTAGCTCCTTTTACTATTTTACATAATATACATTATACGAAGTATAATACGCGCGGACTGTCTAGATACGAGCCCAGATTGCAACCTCCTAACCAGCTCACCTGCGTATCTATCTACCTATCTATAATACGTCGAAGTACGGCATAGCCGCGATCAAATTTTAATAATTTACATAAATATAATTTATTATCTAATTGTTTATAAAGTATTAAGTTGTGATCAGCAAAGCCACGGGGAAATAGGCAAACAGGTTTTGCACGGCGAAGTATATTTTGCCGTTGCGGCATGTGGTACCGAGCTTCTCCCCGGTCAGGACATTGAGATACTCGCGCTCGGCGGGTGCCTCCACCCAGGTGTCTGCCCAGACCTCCTTGCCGAGGGGCATAGGCTGGGTGTCGCTGACCAGCTTCGAAAACCAGCGAGGCGCCGCCGTCACCACCGCTTGATCCTGGTAAACCCGGGCAAAAGCACAAAGATGGTCGGCCCGGGGGCCATCGACACCGAGCGGGAGGTAACTGCCCTGGCCGAACCAGTGAGGTTTGTCACGGCGCAGCGATAACGCCTGCCAAGTCAGATAAAGTTTCGCCTTGCCGTCCTCCAGGGTATCCAATAAAGCACGCACCCTTTCGGCACACGCCGCCTTGCCTTCGCGCGTGGCCAGTGCGCTCAATTCCTCCAGCATGTTTTGCCGCCGTGGATAATCCACGGGTCGCCGGTTGTCCGGATCGACCAGGCTCAGATCCCACAACTCGGTTCCCTGGTAGATATCCGGGACCCCGGGAGATGTCAGACTGATCAAGGTTTGGCTCAGACTGTTGAGCCGGCCCAGATGCGCCACCCGGTGATGAAATGCCAGAAAATCCTCGAGGAAGAGGTTGCGTTCTGGGATGTCCAGCAGGGCCTGCACGAAGGCGGCCACCCCCTCTTCATAGGAATGATGGGGATTGATCCAGCTGGTATGCACCTTCGCCTCGCGAATCGCCTTAAGCATATAGGCCTCGATGCGCTGGCGCAGGTCCGCCAGTTGCGATGTATCCAGCATCGCCGCCGGCCAAGCGCCCAACAACGTCTGATAGAGCAGATACTCGTCATTCTGGCTCGGCGCCCATCCAGTCTCGAGGCGGTGTTTCTTGCTGCGGTTGATTCGGCTCCAGCGGGACAGATGTATTCGCCACTCGCCCGCAATCTCCGACAAGACATTGATGCGCACACGCGCGTCCTCGCTGCGCTTGGTGTCGTGCGAGGACGTGCAAAGCATGGCATGTGGCCAGCGGCGCAGGCGCTCCTGGTTGGCAATATGAAAGGCGGGGATCGACACCGCGAAGCGAAACCCATTACCCCCGACTTCATTGAGCGATAGCAGGCGGTTGTAACGGTAGAACATCGTGTCTTCGAGACCCTTTGCCATGACCGGTGCCGTGTATTGCTGGAACCGCATGACAAACTCCACCACCGCTCTTCGATAGCCCTCGCTGCGCCCTTCCAGGTCCTGGAGCAACAGAATTCGACGAATGAAATCAAAGATACTGGTATCCGCTGCCGTGCTGCGGCGCTTGGCCGCAGCAATGGCCGAGTCCACATTGCGCCGGTCATCATCGGTCACTTCTTCGCTGGTGACATAAGTTCGATAAACCGGAAAGCAGGCAACGACTTCAAACAAAGCGGTATGCTGGGCAGTCAGGGTGAAGTCGCGCGTATAGCGATCAGACTCGGAAATACGGTCGAGATAATTGGTCAGCACGTGCAATTCGCTGGAAAGCGTTGTGCGCATGACGAGTTTCTTGCACTCATAGAGCAGATCGTCAAAGTCCGGCTGTAAGCCGGCGAAGTGTCGATAGATACGGTCCATTTCGCGCTCAGCAGGTCCGTAAACAAACAGCCCGTTAACCAGATTGGTGAAGTCGTAACCTGTCGTACCATGCACCTGCCAGTTCTCCGGCAAGCGTTCGTGACTGGCCAGAATCTTTTCGACCACCAGGTAGATTGATGGATTTTTCGCGGTAGATGCCGGCTCTCCCGAATTCTGCGCCACCCCCACGCCGGATACGAGCTCCCGGATGCGATGATTCAATCGGTCGTAATACTGCACGGGATCGAACAAGCCATCCGGGTGATCGATGCGCAGCCCGTCGATCTTTTCCTGGGCGATCAGCTCGAAGATCAGCCGGTGCGTGGCCTCGAACACCTCCGGGTTTTCCGTGCGCAGGCCGGCGAGGTCGTTGATATCGAAGAAGCGCCGATAATTGATCTCGTCGCTCGCCACTCGCCAGTTGGCCAGCCGGAAGGCCTGCGCATCGAGAAGGTTGTGCAGCAGATCGAAACTGCGTGCATCCGCTCTGACGCCATTGAAAATTGCCACATTCTCTTCGATAAACCGGAGGATCTCGGGATGTTCGCGCGCCATCTGCGCCAGGCGGCGCTTGTGCACCTCTTTGTCGCGACGTCGCTCCTTGATGCGCGCTTCATCCGTCTCCCCGCGTCCCGGAAGATTGCGCAACGCGGTAATCAGACTCTGGAATTCCGACAACAGCGGATGATCGGCGCCGAGCTGCCGCTCGAGGCGTGCCAGGTCATGTCCTAACAGTAATGGATAGGACTGCGGGTCGATCGGAAACCGGTTGGAATAATAGCGCACCGCAAATGTGCCCTGCCCCGCCTCAAACGCGAGTTTAATCTCGCCACTCTCGAGCAATCTGCCATAGTGGTCACCGAGCACCGGTGACAGCACCTTGCCGCGCAAATCGTCCTTGGGCGGATGCCAGTCGATATCGAAGAAACCGGCATAGGCCGAGGCCTGGCCGTTCTCGAGCACATCCATCCACCACTGGTTGTCATCACCACCCACGCCCATGTGGTTCGGTACGATATCGACTATCTGACCGAGGCCATGATCGTGCAGGGTCCGGACAAAGTGATCGTAATCCTCGGCGCTGCCGATCTCCGGATTGAGCGCATTGTGATCCACGATGTCATACCCGTGGCGGCTGCCGGCGCGCGCCTTGAGATAAGGCGAGGCGTAACAATGGCTGATTCCGAGGCGCTGCAGGTATGGCACAAGCGCCGCGGCCTGGGCAAAGGTGAAATCACGATGGAACTGCAGGCGGTAGGTGGCTGTCGGGATCTGCAAGACCCGCTGGCGCCTGACCGGCACGGGTGCTGGTAAGCGCCGAGCACGCAGGTCGTTCGTCAGCTTTTTCCAGCGGGGGTCAGCCGCTAAGTCTTCCATGTCGAGAACCAGCTTGTAACGCCAGTTCGGACGTTCCTCGCTTGTCCCGGGGAAGTTCACCTGGCGTCGCTGGCCCAGGACATCTTCGAGCTGGACCAGCATGATCTTGGAGGGAGTATTGGCAAGATAATCGTGTACCGCGCACATGAGTTCCAGCGTCATGTCCGGACTCGATATCGGGTACACGGTCATGCCTTCCGGCAGCAGCTTTTCCCGGTCCAGGGCAAGCAACAGGCGGGCACGATCTTCGGCCCGCGCGATCACCTGTCTGTCCCGCTCTGCCTCGGACGGAAAGTGATTGAGTGCTGCCCGTTCGGAGAGATCGTCGCCATGCCAGAACCCGGACAGGGTTGGCAGATCGTGGGTGCTCACCGCTACCAGCGCCTGTTGCGGATAGTCTCCCGGCGGTTTGAAATCGCCTTGTGGGTCTTTTTCAAAATACAACAGTCGGTGGGTAAAAACGCCTGATGATGCCAGTGTCGACCGCACGGCATCCGGCACGGTTCCGAGATCCTCGCCGATGACGAGGCAGCGGTTGCGCTGGCTCTCCAGTGCGACAATACCGAGCAGATCGTCAAACGGATAGTGGACGTAGGTCCCATCAACCGTGCCGGCATCCCTCGGCACCCAAAACAGCCGCATGAGACCCATAACGTGATCGATGCGCAACCCGCCGCTGTGGCGCATGTTGGCGCGCAAGGTCGCGATGAACGGTGCATAGGCCGATTCCACGAGTGCATCGGGGTTCCACGGTGGCAAACCCCAGTTCTGTCCGTTCAGATTGAAATCATCCGGTGGCGCGCCGATGGTCGCGTGGGTGACAAACAGTGATTGGTTGGCCCAGACTTCGGCACTGGCACGATCGACGCTGATTGCCAAGTCCTGGTAGAGGCCGACTCCAAGGCGCAGTTCGAGTGAACGGTGGCCGGCAGCGGCGAGTTGGGTTTCCGCGTGCCATTGCAGATATTGGAAAAACTCCACCCGTTCGTGGTGACTTTCGGCAAACTGCCTGACTTCGGAAGACCGCGGATCGCGAAAGGCTTGCGGCCAGATTTCCCAGCCCCAAACCGCGGGGTCCTGTGCATGAAAATATTCCTGCAAGGCCTCGTACAGCGCGTGACGGTAGAGTCCTTCACCCCCCGCCTCAATAAAGGCGCGGAATGCGTGGCTACTGTCTGTCCCGGTCTGTACATGTTGCCGGCGAAAATAGCTGTACAACTCTTCCAGCACCGGTCGCTTCATGGCGGCGACGCCGCCATGGTCCACGCATTCCGCCGCGCGCAGGGCCTGAAGGCGTGTTTGAAACTCAGGTGCGGCAACCATCTGCCTGACGGATTCGCATTCGGTAAACTCAGGAATGGCCTCGACATCGATGTACAGGTAGTTGAGGAATTGCCGGCTCGATGGGCTGTAGGGGCTGGCATGCTGCGGATTGTGCGGAAATAAGTCGTGCAAGGGATTCAGACCGATGATGTCAGCGCCGGACTCGCGGCACTGCTCCAGCAGGCCGCGAAGGTCGGTAAAATCGCCGATGCCCCAGTTATGCCGGGAACGCAGGGTATACAGCTGCGCCGCCGGACCCCATACCCTTCCCTCGCCGGCCAGCGCCGGCGGCAGATAACAGGCGTCGGGCGCGACGATGAGACTCAGGCTCGCGGTATTGCCGGATGCGCATTTGATTTCGAACCGGTGGTAACCGCAAGGCAGGCTCTCCGGCAGGATCATGGCGTACCTGGCCATGACATCGCCATCGATATCGCGCTGCTCCAGTAATTCCAGATCCATAGCGCTCGTCTTGCCGCCTGACTCTCTGCCCGCTTCGGTCCACAGCTTCCATTCAAACGGCAAAGCCGCGTCGCTCACCGCGAACACCAGGGGAATGCGTGTCGGGGATGTGGCAGCGCGCACAACCTGAACCGGCGCCAGCATCCGTTGCCACGGGCGCCATCGGCGCGCCTTCAGCGCCGAGCGCAGGCTTGTCTCGTCAGCGGCATCAACACCCATGGCCGCTAGCAGCGCCAAGAGAGTGCGCTCCGGCACAGCATGAGGTTTTCCCCAGATGTCGGTGTACTCGATGTCCACGCCACAGAGCCGGCAGAGTTCCTTAAGTTTGTCTGGTTCGGTCATGCGCGCCTCACGAGGATGGCTCAAGAAACCACCATACCGACCAGGCCGGAAGCTGACCGCTGAAACGGTTTTCCCGGTGCGCCGGCACGGCTGTCAGTAATTTCCCGCATGGCTTCGCAATACCTGACACCGGCTTCGAACCCAGGTTGGCCAGCAGCGTCAGATACGAACCGTCGCCGAGCCGCCAGTGGACACGCAGCGCCTCGGCGCCCAGCGGTTCATAGTCGGTGCCACCCGGGCGCAGTCCGCGCAGGCGTGGGACGATCTCACGCGCCCGTAACGTGAGCATTTCCTGATGGAACCGGCGCCACGCCTGTGCCGCTTCGGTGAGGGAAGCGGCATGATCAAGGCAGGACATGGCAAAAGTTTTTTCATCGTTGGGATCGGGAATGCGTGCACGCGCATCGGCATCGTTGAATTCGGGGAAGCGGGCAAACTCCTTGCGCCGCCCTTCCGTCACGGCAGCCGCCAGTTCCGGCCCGAAGTCGCAGAAAAACAGGAATGGCTGCGTCGCGCCCCATTCCTGGCCCATGAACAGCAATGGCGGTGAGGGCGCCAGGAGCAATATGGCCATGGCCGCCCGTATCGACTCTTCGGAGGCAAGCCTTGTAATGCGTTCACCCATCGCCCGGTTGCCAATCTGGTCGTGGTTCTGCAGGAACGACACGAACGCGGTGACCGGCAGTTCACGCGAAGGTTCGCCGCGCGCCGCGCCGTGACGGTAACGCGACGGCTCACCCTGATAGGCAAATCCCTCGGCCAAGCAGCGCCCAAGTCGCTGCACCGGCGCATCGGCGTAATCCTCGTAATAGCCGCCCGTCTCGCCGGTGGTCAATACATGCAATGTGTGATGGATGTCGTCATTCCACTGTGCGACATAACAGTGTGGACACAGTGCGAAATCGCGTTCGAGATACCGGGCCTGATTGTGTTCGTTTTCAAGCACCATGTGTAACCGACGTGAGGCAGCGGGTCCGTGTGCCACGGACTTGGCAATGTCCTGCAAAATATCCGGCTGCGAATCATCGATAATGGCATGCACCGCATCGAAACGCAGGCCGTCCAGATGATATTCCTCCAGCCAGTACAGGGCGTTGTGGATGAAAAAATCCCGCACCGTAGCGCTGTCCTCGCCGTCAAAATTAATGGCCACACCCCAGGGTGTGTGATGCCGGTCAGTGAAAAATTGCGGCGCGTACAGATGCAGGTAATTGCCTTCGGGGCCGAAGTGGTTGTAGACCACGTCGAGGAACACCATGATCCCGCGCGCGTGGGCGCTCTGCACCAGATCCTTCAGGTCCTCGGGGCGACCGTAACGACTGTCCGGCGCGAATGGCAACACGCCGTCATAGCCCCAGTTACGCCGCCCGGGGAAATCCGCCACTGGCATGAGTTCGATGGCCGTGATGCCCAGTTCAGCGAGTTCAGCGAGATGCTGTTTCACGCCGGCGAAGGTGCCAATTTCGGTGAAGCTTCCCACATGCAATTCGTATATCACCGCCTCTTCCCAGGGACGGCCGCGCCAGTCGGCATCCGTCCACTCCCAGGCCTCGGGTTCGATCACCTGGCTCGGCCCGTGCACGTCCCGCGGCTGGAAGCGCGAGGCCGGGTCGGGCACGCGTTGATCGCCGTCAATGCGGTAACGGTAGAGCGCGCCCGGCTCTGCGCGCGCTGTCAACAGGCTGAACCATCCGTCCTCTTCCTTTTCCATGGGCAGGAGAGTTTCCTTTGTCGCGGTTTCGAGGCACAGGTCGACGCGGTGCGCCGCCGGCGCCCACAGGCGAAAACGCAGCGCCCCATTCGCCTGCCGCTCGACACCGAACGGCATGCGATGGCGATGTTTCACACGCCCTCGATGGCGAATTTCCGGCGCCGTTGCTCGAGCGAGGCAAGCAGCTTGTCAAACGGCTCGACAAATTTTTTCACGCCCTCTACTTCCAGCTGCTGCGCCACGGCTTCCAGATCGATTCCAGATCGCTCCAGCCTGGCGGTCACCTCGGCGGCCTGCGCCAGGTCCTGCTCCAGCCGCAGGGCCGGGTCACCGTGTTTGCGGTAGGCATCCAGCGTCTCCGGCGGCAAGGTGTTGACCGTTTCCGGTCCGATCAATGTCTCGACATACTTCACGTCGCTGTAGGCCGGGTCCTTGGTCCCGGTGCTGGCCCACAGCAGCCGTTGCGGTTGCGCGCCACGCGCGACGAGCCTGCGCCAGCGCTCCGTGCCCTGCATCTCACGGTATATATGGTAAGCCAGGCGCGCATAGGCGATGGCCGCCGCGCCGCGCAACGTGGAAACGGACTTGTCCGATCCTGAGCGGATCAGCGCATCGAGACGCTTGTCCACCAGCACATCGATTCGGCTCAGGAAGAAACTGGCGACCGAGGCAACAGGCTCCAGCGTCAGTCCGGCGTTCACGCGGTCTTCGAGACCGGAAAGCCAGGCCAGCAACACCTCGCGATATCGGCCGAGACCGAACAGCAGTGTCACGTTCACGTTGATGCCTTTCGCGATGAGTTGCCGGATGGCGGGCAGCCCCGGAACGGTCCCCGGGACCTTGATCATGATATTGGGCCGGTGCAATTTCTCCCACAGCCACACCGCTTGTTTTACCGTCTTGTCCGCGTCGTAGGCCAGGTGCGGCGAGACTTCGATGCTGACGAAACCGTCACGCCCCTTCGCCTTTTCATACACCGGCAGGAACAGATCGGCCGCGTGGCCGATGTCGTCCAGGACGATGGCCTCGTACATCTCCATCGCGCTCCGGGCGCGGCGGGAGAGCCTGGCGATGTCCGCCTCATAGTCCGCGTGGCCGGTGATGGCCTTTTCGAATATGGACGGATTGGACGTGATACCGGCGAGCCCGTCGCGTTCGATCAGATGGGACAGCTCGCCGTTTACGACCATTCCGCGCTCGATATAATCAAGCCAGATGCTCTGGCCCAACGACTTGATGATGAGCAGGGAGTTATGTGTCATGTTGCCTCCTTTTCCGCGGGAAACCGAAAAAGCGCCGCCGTCAGAATATATTCGACTTCAGCGTGCGCAGCGCCAACAGGTACATGGCCGCGTTCCATGACTGGCCCGCCATGCCCGAGGGCTTGCCGGTCTTGCCGTGAAACCACTCATTGAATTCCCAGCCATTAATCGCGTTAACCCTGGCCAGGCGCTCGAGTTGCCGCGCCGCCAAGCGCCGCTTGCCGAGCAGCGCCAGCGTCATGACCCAGAATCCACCGATGAAGGGCCAGATCCCGCCATTGTGGTAGCGGTGCTCGAAATTCTGCCGGTGGCGCGCCATGTACGCGCGCCACAGGGAATCGGTACGGCGGATCGGCATACAGGTCACGCGCACCGGATGACGCGCGGCGATCGCCGCCTTGTCCAGCGCGCGCAGGATGCGACGCGATTGTTTCGCGTCCGCCAGCCCGAAAAGAATCGCCAGCAGGTTGCCGAACACATCGCCCTCCTCGCCCCAGAACGAAAAGTTCACGAAGCTCAGATATAGATCGCGGTTCTTCGCCTTGCTGCGCGCATAATGCGTGAGCAACTGCAGACGGCGGTATCCCGGCACGTCGTGCGAAAACGGGTGGAACAGATGGTTGAAATGGTAACGCGTCTGTTTCGCCCGCGCCAATCCGTACTGTTGCTTGACGTAATACCACAGGGCATTGGTGTAAAGCACGAATCCGGAGCGCGGCATGATGTCGGCCCAGTCGCTGGCCTCGTTCTGCTGCAACAGATGCAGCCGTGGATGTTCCTGGCATTGCAGCCAGGTAATGGCGCGCCGCACGTGCGGCTTCAGCTTCTTTTCCAGTGCCGTATCCGGAGCATGCCTGGCGATGAAATTCAGCGCCACCAGCCACCACAGGGTAGCGTCGATGCAGCCCACGTACCAGAAATCCGGCTCGTGCCGTTTGATGTCGACATACTTGGGAATCTGGCCGTTTTCGGCCTGATGCCGCGCCAGCGTCAGCAGGCTGTCCTTGGCGCCTTGCACCAACTTGGCGTCGCCGCTCAAGACCATGGCCAGTGTACAAATGGCGGCATCTCTCCCAAAGATACAGTCATAGCGCCGACTCTCCGCCTTTTCGGTTCGCGTCGCCGCCAGAATTCCATCGGGCGTCAGATTACGATGAAGCAGCCGCAGTGCTTCCTGATGACATCTCTCAATCACTTCTGACATGGCATAAATCTATTTCTTGCGTCGCAACGCGATGTAGCCATGCGGCAGCCAGCTCAGGGCCATGCCGATCACAAGCATGACGACGATCAACAAGGAGCGTGACATGGCCACCGTCCAGAACAGAAAGCGGATTTCAACCACGGCGGTATTCTGCAAAACGATAACGGTAGCCAGGACGGTCAGCACCAGTGTCAGGATAAGCCTGAATGACATTAAACGCGTCCCGATGTGGGGTTTTGCGTTTCGCTTCCGATCTCGCGCAACAACGCCAGCGATCGTCCCTGCAGCGGATAGGCCTGCAGGCCGGCGTAGATACCGTCGCTGCCCAGGCCGGCGTCTCGACTCGTGTCGAGTTCCACCTTCCAGCTTCTCTCCGGATGATAGGCCGGCAAGGTGAACACGATCTCGTCGTGATGCGCGTTGAGCAGCAGCAGAAAGTTGATGTCCCTGACTGATTGACCGCAAACGTCTTGCTCATCAAGTCCTTCGCCGGCGAGAAACATGCCGAGGCAACGGGCGAACGACTGCTGCCATTCCTGGTCGGTCATTTCCGTGCCGTCGGGCTTGAGCCAGGTTATGTCCTTGATGCCTTCACCCCGGATACGGCGGCCCTGAAAAAACGAACGGCGGCGAAATACCGGATGGAGCTGCTGGATCCGGATGACGCGCCGCACGAATTCGATCATCTGGTGATCTTCCAGGGTCAGGCTCCAGTCGTTCCAGGTGAGCTCGCTGTCCTGGCAGTAGGCGTTGTTATTGCCCTGCTGCGTGCGTCCCATTTCATCGCCGGCGAGCAGCATGGGCACGCCCTGGGAGAGAATCAACGTCGCCAGAAAGTTGCGCTTCTGTTGAGCGCGCAGGGCCCTGACGACCGGATCGTCGGCTGGCCCCTCCACGCCGCAGTTCCAGGATAGATTGTGATCGCTCCCGTCGCGGTTGTCTTCGCCGTTGGCCTCGTTGTGCTTGTCGTTGTAGCTCACGATATCTTGCAGGGTGAACCCGTCGTGCGCCGTGACGAAGTTGATCGAGGCGTGGGGACGACGGCCGCTGTGCCCGTACAGATCGCTCGAGCCGGTCAGCCGGTAGGCCAGCTCGCCGATGAGTCCGCCCTCTCCTTTCCAGTAGGCGCGCACCACGTCGCGGTACTTGCCGTTCCATTCGGTCCAACCGACCGGAAAATTTCCCACCTGGTAACCGCCCTCGCCGAGATCCCACGGTTCGGCGATCAGCTTGACCTGCGACAAGACCGGGTCC
>NZ_JBAVEJ010000212.1:0-14224 GCF_049587675.1 Sulfuricaulis sp. | reverse complement strand
TCCGACACCATGGATTTCGATTTCACCACCTTGTGCAGGCCATGCTGGTGCGCGATCTCGGCCACGATGCGGTTCGCCTCGTCGGCGGTCTCGGCCCAGTGCACCACCGTCCCGCGCGCGGTCGCTTCCTGCTCGAAGCGCAGCAGGTAACGGTCGAGATTGCTGATGACCTTGTCGCGGATTTCCGCAGCGGCGTCGCGGATTTCCGCAAAGTTCGGCAGCTCCGCGATCGCCGCCGCGCGGCCGTCGACGAACTTGGTCTGGAGCTTTTCCAGCGCCTTTTGCAGCTTTTCATTGCGCAGGTTCTCGCCCGCCTTGCGCTTGAAATGCATCGCCGTTACTTGCATATGCCATTTTCTCCAGCCAAAACTTCGGCAACATGCAGCACGCGGGTTTCGAGGTCTCCGCGGCGACGCAGGCGGCCCTCGATGTTCATCAGGCAGCCCAAATCGCCGGCGACGATGGCACCGACCCCGGTCTGGGCGATGTGTTCGCATTTGTTATCGGCCATGCGTGTGGAAATTTCGCCGAACTTGACCGAGAAGGTGCCGCCGAAACCGCAACAGGTCGTGGATTCACGCATCTCGGTCAGCTTCACACCCGGCATCTTCGCCAGCAGCGCGCGCGGCTGCGCCTGCACGCCCATTTCGCGCAGACCGGAGCAGGAATCGTGATAAGTCAGCGAACCGGAATAACGGCCGGGGACGTTCTGGAGCTTGACGACGTTGGCCAGAAAATCGGTCAGTTCATAGGTGCGGGCGGACAGGCGTTTGATTGATTCGATGACGGCTGGGTTGTCCTTGAACAGCGCCGGGTAATGCACACGTATCATCCCGGCGCAGGAGCCGGATGGCAGGACCACGTAATCGCAGCCGTCGAATTCCTGCAGGACTTTCAGCGCCAGCGCTTTCGCGGCCTTCCGGTCTCCCGAGTTGTAACCCGGTTGGCCGCAGCAGGTTTGGGCCGGTGGTACTACCACTTCACAACCGGCCGCCTCCAGCAAACGCAACGCCGCGAACCCGATGCTCGGCCGCATCAGGTCCACGAGGCAGGTGACGAACAGGCCAACGCGCATCCGGCTCATTCTACATCGTGTGCCGCCAGTTTGTTCAGCACACTCCGCTTCGCATCATGAAAGGCCTCGCGTGAAGTCTTCCTTGGGACCTTCAAATATTAGTGGGGTGGGCATCGCCCACCATGAAGGTAGCCCGATTGCGGTCCGATGGTGGGCATTGCCCACCCTACGTCCCTTGCATCATGAAAGGCCGTGCGCGAGATCCTTCTTGATATCCTCCAGGTCTTCCAGCCCCACCGAAATCCGGATCAGGCCGTCGCTGATGCCAGCCTCGGCGCGCTGCTCAGGCGTCAGGCGGCCGTGCGTAGTCGTGGCCGGATGGGTGATGGTGGATTTGGTATCGCCCAGATTCGCGGTGATGGAAATCACGCGCGTGCTGTCGATCAGCTTCCAGGCCGCGTCCTTGCCGCCGTCTACCTCGAACGAAACGATACCGCCGAAACCGGACTGCTGCTTTTTGGCCAGTTCGTGCTGCGGGTGGGAAGCGAGGCCGGGATAGTAAACGCGCTTCACGCGCTTCTGCTTTTCAAGCCATTGCGCCAGTGCCAGCGCATTCGCGCTGTGCGCCTTTACGCGCAGGCTCAGCGTCTCCAGCCCCTTGAGGAACACCCAGGCATTGAACGGGCTCAGGGAAGGCCCGCAGGTGCGCATAAAGCCATAGACCTTCTCGCCCACGAGTTCCTTGTTGCCAATCACGGCACCGCCGACGCAGCGGCCCTGGCCGTCGAGATACTTGGTCGCGGAGTGGATAACGAGATCGGCGCCGAGCTTCAACGGCCGCTGCAACACCGGCGTACAGAACACGTTGTCCACCACCAGCAGGCAGCCTTTGGCGTGCGCAATTTTCGCGAGCCGCGCGATATCGGCGATCTCGGTCAGCGGATTGGACGGAGTTTCCAGGAACAGCAGCCTCGTGTTCGGCTTGATCGCCTTTTCCCATGCGGCGTAATCCGTGAGCGATACGTAGCTCGTCTCGATCCCGAACTTGACCAGATAGTTGTTGAACAGCAGCACCGAGGCCCCGAAGATATTGCGCGAGGAAACGATGTGATCGCCGCTCTTGAGCAGCGCGAGGCAGGTCGAGAGAATCGCCACCATGCCGGAGGCCGTGGCGACGCATTTCTCGCCGCCTTCCAGTGCCGCCAGGCGTTCCTCGAAGGCGCGCACGGTGGGATTGGTGAAACGCGAATAGATGTTCCCCGGCTCCGCGCCGGAAAACCGCGCCGCCGCCTCCGCCGCGTTTTTGAACACGTAACTGGAAGTGAGAAAGATCGGCTCGGAATTCTCGCCCTCGTTGGTGCGATGCTGCCCCGCCCGCACCGCGCGCGTGTCGAAGCCCCATTGGTCGATATCGTCGGACATGCCTGCTGCTCCTCAAATTCAAGGTTACGGCGCAGGCTTGCGGAGAGCGGCGGACTCGTCGCTACGCGCATCCATGCGCTTTCGCGACATTACTACATCCCTGTAGGGCACAAAAAAAGCCGCGAATGCGGCTAGAGCGGGATACTCTCGCTTTAGCGGCATTTGTATCGCGCCCGCAAGCTGAAGCTCAAATCGGCGCCTATCAGATAGAAATCTATAACGTCATTCGCAGTCTGTCAATGTATATGTAAGTTGTACCGGACCTGGCGAAGCTCGTCATTCCTAAGCTGCGTGACGCTTCCGCGCTGTCCGTCGGGCACGGACGGCATACCGCTGAGCCGACTCGGACACCTTCAACAACGAACGCAGCGCGTCATTGACCGCCTCCGAGTTGCGAAACACCTTGGCCACATCGGGTTCAAGCTTCACGATATTGGAACCTTCTTTCATGAAGCGACGGTAATATTTTCCACGAACTCCCTTGGAATAATCAAAGGTATATTCGCGGCGAAGATCGTCCGACGAAGTACGGTTCTTACGTTTCATGACGGTCTTTCTCTCGCGCCGTTGCGCGCCGTGCGCTGATTATACGTACCGCCGTGCCATGCTCTGTATGGGCGACCAACAGCAGGCGGTAATTTATTATTGATTAATGTTACGCCCTGTCAGTTTTCGCGATGCTTAAACATCAACGCCACCACATCATGTTTGTGGTTCTAGCCCCTGAAGTCAAGCAGAGCCCGGATAAGGTTTTGCTAACCATCCCCGTAGCGCGCGCCGAGTACCGCAGCCCCACCGGGAGCTTTTAAGCGAGCCCGTGTTTGAGCCCGAGGCGCGTAGTGTGCGCCCGGCGAGTTGGCGAGCGCCCGGTGAGGCGAGGAACGGAGGAGCAGTCGCGCGCTCCGGGGTGCCCTTTCTTTTGGTCGCTTTTCTTTGGGCAAGCAAAGAAAAGCGACCCAGGGGTGCAGGGGCGGAGCCACCCGCAATTAGCTTTTTATCGTCGGCGAAGCCGACACAACATAAATTAAAAAGCCGCCCGAAGGCGGCTTTTGTTATTCAAACCCTGGATCTCCGCCTTCGCGGAGATGACAACCAACAAGGTGTTCGCCCTTCGACAGGCTCAGGGCGAACGGCTGAAGGAAGAAGGGATTACCTTGGAAAGCTCAACACTTCCGCGGTAACGAGATCGTTACCACCCCCCTGCCCACCGGTACTGCGGCTGGTCTTGGCGGAATCGTTGCGATGACGCTCGATGCGGTCGAGGTAGTCGCGGGTCACATCGCCGGTGATGTACTCACCGTTGAAGCAGGAACAATCGAACTTCTGGATCTTGGGATTGCCCTCGCGCGCGGCATCGATCAGATCGTCGAGGTCCTGATAGATGAGCTTGTCGGCGCCGATGACCGCCGCAATCTCGTCTTCGGTGCGGCCGTTGCCGATCAACTCATCGCGCGACGGCATGTCGATGCCGTACACGTTGGGAAAGCGCACCGGCGGTGCGGCCGAGGCGAAGTACACCTTGCGGGCGCCGGCGTCGCGCGCCATCTGGATGATCTGCTTGGAGGTCGTGCCGCGCACGATGGAATCGTCCACCAGCAGCACGTTCTTGCGCCGAAATTCGACGTCGATGGCGTTCAGCTTCTGGCGCACCGACTTCTTGCGCTCGGCCTGGCCGGGCA
Organism: Sulfuricaulis sp.; assembly: GCF_049587675.1. Taxonomy (GTDB): domain Bacteria; phylum Pseudomonadota; class Gammaproteobacteria; order Acidiferrobacterales; family Sulfurifustaceae; genus Sulfuricaulis. The sequence continues at coordinate 10,108 of NZ_JBAVEJ010000212.1, read as the reverse complement.
TGATGAAGGTGCGGCCGATGTAACGGTTCTTGATGAAACCCTCGCGGTACGGCAGGTCGAGCTCATAGGCCATCTGCAAGGCCGCGGTGCGCGAGGTATCCGGGATCGGAATCACGACGTCGATATCGATGTCCGGCCAGACGCGCTTGATCTTGTTAGCCAGGCGCTCGCCCATGCGCAGCCGCGTCTTGTGCACGTAGATGCCGTCCATCATCGAGTCGGGACGCGCGAAATACACGAATTCGAAGATGCACGGCGAGTGCATCGGCTTCTCGGCGCATTGCTGGCTGTGCACCTGGCCGTTCAGGTCCACCATGATGCACTCGCCCGGCGCGACGTCGCGCACGTAAGAGAAACCCACGACATCGAGCGCGACGGACTCCGAGGCGAACATATAATCCGTTCCCTGCTCGGTTTCGCGCTTGCCGAACACCAGCGGGCGGATGCCGTACGGGTCGCGGAACGCGAGAATGCCGAAGCCCGTCACCAGCATAGTGACGGCGTAGGCGCCGCGGCAGCGCCGGTGCACGGCGGACACGGCGCGGAACAGGTGATCCGGCGCGAGGCGCAGCTTGGCGACTGCCTGCAGTTCATGCGCGAAAACATTGAGCAGAATCTCGGAGTCGGAATCGGTGTTGATGTGGCGCAGGTCCTCGCGGTACAGCTCGTCCTTCAGTTGATCGGCATTCGTGAGATTGCCGTTATGCGCCAGCGCCAAGCCATAAGGAGAGTTCACATAAAACGGCTGGGCCTCGGCCGGGGAATCGCAGCCGGCGGTGGGATAGCGCACGTGGCCGATGCCCATATTGCCCTTGAGGCCGAGCATGTGGCGCTCCTGGAACACGTCGCGCACCTGGCCGTTGTCCTTGCGCAGGTGAATGCGCTTGTCGTCGCAGGTGAGGATTCCCGCGGCATCCTGACCGCGATGCTGCAGAACCAGCAGGCCATCGTAAATAGCCTGGTTAACCGGAGCTTGGGAGAGAATGCCGATAATGCCGCACATGCAGAGAGAACCTCCAGTGCTTAAAGTGTAATTCTACCCGTAGCGGACATGCCGGGCAATATCGTGCGGCATGTAACCGGCCACGTACACCGCGGCACGCTCGAAATACGGCGTGAAACTCGCCTCGCGCCACCACGGGCGCTGCGGAATCGACGTCAATCCGGCGACGAGGAAAACCGCGATGACGATCACAGCGCCGCGTGCCGCACCGATCACACCGCCCAGCGCGATATTGGCATTGCGGAAACCGCGTTTGCCGGGCAGGTGTTTGTGGATAAACCACGATGCCACGATGCCGAGCACAAAGACCACGATAAAAATCAGCACGAAGGCCAGCAGCTGACGCAGCGCCGGATCGTCCACCATTCCATTAAAAATCCCCGAAAACGTTCCTGCGAACAGCCAGGCAAGCAGGCACGACAACACCCAGGTCAATACGGTAATAACCTCGCGCACCAAGCCGCGCCATGCGCCGATCGCGGTAAATACCAGCAAGATCGCGAGGATGATCAGATCGAAACTATTCATAAGCCGTCACGGATAGGACTGCACCACGCCCTGCACGTGCAATTCCTTGTTAATCTGCGCCTGCGCCTTGACCGCCAGTTCCTTGTTGCTGAACGGTCCGACGCGCAGCCGCAGCGCCTTCTTGCCCGCCAGCGTAACCGATTCCGTATGCACCGCATGTCCGTGGCTCTTGAGCTTGTCGCGCAGATGGTTGGCATTGTCAGTGTTGGAGAACGTGCCCACCTGCACCACCCAGCCTTGCGTGATCGTGTCCGCCACGGCGGGAGCCTTCGCAGGTTTTTCCGCCGGCGCGATTTTCATTTCCGGCTGAGGGGCGCTTTCGGCAATCGCGGGCGTTGTTTCCGTCTTCGTCACCGCTTCGGGATTCTGCCTAGGTTTGGCTTCTTCGGCCGCGATCGGTGTCACGATAACCTTGGTCTCGGTGGCGCCGCGCGACGGTGTTTCGCGAACACTCTTGAGTTCCGGTGGCGGCTCGTTTTCATTGAGCAGCATGGGAACGAAGATCACCACCAGCGCGACCAGAATGATCGCGCCAACGATACGGTGCTTGGGATTGAAATCGGGACGGGCTTCGTTTCTGTCCGCCATGGTCATCACGCCTTGCCGAGGCCGGCTAGTATATCACCGACCGTGTGAAAGGAACCAAAGACGACGAGTCGGTCGGCCTCGGTCGCGTCGCGCTGCGCCGCGGCATAGGCCTGATGCACGTCTTCGTATCCCGGCGCCGATACCGGCACGCCGGCGGCGACAAGCGATTCGATCAACTGCACCGCGGTGGCGCCGCGCGGCGTGTGCAACGTCGCCGGATACCAGCGATCCACCACGCCGGCCAGGGGACCGATCACCGACACGATGTCCTTGTCCTTGAGCATGCCGATGACGCCCAGCGTTCGCCCTTCGATACGCTGCTGCTTCAGCGTCGCCGCCAGCGAGCGCGCCGCCTGCGCGTTGTGCGCCACATCGAGCACGCGTACCGGCCGGCCGGGCAGCACCTGAAACCGGCCCGGGATCACACCGGAAATCAGCCCTTCGCGCACGTCGGCCTGGGTCACCGGAAAACGGTCGACAAGCCTATCCAGCGCCGTAAGCGCACAGGCCGCGTTGAACAACTGGTAATCGCCACGCAACGAGGGGTACGGCAGGCCGGCGCGCAGACGCTCTCCGCAGCGCCAGGTCCATTCGGTGCCGGAGCGCTCCACAAAGAAATCTTGATTATATTGCAGCAGCTTCGACCCGATGCGCGCCGCCTCGGCGGCGATAATCGCCGGCGGATTCGGGTCGCCGCAGATTGCCGGCCGGCCGGCCCGTAAAATCCCGGCCTTCTCATGGCCGATGGCCTCGCGGGTATGGCCCAGCCAGGCCGTGTGGTCGATATCTACGGCGGTCACGATCGATACGTCGCTGTCGATGGCGTTCACCGCGTCGAGTCGCCCGCCCATGCCGACTTCGAGCACGGCAATATCGATTTTCGCGGCCTGAAACAGATCGAAAGCGGCGATAGTGCCGAATTCGAAATAGGTCAGCGGCACCGTCCCGCGCGCGGCCTCGATTCGTTCGAAGGCGGCACACAGGTCATCATCGGAAACGTTCCGGCCATCGATACGAATCCGTTCGTTATAGACGATCAGGTGCGGCGAGGTATAGGCGCCGACCCGATATCCCGCGTGGCGCAGGATGGTCTCACACATCACCGTGGTCGAGCCCTTGCCGTTGGTGCCGGTGATGGTGATCGCGGCGAACGCGGGACGGCGCAGTCCCATGGCGTCGAGCACCGCGTGCACCCGCTCAAGCCCGAGCTCGATGGTGCGCGGATGCAGCGTCTCGATCCACGCGAGCCAGTCGGAAAGCGTCCGGGCTTTCTGTCGGTTAATGGCTTTCAGGGGGATTCGGTGAAGCCGGATTCGTTTTCCGGCGACTCGCGGGGCTGGAGGTCGGGACTGGCCTGGCGCGTGAGCAGCGCCAGCAGGTTGGCGAGTTTGTCACGCATCTCGCGCCGGTCGATAATCAGGTCGACCGCGCCGTGCTCGACCAGGAACTCGGAACGCTGGAAACCTTCGGGCAATTTCTCGCGCACCGTCTGCTCAATCACGCGCGGGCCGGCGAAGCCGATGAGCGCGCGCGGCTCGGCCGCAATAATGTCGCCGAGCATGGCGAAGCTCGCCGACACGCCGCCCATGGTCGGGTCGGTCAACACGGAAATGTACGGAATGCCGGCATCGGTCAGATGCGTGAGTGCGGCGCTGGTCTTGGCCATCTGCATCAGCGATAACAGCGCCTCCTGCATGCGCGCGCCGCCGCTCGCGGAGAAACACACCAGCGGAATCTTCTTCTCGAGGCAGACATTGACCGCGCGCACAAAACGCTCGCCGACGACCGCGCCCATGGAGCCGCCCATGAAGGCGAACTCAAAAGCGGCGGCGACCAGCGGCATGCCCTTGAGTGCGCCTTCCAAGACCACCAGCGCGTCGCGTTCGCCGGTGGCTTGCTGTGCCTCGAGCAAACGGTCGCGGTATTTCCTGGTATCCTTGAACTTGAGCGGGTCCACCGGGAACAGCGTCGCCCCGATCTCGTCGCGCGGCCGCGGATCGAGGAAAATATCCAGCCGCCGGCGCGCACCGATGCGCATGTGATGCGCGCACTTGGGGCAGACGTCGAGATTGCTCTCGATCTCGGCGTTGTACAGCACCGTGCCGCAGGCGGGGCATTTCTTCCACAGACCCTCGGGCACCGAGGCCTTCTTGACGCCCTGGCTCTTGATCTTGGGCGGGACCAGCTTGTCGAACCAGCTCATCGTCTTGCTCCGGTGGCGGATGTCGGTGTCCGGGTGGTCTGGTCCATCGCCTCGCGCAGGCGGGCGATGAAGGCCGGGACCTCGGTCAGGATTTTATCCGGTTTTGCCGCCATTTCCTCCATACGCTTGACCACGGCACTGCCGACGATAACCGCATCGGCGAATTCAGCCACCTGCGCGGCCGCTTCGGGGCTGCCGATGCCGAAGCCGACGCCGAGCGGAAGCTTCGTGTGCCCGCGGATTTCCTTGAGTTTGGCCGCCACTTCGCGCACATCTAGGTTCGCGGCACCGGTCACGCCGCGCAACGAGACATAATAGATAAATCCGCTCGCGGCCTTGGCAATGAGTTTGATGCGCTCGGTCGGACTCGTGGGCGCCAGCAGGAAAATCGTGTCGAGCCCCTGGCCCTTCATCGCCTGCTGGAACCCGTGCGCCTCTTCCGGCGGCAGGTCCACGGTAAGCACGCCGTCGACCCCGGCGGCTGCGGCCTCTTTGGCGAAGCGCGCGTAGCCCATCACCTCGATGGGGTTGAGATAACCCATCAGCACCACCGGTGTGGTTTTGTCCTTGTCGCGGAACTCATGCACCATCGCCAGCACATTGGTCAGGCTGATTTTGTGTTTCAGCGCCCGTTCGGCGGCGCGCTGGATCACCGGGCCGTCGGCCATCGGGTCGGAGAACGGCACGCCGAGCTCGAGGATATCCGCGCCATGCTTGACCAGCGCGTGCATCAGCGGCACCGTCACCCACGGCTCGGGGTCGCCCGCCGCTATATAAGGTATGAGCGCGCGCCGGCCCTGCTGCTGCAACGCCTGCATTATTTCCGCGATCCGCGACATTAGAACTTGATTCCTTCGAGATCGGCCACGGTATGGATATCCTTGTCGCCGCGGCCGGAGAGATTGATCACAATGATCTTGTCTTTCCCCAGTTGTGGCGCGAGTTTTTTCGCGTAGGCCAGCGCGTGGGACGATTCCAGCGCCGGCATGATGCCTTCGGTGCGGGTCAGCTCGTGAAACGCCTCCAGGGCTTCCTTGTCGGTGATGGACACATAGTGCGCGCGTCCGGAATCCTTGAGGTAGGCATGCTCCGGTCCCACGCCGGGGTAATCGAGCCCGGCGGAGATAGAATGGGTTTCCGTGATCTGGCCATCTTCGGTTTCGAGTAAATAGGTGCGATTGCCGTGGAGCACGCCCGGCTTGCCGGCGCACAGCGTCGCGGCATGCTTGCCGGTCTGCACACCCTCGCCTCCCGCCTCCACTCCGTACAGCGCTACCCCCTTGTCCCCGATGAACGGATAGAACAGGCCCATGGCATTCGAACCGCCGCCGACACAGGCGACCAGCGCGTCCGGCAAGCGGCCTTCCTGCTCCTTGATCTGTTCGCGCGTCTCGCGGCCGATCACGCTTTGGAAATCGCGCACCATCATCGGATACGGATGCGGCCCAGCGACGGTGCCGATGATGTAAAACGTGCTCTCGACGTTGGTCACCCAGTCGCGCATGGCTTCATTGAGCGCGTCCTTGAGCGTTTTCGAACCGGATTCGACCGGCACCACCTCGGCGCCGAGCAGTTTCATGCGATACACGTTGATCGCCTGGCGCTTCATGTCCTCTGAGCCCATGTACACCACGCACTGCATGCCGAAGCGCGCCGCGACGGTGGCGGTGGCCACGCCGTGCTGGCCGGCGCCGGTTTCGGCTATCACGCGTTTCTTTCCCATGTGGCGCGCGAGCAGCGCCTGGCCGACGGTGTTGTTGATCTTGTGCGCGCCGGTGTGGTTTAGGTCCTCGCGCTTGAGATAAATCTTCACCCCACCCCAGGCATCGGTCAGGCGCCTGGCGAGATAGAGCGGACTGGGGCGACCGACGTAGTCACGCAGGTCGTCAGCCAATTCCTTCTGGAATTTCTTGTCCTTGCGCAGGCGTTCGTAGGCCTCGCGCAATTCCTTGAGCGGCTGCATCAGCGTTTCGGAAACGAAGATGCCGCCGTAATCGCCGAAGTGGCCGCGTTTGTCGGGCAGATCGTAGGCGCTCATGCGTTTTTAACTTCTTCAATGAAGGCGGAAATTTTATTCGCGTCCTTGATACCTTTGCTCTGCTCCACACCACTGGAGACATCCACGGCGAAGGGGTGCACTTTGCGCACCGCCTCGGCAACGTTCTCCGGCGTCAGGCCGCCGGCAAGAATCACCGGCTTGCCCAGATCCTGCGGTATGCGGTTCCAGTCGAAGGCCTGGCCGGAACCGCCGGCCGCGTCGGCGACATAGGTATCGAGTAGCAGCCCGGCAGCATCACCATAGAGGCGCGCCATCTCGCGCAGATCGACGTCGGGTTTCATGTGGATGGCCTTGATGTACAAGCGGTGGTAGCGGCGGCACTGTTCGGGCTTTTCGTTGCCGTGAAATTGTATCAGATCGAGTGGAACGTGACCCAGCACGCCTTCGACCGTGTCAGGCGCGGGATTCACGAACAGACCCACGGTGGTGATGAACGGTGGCAACGCGCGCGTGATCTTGAGCGCCTGGTCGGGATGCACGTGGCGCGGGCTTTTTAGGTCGAACACGAAACCGATCGCATCGGCCCCGGCTTGCGCCGCGGCGATGGCATCCTCGATGCGGGTGATGCCGCAGATTTTCACGCGCGTGCGCATGTGTCCTCCGGAAGGTCGCGAAGCTTACCAGAGCGCGGCGGGTGGCGGAAGGCATGCGACGTCCAGGGGAATATCGCATGGTTTCGATGTCGAGCCGGCGGGCTTTGCGGCCACTCGTGAACAATCATCATGATGAGATCATTTCATCTCGAGCAGCGGCATGGAAGCGGCAATCGCCGGGATTTTCATTTCATCGGGATAGGTCACGGCCGTCAGGTAAAGCCCGTCTGGAGCGGCGGTCACGCCGCCCGCGCGGCGCTCGCGCGCCTCCAGCACCTGCTTCGTCCACGACGGCTCGCGCTCTCCGGCGCCGACAGTCATCAGCACGCCCGCGATGTTGCGCACCATATGTTGCAGGAAGGCATTGGCGTGCGCATGAATATGGACCATGTCACCGTGGCGCGTCACTTCGAGCGCGCGCAACTCTCGCACCGGGCTTTTCGCCTGGCATTCGGTGGCACGGAACGTAGTGAAATCATGCTCGCCGAGCAGATGCTGCGCCGCTTCACGCATGGACGCCACATCGAGCAGGCGGTATTCATGCGTCACGCGCTGCGACAGATACGTCGGACGTATCGCGCGGTTGAGAATGAGGTAATGGTAATGCCGGCCGGTCGCGGAATAGCGCGCGTGAAACCCCTCATCCACCGGCCCGGCCCACAGCAGCGCCACCTCGGACGGCAGATTACTGTTCGCGCCACGCACCCAGGAGTAATCGCTGCGCGCGGCGCTGGTATCAAAATGGATCACCTGTCCGGCCGCGTGCACGCCGGCGTCGGTGCGACCGGCGACCGTGACCTGGATCGGTTCGTCCGCGACCTTGGACAGCGCCTCTTCGACGACACCCTGAACCGTGCGTGTCTGCTCCTGGCGTTGCCAGCCGGAAAAGCGGGAACCGTCGTATTCGAGAATGGCGGCGATGCGCATGGGGAGTATTGTACACGGCGGGATATTTATTTTTGTCGAGCCGCCTGCGGCGGCGTGTACTTGTGGGTGGCTGACCCACGGCAGGTTCCTTTTCTTTGCTCGTGCAAAGAAAAGGAACCAAAAGAAACGACACCCCGGAGCGCGCGACTTCTCCTTCGTGCCCTGGGTGCGCCAAATCACGGCGCACCCGTTCGGCAACGTGGAAGTCCACCGGACATCCACGACTACCCCGCCTCACCCTCGCCCCACCAGGCGCTCGCCAACTCGCCGGGAACAAAAATGTAGCTCCGCTCGCTGCGCTCGCTCGCCTTGCCGAAATACTTGCGTCACGGGCTCAAACACGGGCTCGCTTAACTACTCCCGGTGGAGCTACGGTACTCGGCGCGCGCTACGGGGCCAGAGAACCGGAAGCCGGGGCGCACATTACTGCCACCTGAAATTTTAGTTTTGGCTCACGATTACGGGGATATAAAGCTTACTCACTCACCGCCAGGCGTCAGTATTTTCAGGGTTGTGGAATGATGCTCGCGCAGGTACAGCACCGCGGTCACCAACGTGGTGGTGGCCATGAACACCCAGGGATGAATAAACCAGCCGAGCGCGGCGAGGCTGAAGTAATAGGCGCGCAAGCCCTGATTGAAGTCCTTCGAGGCGTTGGTGCTGACTTCCGCGGCGCGGTGCGCGTAGGCGTTATCGGCGGTTTTGGGTGCGGCGCCGATCAGCACCGAACAGTAATTGAACTGGCGCAGCGCCCAGGTGAACTTGAAAAACGCATGCACGAAGATGACGCCGAGCACGAGCAGCTTGAGCTCCCACTGCACCAGCGTGGTCTTTTCGGCGAACGGAAGCGCCCGCACAATTTCAATCGCGCGGTCGCTCGAACCGAGTATCGTCAGGAGCCCGACCATGATCAGCAGCGTCGTCGAAGCGAAGAACGACACCCCTTGCAGCAGGTTGCGCAGGATGTTCACATCGGCGACGCGGTTGTCGCGCAACGCCATCTGGCGCATCCACTCTTCGCGATGCGTGTGCATCACGGCGCGCAGCGAATGTTTACGCCTAGGTCCCCGGTCCGCGTACCAGGTGTAACCGATCCAGACGGCGGCGAACCAGATCAGGCTCAGGATGTCAGTGGCGGGAATTTCGAACATGCGGGCCTCCCCTTTTCACGGTCCGGACGACACTGTCTCACGCCTTGAGTTTCCGTTCCACGAGCGGTTTCAGTGCGTAGAACGAGGACGGTGGTTGATTTCCTCCGGCTCGATCCGCTTTTTTTAAGTATCCGGCTCCGGCATGGGCAAACCGGCGAGTTTGCAGATCTCGCGCACCGGATCGCGCGGAAACAGACGATACAGAAACTTCTCGTACTCCTTGCGGTTGTGGAAGTGCATGCCATGCTGCCGGCCGAGGGTCAGCACAAGTTGGCGCATGCTTGGATGGGTGCTGTATTGCTGGTAGTAATCGTGGAAGTAACCGATCAACCCCCAGCTCTCGTCGTAGAGCCGGACGCCGTCCTGCTCCGCAATCTTTTCGGCGTACTCTTCGCTCCAATCCTCGGCATGAAGCAGAAACCCTTGTGCGTCCGTCTCGAATACCCGGTCATGTACAACCATGCTCATTGGCCACCTCCTGCGAAATGCGTCCGCCGTGTGGATGGCCGCAGTCTAAGCTGCTGCGATCTTTGTTTATTTTACGCTTGACGTTCGTTCCATGGGTACAGACGAATGTGACACTAATAACGTTGTTATTCCTGCGCCTGCAGTTTGGCTCTTACCAGACGCTCGAAATCCCCCAGTGTACCGCAACGATTGATCTCTTCCCGCGTGACCCATGCTTCCAGTGCGCCATTGTTCTTGAGAAACACCGCCGGTAATGTCACATCGCGTATGCCATATTTTTTCACCAGCTCGTCACGATGAAGAAATTCCACCGGCATGCCCAGCCCGGCGACGAACTGCTTCCATTCGTCGCGCATGCTGAAGGTGGTATGCGTGATCGCGCAGAGGTTGCAGGCATAGGTTTGCGGCGAGACGATCTTGTGGCCGATGTCGAGCAGGGTATTCACGAATCCACTGTCGGCGTTGTAGACAAATATCAGAGTGGGTTTATTCATCGAACGCGTGTGCCAAGACAGGCGCCTGGCATTACAGATTGCGTTGAACCGCGAAAATCGCCGGCTCGTCAGGCAGGGTGCTCACGGAAAAACC
>NZ_JBAVEJ010000211.1:0-24842 GCF_049587675.1 Sulfuricaulis sp. | reverse complement strand
CTGATATATACGGTTTTTACGACTTTGGTGATTTTGACTTGGCTGGCTTATCCGCCGCGGCGGAAACTTAAGTGATACCCAAGCGTCGTAAAGTGATGCAGAATTGTTTTTGCCTCCGACCTTAAAGTGAGAGGACACATGACCGCCAACGAAAAGCATCAGATACAGATTGACGTCAGGACGGTGTATCTTCCCGGCCAGTCAGCCCCGGACGATGACCGCTATGTGTTCGCCTATACCGTCACGATTACCAATTCAGGCTCGGTGCCGGCACGGCTCGTGACACGACATTGGATCATTACCGATGCCAATGAACGTACCCAAGAGGTACGCGGCGAGGGCGTGGTCGGTGAGCAACCCTATTTGCTGCCGGGCTCCAGTTTCCAATATACCAGCGGCACTATTCTGGAAACTCCGGTTGGCACGATGAAGGGTAGTTATCAGATGATCGCCGATGATGGCACCGCGTTTGATGCAGAAATACCATCTTTCACGCTGAGTATTCCGCGCACTCTGCACTGAGTCCTGTGCGCATAGCCAATAGCGATGGATTAATTAAACATCAAGATTGGAAACGTCCAGCGCGTTCTTTTCGATAAACTCACGGCGCGGCTCCACCTGGTCACCCATGAGCATGGTAAAGACCTCATCCGCGGCAACAGCATCATCGACGTTCACTTTAAGCAGGCGTCGCGCGCTCGTATCCATAGTGGTTTCCCACAGTTGCTCTGGATTCATCTCGCCCAGACCTTTGTAGCGCTGAATGGTCTGGCCGCGCCGCGCCTCGGCCATCAGCCATTCCAGCATGTCGTTGATGTTCATAACCTTCTGATTTTTGTCGGCGCGCTGGATCGTGGCCTCGGCGGTAAAAAATTTTTCCAGGCGCTCGCCCAGCGCTCGCATCGATGCATATTCGCCGGAGGAGACAAATTCAGCGTCGATCTTGGTGCGGGTAGCCGTGCCATGCTCATGCCGCAACACGCTCATTTCATGCAGATTATTGCGTGTCTCAATGCCTAAGGTCACTTCATAACGGCTTCGATGGCCGGCATCGGTGGACAAACGGCCCTGTAATTCCTGCACAAATTTCTCAGTCAGCTTTTTGTTCTTGAGTAGTTCAGCCGTAATGCGCGGCATGTAGATTAGACGACGCAGCGCTTCGGCGTCATAACGCCGTGACAGGCGCTTAATCGTCTGTTCCACGGCAAGATAGCTGCGGCAAAGATTGGCGAGCTCGGTTCCCTTCACTTCCTGACCACCCGCGGCAAACAGCACTGCATCGGTCAATGCAGCCTCAAGCAAGAATTCCTGCAATTCGTTTTCGTCCTTGAGATAGCGCTCCTGTTTACCCTGTTTGATTTTGAAGAGTGGCGGCTGGGCAATATAGACATGTCCACGACTAATCAATTCGCCCATTTGTCGGTAGAAAAAAGTCAGAAGCAGGGTCCTGATGTGTGAACCGTCGACGTCGGCATCTGTCATCAGGATTACACGATGATATCTTAACTTATTGATATCAAAGTCATTATTCCCAATCCCCGTCCCCAGGGCCGTGATCAGGGTTGCCACTTCGGTGGAAGACAGCATTTTGTCAAAGCGCGCGCGCTCGACATTCAGAATCTTGCCCTTGAGAGGAAGCACGGCTTGAAATTTGCGATCGCGCGCCTGTTTGGCAGATCCACCGGCGGAGTCACCCTCGACCAGATACAGCTCGCATTTGGCCGGATCACGTTCCTGGCAGTCGGCCAGCGTTCCCGGGAGACCGGCTACATCCATGATTCCCTTGCGCCGTGTCATTTCACGGGCGTTACGGGCCGCTTCGCGAGCTCGTGCCGCATCGACAATCTTGATGGCGATGGCGCGCGCGTCGGAAGGATTTTCCTCAAGAAATTCAGAGAGTTTATCGTTGATTATTGATTCAACAACCCCCTTCACCTCGGATGAGACCAGCTTATCCTTAGTTTGTGAGGAAAATTTGGGGTCAGGCACCTTCACGGAGAGCACGGCCGTTAAGCCTTCGCGTGCATCGTCTCCGCTGATTTCAACCTTTTCTTTCTTGGCCAAGCCTGTTTTTTCAATATATTGATTGAGTGTACGCGTCATGGCGGCTCGCAAACCGGCAAGATGAGTTCCGCCGTCACGCTGCGGGATATTGTTGGTAAAGCAGAAAATATTTTCCTGGTAGGAGTCATTCCATTGCATGCACAGCTCAACCGTGATGCGATCACGTTCGGCCGTGATCTGGATCGGCTTCGGATGCAACGGGTTTTTATTCCGGTTCAGGTGTTCGACAAATGCTGCGATACCGCCCTTATATTCGAATGTATCTTCCTTACCAGTCCGCTCGTCAACTAGCGAAATTTTGACCCCGGAATTCAAAAACGACAGCTCGCGTAGCCTTTTTGCCAGGATGTCATAATTGAATGTCGTATTGCTGAAAATTTTGCTGCTGGGCTTGAAACGGACATCTGTCCCTGTTTCGCTGCTCTCTCCAATTGCCTTAAGGGGTGCTTGCGGCACACCTAGCAGGTATTTCTGGTAATACACTTTGCCAGCGCGGCGTATCGTCAATTCAAGCAATTCGGATAGTGCGTTAACCACAGAGATACCCACACCGTGGAGGCCACCCGAAACTTTATAGGAATTCTGATCGAACTTTCCGCCGGCATGCAATACGGTCATTACTACTTCTGCTGCTGACCGTCCTTCGTCGGGAATTAAATCGGTTGGGATGCCGCGACCATTATCAGATACTGTTATCGAACTGTTCGCATGTATGGTCACTTTCACACGATTACAGAAACCCGCTAATGCTTCATCAATCGAGTTATCAACAGCCTCGAAAACCATGTGGTGCAGTCCGGTCCCATCATCGGTATCACCGATATACATGCCAGGGCGCTTACGGACAGCATCCAGCCCCTTAAGGACTTGGATGCTGCCTGAATCGTAAATGGACGGATTGTCCTTTTTTGACTGTGTCATTGAAGGTTGTGCGGTGACTGTTCCACGTGAAACCCATATTTTTGTGTGATACGTTCCACGTGGAACATGCTTGCGGGGGTCACAATTAGAGCCGCATCGGCATTATAACGTATTGGGGATAGCGCGCCTCGGGAGATGCGAGAGTGCAACTGCTATTGGGATCGTTGAGGCCAAAAACCACATACTCACTACACAGCGAAGAAATGGCTTCGATCATGTAATTCACATTAAAGCCTATTTCCATGGCTTCTCCTGAGTAGTCAACGCTCACTTCTTCTTGGGCTTCTTCCTGTTCCGGATTATGTGCCGTGATCTGTAATGATTTGTTGCTCAGGCTGAAGCGAACTCCGCGGTACTTCTCACTTGATAGTATAGCGACCCTTCCTAGGGTTTCACGAGTTGCCTCGCGCGGCAATTTCAGGAGCTTCGACTGGGAGTGTGGGATAACTTTTGTATAGTCGGGATACCGACCATCGATGAGTTTTGAAGTGAACACAAACCCGCTGGTTTGCGCACGGAAGTGATTAGTGCTGACTTGAATTTCAACCATGCCATCAGGGTCATCCAACAAACGCATCATCTCCTGAATGCCTTTGCGTGGCACAATGGCCTGTTTCTCGCTCTTGTTGGATTTCTCCAAGGGAATTTCGCTAATCGCCATTCGGTGACCATCGGTCGCAACAGCGCGCAACTTTTTGTCTACAAACTCGAGCAGCAAGCCGTTCAAGTAGTATCTGACATCCTGCTGAGCAATGCAAAAGTGGGTTTGCTCGAAAAGATTCTTAAGGCTCGCTTGAGATATAGTAAGTGCTTGCTCCCATTGTTGGGATTGTATATTGGGAAAATCAGCGACTGGTACGGTAGCAAGCGCGAAGCGACTCTTGCCGGACTTGATGGTGGCTTTCTCGCCTTCTTTCTCCCGCTTGATGGTGATTTCTGCGTCAGCAGGCAAGGCGCGGCAAATATCAAAAAGCTTTCTGGCAGGAAGCGCGATCTCTGCGCTGGCGTTATTCCCCTTGAGCCCCTTTATCCTTGCAACAACCTCTATCTCCAGGTCGGTGCCGGTTAGCGTTAGTTCTCCGTCCTGCAATTTCAGCAGTACGAAGGACAACACAGGAAGCGTTTGGCGACGTTCAACTACACCGGCGACATAACTCAACGGTTTGAGTAAATCCTCACGCGTGAGGTTGATCTGCATTTCAATAATTTACCTAGATAAAATTTAGATTGTTGTAACAAGCAAGGCCTGATTCTGTTAACAAACCACCTATATCACGGTCGTTCAGCGCGAAATGAAATGAACATCATGTGCGCAACAAGCCCAGTTCCTGTGAGTAAGGTCTGCAAGTTCTGAATGATACCGGCTCAGTGAAATTCTACAAACTACATGCACAGAGTTATCACCAGACTGCTAAATTATGTTGTCAAAAGCCGGATGAGGTTGCTGTAATCCTCGTTCATTCTGGAATCCTTAGCCTTTAGCTCCAAGACTTTCCGACAAGCATGCAGAACTGTTGTGTGGTCACGACCACCAAAAGCATCGCCAATTTCAGGCAAACTATGGTCCGTGAGCTCCTTGGCGAGCGCCATGGCTACCTGTCGCGGCCTTGTTACTTGGCGTGATCGGCTTTTCGAGTGCAAATCAGAAATACGGATTTTAAAATATTCCGCTACAGTTTTTTGAATGTTATTAACCGTGACTAAGCGTTCCTGGAATGAAATAAGGTCCTTCAGACTATCACTAACCAGGGAGACATCAATTTGCCGGCCGGTGAAATAAGCGCTAGCTAGAATTCGGCGCAACCCTCCTTCGAGTTCACGCACATTCGAACGTACACGCTTGGCAATAAAGAAAGCAACGTCCTCGTGCAAATCCACCCCTTCCTGCTTGGCTTTCTTAATCAGAATCGCAACTCGTGTTTCCAGTTCTGGCGGATCAATCGACACAATCAAACCCGAACCAAAGCGCGAGATCAGCCGTTCTTCAACCCCCATCAATTCCTTTGGGAAGCGATCGGCAGTGATGATAACTTGGCGCTTTGACTCTTGTAATGCATTGAAAGTATGGAACAATTCATCTTGGGAGCGCTCTTTGCCGATAAAAAACTGAATATCATCGATCAGCAGTGCATCAAGGTTACGGTAAAGTTTCTTGAAGTCGTTAATCGCGTTATGTTGCAAGGCCTTTACCATATCGGAAACAAAACGCTCGGAGTGAACGTATGCAACGTTCGCTTCGGGACGATGCTTGAGCATCAAATCGCCCGCCGCTTGCATCAAATGGGTCTTGCCTAAGCCAACGCCACCATAGATGAAAAGCGGGTTATAAGCCCCTCCGGGGTTTTCACCCACCTGCTTTGCAGCCGCGCGCGCGAGTTGGTTTGATTTGCCTTCGACATGTGTTTCAAAGGTGAATGTAGAATCGAGACGGCCGATGATAGACGGGGCCTTGGGTGATGGCGTTGGTTCTGCAGTTAACGCAGAGGTTCTGACGTTCGCTGTCACCTGCCGCGACTGGCTTCCAACCTCAACTTGCACCTTGAGGACGCCACCACTGTATTCGCCGATTAACTCAGCAATCCGATCGAAAAACCGTTCGCGCACCCAGTCCATGACAAAACGATTGGGGGCGAGCAATCTCAATACATTTGTATCCTGGACAGCATGCAGCGGACGCAACCAAGTATTGAATTGTTGCGCTGACAGCTCCTCTTCAAGCCTTTCCAGGCATTTCTTCCAGATAGGCGAGTGCATTTGTTTGGTTGATCCACAAACGGACAAAATTTGGGGAGCGGAAGTCTAGCCAGATAATCTGGAGTTATCCACAGGCATAATCGGCCCTTCGTATTTACAGCCAGTTAGAACAATTATGTATTGACAAACCTCGATACGAGGCAGTAAGTTTGCCGCCCTTTTGCAGCAACACCGTTGCCGCCGCTACCAATAGAAGAACCAACCGATGAAACGCACATATCAACCCAGCGTGATCAAGCGCAAGCGCACCCACGGATTCCGCGCCCGCATGAAGACAGTGGGCGGCCGTCGTATACTGGCTGCGCGCCGTGCCAAAGGCCGTCGCCGACTAGGCGTCTGAATTTGACGAGCGCCCGCTGCGGGCTGTCCAAGTCATACCGGCTGCTGAGGCCGGCAGAGTTCAAAGTGACCCTGAAGAGCAGCACGCGCTGGCGTGACGATTTTTTCGGTGTTTACGCGATCCCAAACCCTCACCCCTACGGGCGTTTAGGCATCGTCGTCTCGCGCAAGACTTCGCCGCGGGCCGTGGTGCGAAACCGCGTAAAACGCCAGATTCGCGAATCGTTCCGGTGCCAGAAGGAAAAATTCAGCGGGTTGGATATCGTAGTGGTGGCTGGTCCGCGTGCCGGAACGGCGCAGTTGATTTCATTACGTGCATCGTTACAGCAGATCTGGGATAAGGTCGAAAAACAGTGCAAAAAATCTTCATAGCTATCCTCCGCAGTTACCGCTACCTGTTAAGCCCTTGGCTGGGAAATCACTGCCGGTTCTATCCCAGCTGCTCCCATTACGCGATCGAATCCCTGGAAAACCATGGTGTTCTGCGGGGGCTGCGGTTAACGCTGCGACGCGTGTTGCGTTGCCATCCCTGGCACAGCGGAGGTTACGATCCGGTTCCTCCTGCCATCCAAACCAGCTCTGTCTCGGCACATAAACATGGATAACCAACGCCTGTTTCTTTTTTTTGGACTAGCCCTGGTGTTGATGCTGCTCTGGCAGGCATGGGAGCAGGAGAACGCACGCCCCCCCGATAGCACAACCGTTACGACCACACCCGCTACGCAACCAGGTGCGGTACCCGAGGTTCCCCGCACCCCTGCGGTGGCGACGGAGGCGGTCCCCGCCCCCAAGGCTACCGAGGCATTGTCACGCGGCTCGCGTATCGAGGTGCGTACTGACATGTTCGACGCTGTCATTGATACCCAAGGCGGCGACCTGCGCGGCTTGGCTCTGCGTCACTACCCGGTCTCGGCGGATAAGCCCGAGCAACCGTTCCCGTTGATGCAAGACGAAGGTAGCGAGCTGTTTATCGCTCAATCCGGGCTTATCGGACTCGAAGGCCAGTATCCGAATCATAAAACCCGCTACACCGCCGAGGCGGCGCGCTATTCGCTGGCAGACGGCCAGAACGATCTGCGCGTGCCGCTAATCTTCCGCGCGCCGGATGGCGTGCAATACACCAAGACCTACATTTTCCACCGTGGCAGCTATGTAGTCGACGTCGAGTTCGACGTGAAGAACGCGAGCCGCCACGAATGGTCCGGATATTTTTACGGCCAGTTCCAGCGCACACACACTCCTTCCGGTGGATTCATGAATGTAGCCCCGAGTTATACCGGCGGCGCTATTTACACGCCGGAGAACAAGTACGAAAAAATCCCCCTCGACAAGATGGCGGAGAAACCGCTGAAGCGCCAAGTCACCGGCGGCTGGGTGGCGATGTTGCAGCATTACTTCGTGGGTTCGTGGATGCTGCCCAAGGACGAGCGCAATGAATTCTACAGCGACGTGCTCGATAACACGCGCCACGTGCTCGGCTTCAAAAACACCAACCCGACAAAAATTGCGCCCGGTGGAGATGGACGGATCCGCGTCTCGATCTACGCCGGCCCCAAGGAACACAAGATTCTCAAGACGCTTCCCGAAGGCATGGACCTGACGGTGGACTACGGTTGGCTCACGGTTATCTCGGCTCCGCTGTTCTGGCTGTTGGCGGCAATCCACCGCCTGCTCGGCAACTGGGGCTGGGCGATCATCGTGCTCACGATCCTCATCAAGGCCGTGTTCTATCCGCTGTCGGCGACGAGTTACAAATCCATGGCGCACATGCGCAAGATGCAGCCCAAGATGGCAGCGCTCAAGGAGCGTTACGGCGACGATCGCCAGAAACTAAACCAGGCGATGATGGAGTTGTATAAAACCGAGAAGATCAATCCTCTCGGCGGCTGTCTGCCGATCCTGATTCAGATCCCCGTGTTCCTGGCGCTCTACTGGGTGCTGCTCGAAAGCGTCGAGATGCGCCAGGCGCCGTGGATCGGCTGGATCAAGGACCTTTCAGCGCAGGACCCGTATTACATACTGCCCATCATCATGGGTGTTTCGATGTTCGCGCAGCAGAAACTCAACCCCCAGCCTGTAGATCCGGTGCAGCAGAAGGTGTTCATGATCATGCCGTTCATGTTCACCGCCATGTTTCTGTTTTTTCCCTCAGGCCTGGTGCTGTACTGGACGGTAAATAACGTCCTGTCCATCGCGCAGCAGTGGCGGATCACGCGCATCGTCGAGGGCAAGAAGTAACGCCGCATCACGCTCGCGTGATTCCCGCTGACACCATTGCCGCCATCGCCACGCCGCCGGGACGCGGCGGCATCGGTATCGTGCGCCTCTCAGGTCCCGTCGCACGGCGTATTGCCGCGACCATGCTCGGCAAACTCCCGCCTCCTCGCTACGCCACCTTCGCCCACTTTCGCGACCGTACGGGCCAGCCTATCGATCAGGGCTTGGCGCTGTTCTTTCCAGCGCCGCATTCCTTTACCGGCGAGGACGTCCTCGAACTGCACGGCCACGGCGGCCCGGTGATACTCGACATGGTGCTCAGTCGCGCGTTGGAACTCGGGGCGCGCCCCGCGCGCCCCGGTGAATTTTCCGAGCGTGCCTTTTTAAACGGCAAGCTCGATCTGGCTCAGGCCGAGGCCGTGGCCGATCTGATCGAGGCCGGTTCGGAAACCGCCGCGCGCTCCGCGTTACGTTCACTCGAGGGCGAGTTTTCCCGGCGGGTGCATGCGCTCGTGGAGGGGCTTACACGTCTGCGCTTGTACGTTGAAGCCGCGATTGATTTTCCCGAAGAAGAAATTGATTTTTTGGCCAACAAACGCGTACTGCGGGAGCTCGATATGTTGGAGCGCGACATCGGGCAACTGTTTGACTCCACGCGCCAGGGTTGCCTACTGCACGACGGCATGACCGTGGTATTGGCCGGACCTCCGAACGCCGGCAAGTCGAGCCTGCTGAACGCGTTGGCCCAATCCGAAACCGCGATCGTCAGCCCGATTCCCGGCACCACGCGCGATGTGCTGCGCGAGCGCATTCACATTGACGGCATGCCGCTACACATCGTGGACACTGCCGGCCTGCGCGACGCGCGCGATGCGATCGAATCCGAAGGAATCCGCCGCGCGCGCGAACAGATGGAACGCGCCGATCGCGTGCTGCTGGTGTTGGATGACGCCGCCGGTGGCCGCCTGCCGGCGGAAGTTGAAAAATTTCTGCCGCCGAATTTGCCACGCAGCGTGATCCGCAACAAAATCGATTTAAGCCGCCGCGCGGCCGGGATTACAAATATATCGGGCAGCGTTGAAATCGCCTTGTCGGCGAAGACCGGCGCCGGGCTGGATACGTTGCGTCAGCATTTAAAAGAAAGCATGGGTTTTCAACCGGCGGGCGAAGGTACTTTCATTGCGCGCAGGCGGCATCTCGATGCTATCCGCCATGCGCAAGAACATCTGGTTCAGGGAAGAGCGCAGCTCAAGGAATCGCGCGCCGGGGAGAAGCGGTACAGGGATGTACCGATTGCGGACCTAAGGACGGAATTACTGGCGGAGGAACTGCGTCTGGCACAGCAGGCGCTGTCTGAAATTACCGGTGAGTTCACGCCCGACGATTTGCTGGGGCAGATATTTTCCAGCTTTTGTATTGGGAAGTAATCATACGCGGAACGCCGCGATTCTTTTTTTCAGCAATGTGAATTTATTATGATCAGCCGTCGCACGGCCGTAGCGCAGGTCTTCATAGAGACCGGTAATTTCCGATATGGAAGACGCTATGTCCGATCGTTTTCGTGCTGCACGTTCAGCAAATGCATGTGAACCTTCGTATGGTGCACGCTTGAGGCCCGCCCGCGCGAGCTTGCGGCAAAAGCGCAGATAAGCCGCCTGCGCCGGGTCGGCAGATTTTTTCGGGCGCCACAGCCATAGCGCATACACCAGCATGATTAGCAGCACACCGGTGGTCAGCAGGCCGGTCAAACGACCCCATGAAATATCGTCGAGACCCAGTGACGCAAGAAACCGTTCCTGGCGCACCTTGTCGTAGTCCACCACCCAGCGGTACCACGTCATGTTCGTCAGATCCCAATACCAGCGCGCATGACGCGCCACGTATTCAAACCAGTCCACCTCCATGGCACGCAGCACGGCATCCGCTGACAAGCTGCCGAGACTGATGCCTTGTTGTTCCAGGCGGCGCACGGCGTCCAAGCCGAGCTCGATGCGTTCGGGAGCCACCGCGCCGGTCGGGTCCACGCGCACCCAGCCGCGTTCCGCCGTCCAGATCTCCGCCCAGGCATGGGCATCGGATTGACGCACGATCAGATAATTCCCCGCCGTGTTGAGTTCGCCGCCGAGGTAGCCGACGACGACGCGGCTCGGGATGCCGGCCGCGCGCATGAGCGTTACGAATGCCGCAGCGAAATGCTCACAGAATCCGCGGTGGGTGGTGAACAGAAAGTCATCCATCGGATTATCGCCGAGCAACGGTGGGCTAAGCGTGTAAAAGAAACTCTCCCGGCGAAAGTAATCGAGCGCGGCTTGTGCCACCGACAAAGGATTTATATTTTCCCGGCGCCACTTTTCGGCTAGCGCCCGCGCGCGGGCGCTTATGTTCAACGGCAGCCGCAAGGTTTGTTCGCGTTCCGATGTTTTGAGCGCGCCGGTGTTGTAACGGATATAGGAGGTGAGCGTGTAGTTCAGGCGTTCGCGAATTGGCTCGCGATGCTCCAGGGTGAAGTCCGCCTGATAGCGGGCGCCTTTAGGCCGCGTCGCCGGCAGGTCGAGCGCCGGCATCCACGGCTTGTTGCTGGGTTCCAAGATCACGTCATAGCGCACCGGTTCGGCCAGCGGCACGAATGAATCCTTTCCGCCGGGTTGCGCGGTTCCGCGGCGCCAACTGCGTCCGTCGGTTTCCGTGAGCACCAGCCCGCGCCAGTAGAGTTCGCGCAGGGGTGGTGGTGTGCCGTCGAAGCTGACGCGGAAGGCAATTTCCGAGGATTCGCTGAGGTTCCGTATGCTGCCCGGCTGCATCACGTCCGGCATGCCGGTGAGTCCGCTGTAGGCATCCGCCGGCATCCCCCAGAGCGTGCCGCTGATGCGCGGGAACAGCAGATAGACAATCACCATGAGCGGCAGCGCCTTGGCGAGCATGACCCCCGAAAGCCGCAGACGCCGGGACATATTCATGCCCGCGGGCTGCATGAGATGCATCAGCGCCGCGGTGCATGCCGCCACCGCGACCAGCGCCCACGCGCCGAGCCACAACGATTGCGAATAAAGAAAGCTGCCGAGGATGACCAGATAGAATACCAGCAGGCTGACCACGAAGTCGCGCTGTGTCTTGAGTTCGAGGAACTTCAATCCCAGCAAGGTGATCAGCAGCGCGATGCCCGGGTCGCGACCCAGCAGCGTATGGTATTGCCGAAACACCGCCACGATGACGAGCAGCATCAGCGCCAGGCGCACGAGGCGACCCGGCCGATACCATTGAAAGGCCTCGTAGGCATAGCGCCACGCGGCACCGATGGCGAATACCGCGATAACCCACAGCGGCAGTTCCAGGGCGTGGGGCAGCACCGCGCAGGCGCCGGCGGCCAGCAGGCTGTGCAGTACCGGCCGGCTGGTATTGGCCGCGCTCATGATTTCTGCCCAAACAGCGCGAGTGCGCGCAGGCACTCGTGCTGGTGATATTCGCCATTCGCCGGTGCCAAGGTTTTTTCCGGCAGACGCAGACCATAGAGCATCCCGTCGCGTTCGGCATCCAGCACCCAGCGAGTGAGGACGGAGAGCCGCGTTTCCGTGTCCAGGTCTGGGAGCGTGTCCCAGTCGAGCCATATCGTGGGCTGATAACCGCCGCCGAATTGTTTGATGTACCAGCCTTCGCCGCGCGCCACCGCCTTCCAGTCCACGTGATGCGGCGAATCGCCGGGGTGGAACTCGCGCGTACCGATGTAATCATCGCCGCCGGCCCCGAGCCCGTGCATGGAGTCGAGCGTTTCCTGGTCGCGGGTCCGACGTGGCATGGAGTCCGCCGGGCGCGGATAAACCAGACAGGATTGCTCCAGCGCGACACGCCGTGACCAGGAATAGAGCAGGCCCAGCGGGAAGCGCGTGGTTACCGTCACCGGCGGTATCGCCAAATGACCGCGTTTTTTGGTAGGTATGGGCAGTTCGACATCGGCGGAATCCTGTGCGGAAATGTCCACGCTGGCGATTTCTTTTTTCTCGTGCAGTATCGTTACACCGAAGCGCGGCGTGTCGCTGTCGTTCGTCAGGTGTATCCGGAACACGGCGGTCTCGCCGGCGAATACCGGTGTACAGATTCCGGCGGCGAGGCGCAATCGAAAAAGGTTGCGATGGGTGTAAAGCATCGACACCACGGCGAGTGACCCGAGCAGGAACGTCAGCGCATATGCCAAGCCGTTTCCGTAATTGATCGCGGTCAGCAACTGCACCACGAGCAGCAAGGCAAACAGCAGCCCAAAGCGGGTCGGCAGCATGAACAGCTGTCGGCGCCCCAGGATTACCTCGCTGGGCGCGTGCGTGACAGACATCAGGGAATGGGCACGGACTCGAGGAGGCGCGCGACGGAAACGGCACGGCCATCGCCCGCGGGACGCAGGCGATGGCCAATCACGCTCGGCGCAACTTCTTGGACATCTTCCGGCAATACCATGTCGCGGCCATGGAGCATGGCCCAGGCACGGGCTGCGGCCAGCAGCGAAAGGCCGGCCCGGGGGGAAAGCCCTTCGGCGAATTCGCCGGCGCGACGCGTGGCATCGAGCAGGTTTTGTACGTAATCGAGCAATGGCTCGGCGACGTGCACGCGCGTAGCCAGTTGTTGCAGGCTCGCGAGCTTGTCGGCGCTGATGACGGGCTGAAGTGATTCGACCAGCTCGCGCCGGTCGCGGCCCTTGAGCAAGGCGCGTTCCGCCGCCCGATCCGGGTAGCCCATCTCGATGCGCATGAGAAAACGATCGAGTTGCGATTCGGGCAAGGGGAAGGTGCCGATCAAGTGATGCGGATTTTGCGTGGCGATGACAAAGAACGGCTCGGGCAGTTTGTGCGTCACACCGTCAGCGGTGACTTGGCGTTCTTCCATGGCCTCGAGCAGCGCGCTCTGGGTCTTGGGCGTGGCGCGGTTGATTTCGTCCGCGAGCACGAGTTGGGCAAACAGCGGTCCCGGATGGAAAACGAAATTCTTGCCCTCGGGCTGATAGATGGAAACGCCGAGTATATCGGCTGGCAGCAGGTCGGCGGTGAACTGGACGCGCTTGAACTGCAGCCCCAGGACCTTCGCGAGTACGTGCGCGAGGGTGGTTTTACCCACCCCCGGCAGGTCCTCGATCAGCAGATGACCACGCGCGAGCAGGCAGGCGAGCGACAGCCGCGCCTGGCGTTCTTTGCCGAGTACGATCTGGCCGATACGCAGGATAACGGCATCGAGCAGGTGACTGGCCGGGGGCGTCGCTTTTTCAGGGGCGATGGCCATAAATGCAGATTCAATCGGGTCGGAGTCCAAATATAGCCCAGTTCCCGGAAGGGCTGCTCAGGCCGGCAACCGCTGCCGAGGGTATATAACCACATTATTAATATGGTTTAATACAAATTGGCAGGCGTCTTGTTGCTGCCAAGGCATAGGTAATTCTGCGCTGCGCATACTGGTTTCGAGGTTTCGTGCGGAGTTTATGCTTAACTTGGTTAATAGTCAGTGATACATCTTGCGTCCCTGGCCAAGCCGTTAGGCAGCCTAAATGATGAGTAATCGGTTCACATAGATAGCGCTTTGTTGACGACGGTCAAATCCCCCGCCGCGATGACCACTGCTCCAAAGAAAAAAAAACGGGCCAAGCCGATCCCACGCGTTTCCGTACAGCGCGCGGCTTCGCTCAAGCGAGTGCTGGCTGCGACAATTCTCGAAAATACATCAGACACGGCCTTCGCCTTTTATTTCAATCATCGCGAAGGTGTCGCCAACCGGGGCTGTTGCGGCTACACCGGTGCCGAGATCGCGAGGGGTGGGCTGGATTTTCTGGTGAGCATCACGACCCCGGACATGCGCAAACGTCTGCAGCAGGCAGTGGAATACCTGCAGGCATCCGGCGAGCGCGTGATAAACCTGCCGCTCGAAATCATACCGAAACATGCCAGCCATCTGCGGCGCCATGTTCTGGCGATGCTCTCGCCTCTGTTCGACGGACGTCAACGTGTCGTGGGTCTGCAAGGCGTCTACCGTGACGACACCGAATTCCAGGCAACCGAGCGGGCGCTGAAAGACAGCGAATCGCGCTTTATGGATGTCGTGGAATCGGCGCACGATCTCGTGTGGGCCCAGGATCTCGAAGGCCACTGGACTTACCTGAACAGTGCGGCCAAATCCATCTACGGTAGTCAGCCCGACGAGCTGATCGGCAAACCGTTCGGTGATTTCGTCCACCCCGACTGCCTCGAGAACGATCTGCTGGTGTTTGAGCAACTGCTGAGAGGCAAGGAAGTGATGCACCATGAGACCGTGCACCTGCGCGCCGACGGCACCCAGCGCATCATGAGTTTCAATGCCAAGCCGCGCATGGACCGGAACTGGAACATCATCGGCACCATGGGAACGGCGCGCGACATCACCGAACAGAAGGAGCACCAGCGACAGCTGGAGCACTTCGCCAACTACGATGCCTTGACCGGGATTTACAACCGCCATCATTTCCAGGAAGAGCTTGAACGCGCCGTGGCCCACATCGGGCGCGGCCCGCTGCACAGTGGTTTGCTGTACATCGACCTCGATAATTTCAAGTACATCAATGATATTGTCGGCCATGCCGCGGGTGACAAGCTGCTGGTCGAGATTTCTGTCCTGTTACGCGATCGCTTGCGTCACGGTGACGTGCTGGCCCGATTCGGGGGCGATGAATTCACCGTGCTGTTGCAGGAGGTGGACCCGGAGCGGCTGCGGATCGCGGCGGAGTCCTATTGCCGCCTGCTCGCCGATCAGAGCTTCACCTATGAGAGCAAGACCTTCAATCTTTCGGCCAGCATTGGCGCTGCCTTGTTATCCGACCACGAGTCCACGCCCGGCGATTTCCTGGGCCATGCCGATATGGCCTGCACCCTGGCCAAGTCGCGCGGCCGCAACCAGTTTCATGTCTACGATCCAAGCGATGAATCCAAGGCGATCATGGTGGCGGACGTTGGCTGGGCGGGCCGCATCCGTCAGGCGATTGAGCGCGATGAATTCACGTTGTTCTATCAACCGATTGTGCAGGTGAGCGACCGAACCACGATGCACCACGAGGCGCTCCTGCGCCTGCGCAGCGGTCAGAAGGGAGACGAGCTGATTGGCCCCGGGGCGTTTCTCCCGGCGGCCGAACGCTTCGGTTTGATGCAGGCAATTGACCAATGGGTCATTACCCGCGTGATCGCCCAAGCCGGGGAGCTGATCAGGAACGGAGCAGGTCAGCACTTTGCCATCAATCTCTCCGGTAAAGCATTCGAGTACCGCACGCTTCTGCCGCTGATCTCCCGCAAGCTGCATGAACACAGCGTGCCGCCGTCGTTCCTCACCTTCGAAATCACCGAACAGGAGGCAATCTCGCACTTTCTGGACGCCAAGGTGTTCATCACCGAACTGAAGGCACTCGGCTGCCAGTTCGCGCTCGACGATTTCGGCTCGGGCTTCAGCTCCTACAGCTACCTCAAGGCGTTGCCGGTGGATTTCCTCAAAATCGATGGCAGCTTTGTGCGGAACCTCGCCAGTGACGCGGTCGACCAGGCACTGGTCAAATCCATGAACGAGGTGGCGCACGCGCTCGGCAAGAAGACCATCGCGGAGTTCGTCGAGGACGAACGTACGCTCACAATGCTGCGGGAATTCGGGGTGGATTATGCCCAGGGTTATCATCTGGGCCGGCCGGCACCCACGTTTGTTGCCAGTGAGGCGGCCTGACCCCAGCCGCTGCGCCCCGTCGTCCTTAATGATGGTTTGGCAAAGCGACGGGTCCCGGACCCACAGCCCGCCCCGAGGAGAGGAAACATGCATCGGATTAGCTCATGGCTGGTTGCGGCTTTATTGGCGTGCCTCGCGTCGCTAGCCGGCGCGGCGTCAACACAACCGCTGATCCTTGCGGTTCATCCCTATCTGCCTTCGGCGGAAATCATGACGCGCTTCACACCGCTTGCTGAGCATCTGGCGCATGTCACCGGCCGGCCCGTCACGGTGCGCGTCGGCCGCGACTACGAACATCACATCGACGCCATTGGCACGGGTAGCGTCGACATCGCATACATGGGGCCGGTGTCCTACGTGAAACTGGTGACCCGCCACGGCAACAAACCGCTGCTCGCGCGCCAGGAGGTTGGCGGACAGCCGTATCTGCGCGGTGTGATTATCGTACGCCAGGACAGCCCGTTGCTGACGCTGGCGGACCTGAAGGGCAAGCGCTTCGCCTACGGCGACCCCGACTCCACCATGAGCCACGTGATTCCTCAGCGCCTGCTGCAACAGGCGGGCGTCCCGGAGAGCGCTTTGGCCCACCACGCATTTCTGGGAGCGCACAAAAACGTGGCGCTCGCCGTGCTCGCGGGCGATTACGATGCCGGGGCGGTGAAGCAGGAGGTGTTTAAGGAGCTCGCGCCCAAGGGTTTGCGCGTGCTGGCCACGATGCCGCCGGTTGCCGATCATGTTTTTGTCGCCAGCGCCAAGCTTCCCGCCGCGCTGACCGACACGTTGCGACGTGCGCTATGGCAACTGAAGGACACCGCGGAAGGAAAAGTAATCATGAATGCCATACATGAGGACATGACCGCACTGGTACCCGCGCAGGACAAGGACTACGACAGCCTGCGCGCCATTGTGGGCAACACGGCTTCTGGCCCGCGCTGAACACTCATGAGAGCCACGCCACGCTTCGTCGCACATTGGCCCTGGTTCGCGTTGGCGACCGTGCTGCTGCTGTTGGGCACGGCATCGTGGATGAGCCTGCGTCAAAATTTCGATGAAGACCTGAAGCTTACGCGTGAGTCATCCGGGCGCGAGCTACATGTGCTTGCCGCGTTTATTTCGGTCGAATTGCAAGCCGGGCGGTACCAGGATATCGAACGTCTGCTGCGCGACTGGGGCAAGACGAATAGCAGCATCGCACACCTGCAGCTGGTTTCCGCCAACGGTTTCGTGCTGGCAACTTACCAGCGTCCGGGCAATGTCGAGCACGCTCTCACGCTAGAACAACCCATCAGCTATTCCTACCGGGGCGAAGCCACGCTGCGTTTGCGCATCGATCTCGCAGACGTGTACCGGCACCAGCAACGCCTGGCGACAGAGTTCGCTATCATTCTCGCCGTGGGGGCCATGCTACTTTCCCTGCTCGTATTCGTGGCGTTGCAACGCCAGCGCGAAGCGGCGCGCTTGCGACAGCGTACGCAGGAACTCGATGCCGCCACTCACGCGTTGGCGAAGAGCGAAGAACGCCTGAAGCTTGCGCTCGAGGCGTCCAGCGACGGGCTGTGGGACTGGGGCGTGCAAGCCAACACGGCGCATTTCAGCCCGCGGTGGAAGGCGATACTCGGCTATGCCGACGACGAATTGGCCGATTCCTTTGAAACCTGGTATCAGCGTCTGCACCCCGAGGATCAGCCGCGGGCGCGGGCGGCTCAGCAAGCACATTTCGACGATCCCGCGCGCGCCTACGAACCGGAATACCGCATGCGCCACAAAAACGGCGACTGGGTGTGGATTCAGTCGCGCGGGAAGGTGGTCGAGCGCGATGCGGCCGGCCGGCCGCGGCGCATGGTCGGCACCATCACCGACATCACGGCGCGCAAGCGCGCCCAGCAGGCGCTGGAACAAACCGAGCAGCGCTTTCGCGCGCTGCTGGAGAACTTGGAATTGATCGCTGTCATGCTGGATCACGAGGGCAACATCATCCTGTGCAACGATTTCCTGCTCAGGCTCACGGGTTGGCAACGCGAGGAGATATTGCACCGCAGCTGGTTCGATATTTTCCTGCCGCCCGACATCCGTGACCAAGTAAAAAAATCGGTTTTTCTGGAGATCATTGCTGCCGGTAGCGCTCCGATCTATTACGAGAACGAAATCATCACCCGCAGCGGCGAGCGGCGCTTGATTGCCTGGAACAATACCGTGTTTCGCGACCCGCGAGGCCAGGTCTTGAGCACGGCCAGCATCGGTGAAGACATCACGGAGCGCCGGCGGGTGGAGGAATTGAAAGAAGCCAGCGTCATGCAGTTGCACGCGATCGTTAATGCCTCGCCGGTGCCGCAGGCCTTGAACGACGAGCATCAGAACATCACCTTTCTGAACCCGGCCTTTACCGGGACTTTTGGTTATACCCGTGAGGATATCCCGACGCTCGCCGACTGGTGGCCCAAGGCCTACCCGGATCCTGAATACCGGCAGTGGGTGGCGGACACCTGGCAAGCCACGCTTGATAAAGCGCGACGGGATAACATGGCATTCACGCCCATCGAGCTCAACGTGCGGTCCAAGGACGGAACGGTGAAAACCGTTCTGGTGAGCGCTTCTCCCATTGGCAAGTCATTTGAGGGCGTCCACTTGGTGGTGTTGTATGACATCACCGAGCGCAAACACGCCGAAGCCGAGCGCGAGCGCTTGCTGGCCGAACTCACCGCGGCCAATGTCGAGATGGAAAATTTCGTCTACACCATCTCGCACGATCTCAAGAGCCCGCTCATCACCATTGGCGGTTTCGCCAGCCTGGTGGAAAAAGACATCGCCAAACTGGATGGCGAGGCAGCGGCCGACTCGATTGTTGAAATAAAAAAGGCCGTTGCAGACATGCAGGGCCTGATCGAGAATCTGCTGCAACTCGCGCGCCTCGGACACGTTGCCGGCGAGGCCCGAGAGGTGGATATCAATGCGCTGCTGGATGAGCTGCGGGCGCGTTGCGCCCGGCAAATCAAGCAGAAGCACGCCACGATACGCATTGCCCCTGACATCCCGCGGCTGTGGGTAGACCCGGTGCGCCTGGGCGAGGTATTGCAAAACCTGGTGGACAACGCCCTCAAGTACCACCGCCCCGGGGTACCGCCGGAGATTGAGATTGGCTGGCGTCACGAGGGGGAATGGTTCCGCCTGTACGTGCGCGACAACGGCATCGGCTTCAAGAAGGAGTACCAGGAGCGCATTTTCGAGCTGTTTCAGCGCCTCGACAGCCATACCGACGGAACCGGCGTCGGGCTGACGATTTCACGCCGGATCATCGAATCCCACGGAGGGCATCTCACCGCGGAATCCGAGCCCGGTCAAGGAAGCACCTTCTGGATAGCGCTGCCGGAATCCGTTATGGTTAAACAAGGCGCTCAGGTTTCTACCAGGGATATCCATTTGCAGGGATGAAGAGATGGACCAATCCGGCACACATAATAAACAACCGATCCGTATCCTGCTGGTGGAGGACAACGACGCGCACGTCAAGCTTATCCTGCGTGCTTTCAAGGAAGACCGGCTCGCCAACCCGGTCCATGTCGTGAGTGATGGCGAGCAGGCGCTCGATTACCTATACCGCCGCGGGGACTATCAGGATCCCATAAAAAGCCCGCGCCCGGACATGATCCTGCTCGATCTCAAGCTGCCCAAAATCGACGGACTCGAGATCCTGAAGACCGTGAAGGAAGACGTGAAGCTGAAAGACATTCCGGTGGTGGTCCTGACAAGCTCAACCGACCAGCGCGATGTGCATGAGGCCTACCGCCACTACGTCAACAGCTACATCGCCAAACCCGTCGACTTCGACAAGTTCCGCCAGGTGGTGCAGGAGCTGGATTACTACTGGACCATTTTCAATACCAAACCCTCCTGAAGCCATTGCGCGCATAGGCGGCTCCGTGCATCCTTGCTATGATGTCGCGCCCTCTAGCCAAGCCTTGATCCCATGCAGCATCCCGAAATCCATGACGTCATCGTGATCGGTGGCGGCCATGCCGGCACCGAAGCCGCCGCGGCTGCCGCGCGCCTGGGCGCGAAAACCCTGCTACTGACGCAGAACATTGAGACCATCGGCCAGATGTCCTGCAACCCGGCGATCGGCGGCATCGGCAAGGGACATCTGGTGAAGGAAATCGACGCCTTGGGCGGGATCATGGCGCGGGCCGCCGATCGCGCCGGAATCCAATTCCGCATTCTCAACGCTCGCAAGGGCCCGGCGGTGCGCGCCACGCGCGCGCAGGCGGACCGCGTGCTCTACAAGGCCGCGGTGCGCGCGTTTCTGGAAAACCAGAATGGCCTCACAATATTTCAGCAAAGCGTCGATGATCTGATCGTCGAAGGTGACCGCATCGCCGGTGTGGTGACGGCGATGGGCATTGAATTCCGCGCGCGCGCCGTGGTGCTGACCACCGGCACTTTTCTGGGCGGCCGGATTCATATCGGTCTTTCGAACTATCAGGGCGGACGCGCCGGCGATCCGCCGTCGAACGCGCTGGCCGCGCGCCTGCGTGAACTGCCATTCCGCGTCGGCCGCCTGAAGACCGGCACGCCGCCGCGCCTCGATGGACGCACGATCGATTACTCGACGCTCGCGGCACAGCCGGGCGACGAGCCGACACCGGTGTTTTCGTTCATGGGCTCGCGTGCCGAGCACCCGCGCCAAGTGTCATGCCACATCACCTACACGAACGAGCTCACGCATGAAATCATCCGCGCCGGTTTCGACCGCTCGCCGATGTACACCGGGGTGATCGAAGGCGTGGGCCCGCGTTACTGTCCCTCAGTCGAGGACAAGGTGATGCGTTTCGCCGACAAGGATCGACACCAGATCTTCGTCGAACCCGAAGGACTGAACACGCACGAGGTTTATCCGAACGGCATCTCCACCAGTCTGCCCTTCGACGTGCAATGGGACCTGGTGCGCTCGATCCAGGGTTTCGAGAACGCCGTCATCACGCGTCCCGGCTATGCCATCGAGTACGATTATTTCGATCCGCGCGACCTGAAACCGACGCTTGAAACCAAGGCGCTGCCGGGGCTGTTCTTCGCCGGCCAGATCAACGGCACCACCGGTTACGAAGAAGCGGCGGCGCAGGGCCTTATCGCCGGCATCAATGCCGCGCGCCAGGTGCAGGAAAAAGAATCGTGGTGGCCGCGGCGCGACCAGGCCTATCTTGGCGTGATGACCGACGACCTCATCACCCGCGGCGTCACCGAGCCCTACCGCATGTTCACCTCGCGCGCCGAATACCGGCTGTCACTGCGCGAGGACAACGCCGATTTGAGATTGACTGGGATCGGCCGGAGCCTCGGGCTCGTGGATGAATCACGCTGGACCCGTTTCAGCGAAAAGTCTGAAACGATATGTCGCGAACAGGAGCGGCTGAAGAAAACCTGGGTGCATCCGGAGTCGCTGCCCCAGGAAGATGCGCTCCGTGTCATCGGCCAGCCGCTCGCCCGTGCCGCCAGCCTGATGGAACTGCTGCGCCGATCGGAGGTTTCCTACGCGGCGCTTATGTCCCTGCCCGGTGCTGGCGCGGCGGCGGTCGATGCCGAGACGGCAGACCAGCTCGAAATTCAGGCCAAATACGCCGGCTATATCGAACGCCAGCAGGAGGAAATCGCGTTGCACCGGCACCACGAAGAGACGATACTGCCGCAGGATTTCGACTATCACCGTGTGCGCGGGCTCTCGGTCGAAGTGCGCCAGAAGCTGGTGTCGCACCGGCCTACCACCCTGGGTCAGGCCGGGCGCCTCTCGGGTGTGACACCCGCGGCAATTTCGTTACTGCTCGTGCATCTGCGCCGCTGGCGCGCCTAGCTGCCAGAGTGCCGGTGCGCACGTTGCAAATTCCTTCGCACCCGTTTCCAACGGCTAAAATGGTGAAGACGGTGGCGCAAGTCACCAGCGAAAACACAGGAGGCAACACGTGTCGATTTCCCCGGGCAGCACGCTGTACTACCTGATCCTGTTTCTCATCTTCGGTAATCTCTTCGCCTTTTTAATTGGTGTCCTGATGATCGCGGCACCGCAGCGCTTGGGAGATCTGTTAAAGATTTCCAATCGCTGGATTTCCACGCGCCGGATGACCAAGCCGCTCGCGATACCGCGCCAGGCTGATCGCACCATGCTGCGCTATCCTCGCGCACTCGGCGCGATCATGCTGGCGAGCGCCGCGCTGATCCTGATCAAGGGGACGATTTTCATCTCCGGGGTGAGTGTTGCGGACGGCGGCAGCTTGCTCGCGCTACTCTACAGCGGCGTGAAACTGTCGGCCGTTGTGTGGGAGGTCATTTGGGTCACCTTGATAATGATAATTCTGCTGGGCGCCATCCTGGCCATCGTGGTTGGTCTGATGTCGCTGTTTAAAGTCGGCAAGCTCAAGGATTGGTCCGAATCCGCCAACCGCTGGGTCTCTACGCGTCAGCTGACCAAGCCGCTCGATATGCCCCATTACCATCTGGATAAAATGGTCAGCGCCAAGCCACGTCTCTGGGGCGGCGTGATTACTGCCTTGGCGCTTTTCT
Organism: Sulfuricaulis sp.; assembly: GCF_049587675.1. Lineage (GTDB taxonomy): Bacteria > Pseudomonadota > Gammaproteobacteria > Acidiferrobacterales > Sulfurifustaceae > Sulfuricaulis. The sequence continues at coordinate 2,291 of NZ_JBAVEJ010000211.1, read as the reverse complement.
CCAGCCTCGTGCTGTGGTGGTTTTTGCATGGCGCCTGAGGCGCGCCGTCTGCAAACCCCGGTTAGTTCGGCGCCGTTGAAACTGGCGCCGCGCCAGTTTTGGATTTCCTCATATACGTGAAGGTGTTCACGCTGAGCGTGCCGCCGGCGGCATCCACCACGGAAGCTTTCCATTCGCCGAGCATCGTGGGGTCGAGTTTTTTGCTCGTATACGCCCGCCAGCGCGATGAACCCACCTCATGTTTTTTTTCCAGCAAAATCTTGCCATTATATTCCCACCGATGCGTGATGGTTTGCCCGGCCATGCTGTGGATTTCCGTGAAATAGGTGATGCGGGTTATGTCGTTAGTGAGGACTGAAACGGTATCCACCGGCTCGAGATCTTTTACCTGGCGGGTGAACAGCGCGCGTGTGACACTGCCGGCAATCAGCACTGGCGCGCGCGCCAAGGCCGGGGCGGCTTCCGCGGCGGGACTGTACGTGGATTCCGGCGGGTTGTTCTCGGCGGCGTCGGAAATAGAAATCCACAAGACACTGAAAAAGAGTGCCGGGAACTTCGATATCATGGATGTGTTCATGCGAGGCCTGTCTTCTGCGAGCTTAGTCCAGCATTCGGGGCACGGATAGCGCCAAGGGGATGAAAGGCTTAAATTGCGTGACCAGGGCCGAAAATCAATGTTGAAAGCAAGTACCGGAGCCACATGACGCTAGAAAAACTGTTGCAGCAAGGCCTGCGCGAGATGGGGCTCGATCTCGCCGCCCCGGTACAGAAAAAACTGTTGAACTTCCTGGAACTCCTCGAGAAGTGGAACCGTGCCTACAATCTCACGGCGGTACGCGACCCGGAGCAAATGGTGCCACGGCACCTGCTCGACAGCCTGACGGTGCTGCCATACCTGCAAGGGCCTCGGGTGCTGGATATCGGCACGGGAGCCGGTTTGCCCGGAATCCCGCTGGCACTGGCCCGCCCGGATCTCGAATTTACCTTGCTCGACAGCAATGCCAAAAAGACACGCTTTGCCACACAGGCCTTGCATGAACTGGGCCTGAAAAACGTCGTTGTCCAGCAGGAACGCGTGGAGAAATTCCATCCGGAGACAAAATTCGATACGCTGATTGCTCGCGCGTTCGCGTCCATTCCTGATATGCTGGCCGCGAGTCGCCACCTGTGCGCGCCGCACGGCCGGTTCCTGGTCATGAAGGGCGTGTTTCCGCAGGAAGAGCTGGCGGCGGTTACCGACGGTTACCGATCGGAAGTGAAGTCACTGCGGATACCGGGCCTCGATGCCGCGCGGCATGTGGTCATCCTGGCGCCGACGAATTGACGGGAAGGAGCATCTGCCCGATGGGCAAGATCGTAGCAATCACCAATCAGAAAGGCGGTGTCGGCAAGACCACGACGAGCATCAACCTCGCCGCCTCGCTCGTCAGGACGCGCCGGCGCGTGATGCTGATCGACATCGATCCACAAGGAAACGCCACCATGGGCAGTGGCATCAATAAGGAAGAGCATCCCGTCACCACCTACGACGTGCTCCTCGGTTTGCAGCCGATCGAGGTTGCGCGGGTGCCGGTCGAGGCCGGTTACGACCTGGTGCCGGCCAACAGCCGGCTCTCGGGCGCCGAGGTGGAACTCATCGAGCTCGACCGGCGCGAGCGGCGTTTGCGCAGCGCGATCGAGAACGTACGCTCGCAGTACGATTATATTTTCATCGATTGTCCGCCGGCGCTGAACCTGCTCACGGTGAACGCGCTGGTCGCGGCGCAGTCGGTAATGATTCCAATGCAGTGCGAATACTATGCGCTCGAGGGGCTCACGGCGCTGCTTAACACCATCCGCAAGATCCGCGAAACGCTTAATCCGCAACTCGAAATCGAGGGGCTGTTGCGCACCATGTACGACCCGCGCAACAATCTTGACAACGAGGTCTCGGCGCAGCTGAAACAACATTTCGGCGATAAGCTTTACCGCACCATCATTCCGCGCAACATCCGGCTTGCCGAGGCGCCGTCGCATGGCAAACCCGTGATCGCCTATGACATGCAATCAAAAGGCGCGCAGGCCTATCTCGCCCTGGCTGGTGAGATGCTGCGCCGGGAACAGGAGGTCGCGGCGGCATGAGCAGGGAGATGGCGACCACGCAGCACGGAGCAGGGGCCCCTCTGGGGATGCGACCGCTGCGCGGGATGCAGGTGCCCCGCATGCGGTCGCTGGCGTCCCCTTCGCTGGCCGATCCCGCTGCGCGGGTCCCTCGGCCGACGCTCCGGGGCGCCCCCCACGAAGTGGGGATG
>NZ_JBAVEJ010000210.1:0-4885 GCF_049587675.1 Sulfuricaulis sp. | reverse complement strand
GCCTATGAGATGGTCACCGACATGGCGGCGCTCGACCGCTGGCTGGCGCGGCTCGGGAAATCGGAACTCTTTGCCTTCGATACCGAGACCACCAGCCTCGATGCCTTGCAGGCCGAGATCGTGGGCGTGTCCTTCACCGACCGTGCCGGCGCGGGCGCCTACGTGCCGCTGGCGCACCAGTATCCCGGCGCGCCGGCGCAGCTCGCGCGCGACGCTGTGCTCGCCAAACTCAAACCGCTGCTCGAAGACGCCGCGCGTCCCAAGATCGGACAAAACTTCAAATACGATATGAGCGTGCTCGCCAACTACGGCATCGGGATGGCCGGGATGCGCTACGACACCATGCTCGAATCCTACGTGCTGGATTCGACCGCCTCGCGCCACGACATGGACTCGCTCGCGCTCAAGTACCTCGGCTACAAGACGGTCAAATACGAAGAGGTCGCCGGGAAGGGCAAGCATCAGATCAACTTCAGCGAGGTGCCGCTGGAACAGGCGACGAACTACGCCGCCGAGGACGCCGATATCACTTTCCGGTTGCACGAACATCTGTGGCCGCGATTGAACGAAACGCCGACACTGGTGAAACTTTTCGACGAGATCGAGATGCCGCTGGTGCCGGTGCTGGCGCGCATGGAACGCCATGGCGTGCTGATCGACGTCGCGATGCTGAAGACGCAGAGCGGCGAGCTGGCCCAGCGCCTGCTCGAGCTCGAGCGTGAAGCGCATAGCCTTGCCGGACAGCCGTTCAACATGGGATCGCCCAAGCAGATACAGGAAATCCTTTACGACAAGCACAAGCTGCCGGTGCTCAAGAAAACGCCCACCGGCCAGCCGTCCACGGCCGAGGAGGTGCTGCAGGAACTGGCGCTCGATTACCCGCTGCCGCAGCTGATCCTCGACTATCGCGGCCTGGCCAAGCTCAAGTCCACCTACACCGACAAGCTTCCCGAGATGCTGGACCCGAAGACCGGGCGCGTGCACACCTCGTATCACCAGGCCGTGGCGGCAACCGGACGGTTGTCCTCGACCGACCCGAACCTTCAGAACATCCCGGTGCGCACCGCCGAAGGCCGGCGCATCCGCCAGGCGTTCATCGCCGCGCCCGGTTACCGAATCATGTCCGCGGACTATTCGCAGATCGAGCTGCGCATCATGGCGCACCTCTCGGGCGACAAGGGGCTCATCCACGCGTTTGCCGAAAACATGGACGTGCATCGCGCCACCGCGGCGGAGGTTTTCGGCGTCACACCCGAATCCGTGAGCGATGACATGCGCCGCGCGGCCAAGGCGATCAACTTCGGTCTCATTTACGGCATGTCGGCTTTCGGCTTGGCGAAGCAGTTGCGCATCGAGCGCGTGGCGGCGCAGGAGTATGTCGAGCGTTACTTCAAGCGCTACCCCGGCGTGCGCGAGTTCATGGAGCGCACGCGCGAGACCGCGCGCCAGCAGGGTTATGTCGAGACGCTCATGGGACGGCGGCTGTACACCGCCGAGATCAACGCTCCCAACATGAACCGGCGTCAGGCCGCCGAGCGCGCCGCGATCAACGCGCCGATGCAGGGCACGGCAGCGGATCTCATCAAGCTCGCGATGCTCGCAGTGGACCGCTGGATCGCGCAGTCGGGGCTCGACGTGCGCATGATCATGCAGGTGCACGACGAACTCGTGTTCGAAATCCGCGCCGACACGGTCGACACCGCGCGCGATACGATCCGTCGCTTGATGAGCGAGGTAGTGACGTTGTCCGTGCCGCTGGTGGTGGACGTAGGCGTTGGAGGAAACTGGGACGAAGCGCACTAATATCCTGAGCCACGGCTTCGCGGTTACATACACCCACGAAAATTGCGTGATGGACTTAAAAAATTGTTTACAGCTAAATCATCGAAGGGCGAACCTTTTTATTTTGAATGTGTCTATAATCGTCGCGGACGATTTGGATATCGTCCTGCCCTGCTCCACCTCCCTGAGCGGGGCGAGTCCCGGATGGACATCATTCGGGACATGTTCGGCCCCGGACACTCTCCCCTTGTTTCCGGGGCTTTTTTTGTGCTGCGCATTCTTCGCTTCGCCGTCCTCGCTGCGTTCGATACCCTGAGCCTGCCTTCTGTGGCGAGCCGCTCGGCGGGGCGAACATCCACTGGACGATTACCGTTTTCCTGCCTTGCCTTCGCTGTTGAGACAGCCCAAAGTTGCTCCTGGCAATTTTGTGTGCGTACCCAACAAAAAAAGCCGCAAAATTGACCCTTTAAATTGACCGGGAGACGGGCTCTTGGTATATAAGGCCGCCTTGATTTCCGCCCGCGCCGGGGTGCGATCCAGAAATCAGGGGTTTCAGCCGTTTTTTCATGGGGGTTTTATGAAGAGCATCCTGTCTTTTGCCACCGCCGTCTGTCTGTGGCTTGTTCTTGTTGCGCCGGTTTACGCTGGCGGCAATATCGCGGCCGGTCAGGCCAAGGCGGGAATATGCGCGGGCTGTCACGGCCCGGATGGTAATGGCGGGGCCGATCCCGCGTGGCCCAAGCTGGCCGGCCAGGACCCGGATTACATCGCCAAGCAGCTGGCCGATTTCAAATCCGGCGCACGCAAGGACCCGATCATGTCCGGCATGGCGGCCCCGCTCAGCGCGACCGACATGAAAAACCTGGGCGCCTACTTTGCCAGCCTCAAGGCCAAACCCGGCGCGGCCAGTGACGCGCTGCTCGCCAAACAGGGCCAAAAGATTTTCCGTGGGGGCAACGCCACGATGGGCGTATCCGCCTGTATGAGCTGTCACGGGCCCTCGGGGCATGGTATTCCGCCGCGTTTCCCCAAAGTCTCAGGCCAGAATACCGCCTATACCCAGAAACAGTTGCTGGCTTTCAAGGCCGGCAACCGCGCCAATGACAGTGAGACCATGACCCGCACCGCCTTCCGCTTGTCGGAGCAGGAAATCAAGGCGGTCGCGGAATACATGGCCGGTCTGCACTGACGTCGCCGAGACAATTCCTCCCTTCGAAGTCTGAATTACCCGTGCGGCAGTCGCTTTTCTGCCGTGCGGCGGCAGGTGCCGGCCCTCGCCCACCCCCGGTTCCCCCCGACTGCCGTAATCCGTCCATGTCAACGATATAAAATTCATATCCATTACAATAGGTTAGCTGTTACCCCGGTGTGGCATGAGTATTGCTCCTACAGGTACAGAGAAACACGGAATCGCGCAACTGCAATAACGGATTCCGGGCGGCCCGAAAAGGGCGAAAGGAGCGAACCATGTTAAGCCACATAGTGAATCTGGTGAACGACTACAAAGTGATGCACGGCGCGCGGCCGAATGTCGTGTACATGAACGAAACCCATTACGGGTACCTGCGCGAAGAACTGCCGGGCGTGCGCGACCATGACAATCTGGTTGCCATCCTCGGCGTGGACATCGCCCTCAGCGACGAGGCGATCCGTCCGCAGGTAGCCACGGTCAGGTTCGCTTCCGAGAATATCCTGGTGAGCTGACGCAAGAATTGATGTGCGGGGTGCACATGCGGGCCGGACCACCGGCCCGTTTCTTTTTATAGGGTCTTGAAAACCTTCTCCGCCTTGTCCAGCGTCGCCGCGATATCGGCGTCGCTATGCGCCGCCGAGACGAAGCCGGCCTCAAATGCGGACGGCGCCAGATAAACCCCTTCCCGCAGTATCCCGTGAAAGAATTTTTTGAAGCGCTCGACGTCGCAGGCCATGACCTGCGCGAAGCGCGTTACGGTCGGTTCGCGGGTGAAGAAAATGCCGAACATGCCACCGACGGACTGGGTGGCCAGGGGCACGCCCGCGCGCTGGGCACGTTCCGCCAGCCCCCGTGCGAGCCTTGATGTTTTCGCCGTGAGTTCCTCGAAAAAGCCTGGACGAGAAATTTCCCTGAGCGTCGCCAGTCCCGCTGCCAGCGACACCGGATTGCCGGAGAGCGTTCCAGCCTGGTACACCGGCCCTTCCGGGGCGATGCGGCCCATGATGTCAGCGCGCCCGCCGAAGGCGCCGACCGGCAGGCCGCCGCCGATGACTTTCCCGAGCGTGGTCAGGTCGGGCTTGATGCCGTAGTGCGCCTGGGCGCCGCCCAAGGCGACGCGGAAGCCGGTCATGACTTCGTCGAAGATGAGCACCGCGCCGTGCTGCGTGCACAGCTCGCGCAGACCCTCGAGGAAGCCCTTCACCGGCGGCACGCAATTCATGTTGCCGGCCACCGGTTCGACGATCACGCAGGCGATGTCCTTGCCGAGCCTGACGAAGACATCGCGCACCGGTTCGAGATTGTTGTATTCGAGCGTGAGCGTGTGTTCCGCGAGACTCGCGGGCACGCCGGGCGAGGTCGGCACGCCGAGCGTGAGCGCCCCCGAGCCGGCCTTCACCAGCAGCGAATCGGCATGACCGTGGTAACAGCCTTCGAACTTCAGAATCTTGTCGCGGCCGGTGAAGCCGCGCGCGAGGCGAATCGCGCTCATGGTCGCTTCGGTGCCGGAACTGACCATGCGCACTTTTTCGATCGAGGGCACGAGCCGGCAGATCAGATCCGCCATCTCCACCTCGATGCGCGTCGGCGCGCCGAAGCCAAGCCCTCGCTCCAGGGTTTCCTTCACCGCCGCCAGCACCTTGGGATGGGCGTGGCCGAGGATCATCGGTCCCCAGGAGCCGACGTAATCGATGTATTGGTTTCCATCCTCGTCCCAGAGGTACGCGCCGAGCCCGCGCGCAATAAACACCGGATCGCCGTCCACGCCTTTGAAAGCGCGCACGGGCGAGTTCACCCCACCGGGAATGTGTTGCTGCGCGCGCCTGAAAAGATCGGATGAAATGGTCATGTGTGTCCCAAATTAATATTTTCATGTAGGGTGAGGCGGAGTTTTCGTGAACACACTTAACG
>NZ_JBAVEJ010000209.1:0-2004 GCF_049587675.1 Sulfuricaulis sp. | reverse complement strand
GTGCAACAAACCCTGTTGCACCCGTTCGGTGGCGTGAACACACGTTAAGTGTGGTCACGAAAACCCCGTCTCACCCCGCCTTCGCGGGAATGACAGCCGTAGGTTAGCGCCGCTTGCCGCTGCCGGTCGGGCTGCCGGGATGCAGCGTCTTGTGCGGTCGCTGTCCGGCGCGCGACGACTTGGATTTCTTCGGCGTGAAGCGCGGCAGGCCGGTGTGTTGCGTGGCAAAGCGTTTGCTGCCGCGATGTCCTTCGTGAACCTGGCCGGTACCGGCCGGCTGGTAGGTCGGAATCAGCTGGTGTTTGCCCGAGCCGATAAGGTCCATACGGTGCATGCGCCGCAGCGCGGCGCGCAGCATCGGCCAGTTGTTGGCGTCGTGATAGCGCAGGAACGCCTTGTGCAGCCGGCGCTGCTTGAGGCCCTTGGGGATGTACACCGGCTCGCTCGCACGGGTCACCTTGCGCAGCGGGTTCTTGCCGGAGTGGTACATCGCGGTCGCGGTCGCCATCGGGCTCGGCAGGAACGCCTGCACCTGGTCGGCGCGGAAACCGTTCTGCTTGAGCCACAGCGCCAGTTCGAGCATGTCCTCGTCAGTCGTGCCCGGATGCGCGGCGATGAAATAGGGAATCAGGTACTGCTCCTTCCCCGCCTCTTTCGAATACTTGTCGAACAGTTCCTTAAACTTGTAGTACGCGCCCATGCCGGGCTTCATCATCTTGGAGAGCGGGCCCTCGCGTGAATGTTCGGGCGCGATCTTGAGATATCCGCCGACGTGGTGTTGCACCAGTTCTTTGACATACGCGGGCGACTGAATGGCGAGGTCGTAGCGCACGCCGCTGCCAATCAGCACTTTCTTGATGCCCGGCAGCTCGCGCGCACGCTTGTACAAGTGAATTAGCGGCGCGTGATCGGTATTGAGGTTCTGGCAGATATCGGGATACACGCACGAGGGCTTGCGGCAGGCCGACTCGATCTCGCGCGATTTGCAGGCGATGCGATACATGTTCGCGGTCGGCCCGCCGAGGTCGGAGATCACGCCGGTGAAGCCGGGCACGGAGTCACGAATGGTTTCGATCTCGCGGATCACCGAATCCTCGGAGCGGTTCTGGATGATGCGCCCTTCGTGCTCGGTGATGGAGCAGAAGGTGCAGCCGCCGAAGCAGCCGCGCTGAATAGCAATTGAAAACCGGATCATTTCGTAGGCCGGTATCTTATCCTCGCCGTACGCCGGATGCGGCAGGCGCTGGTACGGCAGCTCGTAGACGCCGTCCATTTCCTTCGTAGTCAGCGGCAGCGGCGGCGGATTGAGCCACACGTCGCGGTCGCCGTGGCGCTGCACCAGCGCCCGCGCGTTGCCGGGATTGGTTTCGAGATGCATCACGCGCGAGGCGTGTGCATAGAGAATGGAATCATTCGATACCGCTTCGAACGCCGGCAGGCGAATGACGGTTTTCTCGCGGTCCAGCTTCGGCGCACGCTTGTGCAGATGCACGACGTTCGTGGCAGGCCCCGACGCCGAAGTATTTCGCATTTCTGCTTCTGTGGCATAGGGATTCACCGGCGGATTCAACGCGCCGGGCGTGTCGAGATGCGTGGAATCGATTTCGCTCCAGCCCTCCGGCAGCGCCGCACGCACGAAGGCGGTGCCGCGAATATCGGTAATGTTGGCAATCGGCTCCTTGGCCGCCAGTCGGTGCGCGATCTCGACCACCTGGCGCTCGGCGTTGCCGTAGACCAGCAGGTCGGCCTTGGCATCCAGCAGGATCGAGCGGCGCACCTTGTCGGACCAGTAATCGTAATGCGCGATGCGCCGCAGCGAGGCCTCGATGCCGCCGATAATAATAGGTACGTCGCCATAAGCCTCGCGCGCCCGCTGCGCGTACACGATCACCGAGCGGTCCGGGCGCCGGCCCGCCGCGCCGCCGGGGGTGTAGGCGTCGTCCGAGCGGATGCGCCGGTCGGCGGTGTACCGGTTGACCATGGAATCCATGTTGCCGGCGCTGA
>NZ_JBAVEJ010000208.1:0-4181 GCF_049587675.1 Sulfuricaulis sp. | reverse complement strand
CAGGTATCGTACAGTCCGATGTCTGGTAGTTATCGTAGAGAGAGCGCCATTTTTTGGCGGTTCATCGGCGCGCTCGCAACGGTTGTCCGGCGATGAGAATCAGGCAATGTCTTCATACTTGTCTTTTCCCGGTTTTTCCTCCTTAATTAGCTGAATACCACTGATTACATGCTTCATCAGATGCAGGGAGCAGATTCAACGAAGCACTCATGTAACTATTGTCGGATAACTGTATTGGGTTTTCACAAGGAGGTTCGCATGAGTGATACATCACGCGCAGTAAAGATGAAATCCGGTGGAGTGGTCAAAGGCGAAACAAGCAGAGAAACTGTCGAGGTAGCGGAGGCGATCAAGGCGCTGCAGACGCAACTGGCCGATCTGCGCAAGATCGTTCAGGCCGCCAAAGCGCCGGACGACATCGCCGAACCTGGACGCCGTCAATAATCCTTCCGCATCATCCCACGTTGTAACTTTTTCATTTCCGTTTACCGTTTTTCCTGCTTGGCGCAGTGGCTGGGTATATCCACAAACTGCGGGCACGACGATTCACGCTTCGACGTACCTTGCGCGAGGCGCAAGCGGCGCGGACCGGCCGATCCGACGAGAAAAAAGTCCGAATTGCGTGATTTCTCGCGTTAATTAAGTTCACCTTTGCCCGCGCGCTAGCCTGAGCAGGCCGAATCTTGCCCTGTACAGGCAAGGAGGGGTCAAATAGTGTTATCGTATAGGCCATCGTGGGTGGTGAAATTCCAGGTCTTCGACAGCTTGTTTATGATTGATGGCAAACCGAGTTAACGCCATGCCAGACTCATCAACGGTATGGACGGCAGGCAGCTGAGGAAGTGAGGCGTTGCATGTATCTCCAATATTTTGGCTTGTATGAAAATCCCTTTTCGATCCCGCCGGACCCGCGTTATCTCTATCTGAGCCGGGGCCACCAGGAAGCGCTGGCGCATTTGCAGTATGGGTTGGGTGAGAGCGGGGGGTTCGTGCAGTTGACCGGCGAGGTCGGCACTGGCAAGACCCTGCTCATTCGCTCGCTGGGAGAGCGGCTGCCCAAGGATGTCGATGTGGCGCTGATTCTCTATCCGGTGCTCACGGTCGCCGAATTCGTAGCTGCTATTTGCGATGAACTGCGTGTGCCCCATCCCGGCGGACAGGCAAGCCTCAAGAAGCTGATCGACGCGCTCAACGCCCACTTGCTCCAGAGCCACGCCCGCGGCCGGCGCACGATGCTGATTATCGATGAAGCGCAGAATCTGAGCCGTGAAGTGCTGGAACAAATCCGGTTATTGACCAATCTGGAAACCACCAAACAGAAGCTCCTGCAAATCATCCTCATTGGCCAGCCGGAACTGGTGGGCTTGCTGGCGCAACCGGATTTGCGTCAGCTCGCGCAGCGCATCACGGCGCGCTATCGCTTGACCGCGTTGACCCGTGAGGAAACCTGTTATTACATCGGTCATCGCTGCCGCGTGGCGGGTGGACGCGCGTTACTCTTCAACCTGTCGGCGATGCGCCGTGTGTATGCGCTCTCGGGGGGTATTCCGCGGCTTATCAACATTATCTGCGATCGTTCGTTGCTCGGTGCCTACACGCGCGAGAAGACCGTCGTGGATACGGGTGTCGTGAATCGTGCCGCCGCCGAAATCGGGTCATTCGCCAGGCCTTCCCGTTGGCTGACGTGGCGCATGCTCACCCCCACTGTCGCTGCGCTGACGGCGATCCTGATCGTGGCCGGCTGGCAATGGTGGCCCGGTTGGAGACACCCGCTGCCATCCGATGACAAAGCGGTCGTGGCAGATTCGTCCGATGCGGTGCCGGCCGCCAATGTCGCCGGGGATAGCGCGGTTGCCGCACCGGCTGCCGAACCCCGGGAGGCAAGGATGGTGGGCGAAGTTTCCACCGGTAATCCGTCCAATCCGGTGGCCACGCTTGAGTCGCTGCTCGCCAATCCCGAACTGGTGACCGACACCGAATCGGCGATGAAGGGTCTGTTCGAGCGCTGGAGTTTGAATTATGCCTTGCTGGTGGGCGGAACAGGCTGCGAACGCGCGCTGAACGCCGGTTTGCATTGCATATACAAAACCGGAACATGGAACAATCTGCGCAGCTACAACCGCCCCGCCGTTATCGAGCTGCAGGACGCTGCAGGTCGCAAGCATCATGTTCTCGTGGCGGAATTGACGGCCGACGTCGTCTCTCTCGTGATAGGCGGCCAGCCGCATGAATTTCCAGTGAGCGAGGTGGGCCGTTACTGGTTCGGAAAATATCTTTTGCTTTGGAAGCCACCGATGCCGGAACAGGAAATGCTGCGGCTCGGCGATCGCGGCGATGCGGTGATCTGGTTGCGCGACGCGCTGGCTCGCTTCCGGGGCGAGCCACTCGCGGCGGAATCGAGCGAACTTTTCGACAAGGAGTTGCAAGCGCAACTCCGGGAGTTTCAGGTTCGACACCGGCTCATGCCCGACGGCGTGGCGGGACGGATTACCCTGGCCCAGTTGCAAAACTATCTGCCGGGCAAATCGCCCGCGCTGGTGGCCGACGCCGGAACCGCGGAGACGCGCTGAGCATGTCATATATCCTGGATGCGCTCAGAAAGTCCGAACAGGAACGGCAATCTGGAACTCCCGCGCGCCCTGGCGGGCCGGTGCATAATGTTTCATTACCGTGGCGCGGCGGGTGGCTGCTGGTGATTGGCATCATTCTTCTGTTATTCCTGCTGGCCGCGGCGGTGATTATCTGGCACAGCACGGCCAGTCGTATTTCTTCCGTGGCGGCGGTTGCCGTAACGTCTCCCAGTGCAGCCCCCGTCGCCGCGCCGCCTGCTGCCGAACCTGTGGCCTTGGCCCCGCCGCCCGTCATGGCGGTAAAGAGGGAGCCTCCGGTTCGCGACTTGGCGGAACAGACACAGGTGCCTGTTCCCGTCACCTCTATAAAGCCAAAGCCCAGTACTGCACCGCGCCGCAAGGTGGCGACCATCAAGCACCCCCCCTCGTCAGAGGCTGACGGCCCAGCCGTGCTTCTGGAAACGGACAACACTCCGTTGTTGCAGCAGATGCCTCCGGAAATACAGCACGCCATTCCTCCGATGGCGGTGACAATCCATGTCTATTCTCCGCAGGAGTCTCAGCGGATTCTTTTCATCAACAACCATGAATACCACAAGGGCAGCCAGATAGAGGGTGGAGCGCGTGTTGAAGCGATTGTCCCGGATGGCGTCGTCCTGAGTTATCAAGGGGAGCGTTTCAAGCTCCCCCGTCCCCGATAAAATACAGCTCATTATCGCCGGCCAAGGTATTGCTGCGCCTCGCTAATATCCTACTAATCTCCTCACTTTTCTCTCCCCAAGGCACGAATATTACCGTTTATGCAAGTGTGGGCAGGTTCCGCGAGACCTATGCTGTAAGTAAGTCCTGCTGGCCTGTCGGTGACGGTCCAATACTAAAGAGATCAATTGTTTCCGAGTTTGAAGGCCAGCGAGAGCAACCAGTTGCAATCTTGACGGGGCGCTGGTCCCGGTGTCGGGAGGTCATATGAGCGAGCGCGTCTTTCGCATTATTCTCGGTGCTATCTTGCTGGCGGCGCTGTATTTCGATCTGCGTCCAGTGATCTACGGTTTCATCATTGTCATCATATTCGAGGGCATCACCAATTGGCGCATACCGCTCCTTGTTTCCCGTCTGCAGGGTGCTCCGGATAGCGTTAATTCCCAGTGTGCGCTATCCCCCGGAGACCGGGCAAGGATCAATTTCGAGGCGGAGCGGGCCCTGCGTTTGGCGGTCGCTGCGTTTCTGATCGTCAGTTACCTGGTGTTCAGCAAGGAATTGTGGTTCTTCCCTTGGTTCATCGGATTTGCCCTTTTCGGCGCCGGCTTGAGCGGCATTTGCCCCATGGTCATGGGCTTTCGTTGGCTTGGTTTTAGATGAACCCCATTCTGTCGAAGGCGGACGCACGCGACAACCTGCAGTCCAGCCTTTCGGTCAAAATCTCAGTAATTGTTTTCTGGGGCATGATCCTGGTGGGAATGTTCGCGGCATTCGCTTTACTGAATGGCCGGGAAACGGAAATCAAAAGTGCATATGTGACAAATGGCAATAGTCTGGTATTCGAGCTGTCCGAATTTATCAACAGCAGGAAGAATTTTTCCTGGAAAGAGGTTGAAGGAAAAGCAACTGAAC
>NZ_JBAVEJ010000207.1:0-1539 GCF_049587675.1 Sulfuricaulis sp. | reverse complement strand
GGATTGTAGAATTTTCCTCGGACACCTTTGCTGAAATCGTATCTTCGTTTCATAGCATCAGTGGCCAATCGAAAACCCACCTTATGATGTTTGGAAAAATTGGCTCTTGCTTTCTCCTCGTCCCACTCAAAATGATAGACGATTTTGGTGGCCATGCGTTGCTATCCCGTTCGATGCTTAATTGCCATGCCAAAAGGGTGCTGGCAACAACTGTGGTTTTGTCGTTTTTCCTGACGCTCTCGAATCGTTGATAGCACGCCAGCATCGTCGCAAAGTGGATATTAGCCGTCAAGAATTACCAAATTAATGCGGTATACTTCGTTCGCCCAACGCCCGAAATAACAACCCATGCAAACCATCGACACCTTAATAAATGCCCGCTGGGTGATCCCCGTTGAACCCGACGGGCAGACGCTGGACCACAACAGCATCGCCGTCCACGGCGAGAAAATCGTCGAAGTCCTGCCCACGAAAGACGCTGCCAAAAAATATCGCGCGACGGAGACGTTCGATCTCCAGCACCATGCCGTGATCCCAGGCCTGGTGAACGCGCACACCCACTCCGCCATGAGCCTGTTCCGCGGGCTGGCGGATGATCTGCCGCTCATGGACTGGCTGAATAATCACATCTGGCCAGCGGAAGCGAAGTGGGTCAGCCCCGATTTCGTGCACGACGGCACCGAACTGGCCATCGCCGAGATGCTGAAAAGCGGCACCACCTGTTTCAATGACATGTATTTCTTTCCCGATGTCACGGCGCGCGTATGCATGGACGCCGGCATGCGCGTCTGCGTGGGGCTGATCATGCTGGATTTCCCGAGCGCCTGGGCGCAGAACAGCGCCGAATACCTACACAAGGGCCTCATGCTGCACGATGAATTGCGCAACAGCGAACTCATCACCACCGCCTTCGCCCCGCATGCGCCCTACACGGTATCGGATGCGCCGCTGGAAAAAATCCGCATGTACGCCGATGAGCTGGATATTCCGGTTCACATGCACGTGCACGAAACCGCGCACGAGGTGTACGAAGGTCAGAAACATTTCGGCATGCGCCCGCTCGCGCGCCTCGCCAAGCTGGGCCTGCTGGGTCCGCGTCTGCTCGCCGTGCACATGACCCAGCTCTTGCCCGCCGAGATTGAATCGCTGGCGCAGGACAACGTCAGCGTGATTCACTGCCCGGAATCGAACCTCAAACTGGCGAGCGGCTTCTGCCCGGTGCAGGCGCTGGTGAAAGCCGGTGTGAACGTGGCGCTCGGCACCGACGGCGCGGCCAGCAACAACAATCTCGACATGCTCGAGGAAATCCGCATCGCCGCCCTGCTCGCCAAGGGCGCGAGCGGTGACGCCACCGCGATCCCGGCGCACACCGCGCTGCGCATGGCGACGCTGAACGGCGCGAAGGCGCTGGGCATCGAGGCGCGCACCGGTTCGCTCGCCGCCGGCAAGGCCGCGGATATCACCGCGATTGATCTGTCAGCCATCTCAAGCCAACCGGTTTACGATCCGTTGTCGCAGATCGTCTATACCGCCACTCGC
>NZ_JBAVEJ010000206.1:0-3022 GCF_049587675.1 Sulfuricaulis sp. | reverse complement strand
CGTATAAAGCCAGCAGACGGGCGGTTTATTTTTGTTGGCTTTTACCTTGTCAGCACCGGAACCTTGTCCCAAAATAAATGAACCGAACCGCGGAAATGCCCGCATTCTTCCAATAATGGACACGGAGATGACAATGGACAGCCTGGATCGAGCGATTGAACTGGTAATGCGCTGGAAAGCAGACCGGCAGAAGCAGCGTGCCGACGTGCTGTCGCGGCTGGATGCCGTGGTGAAGGATTGTCAGGCGGCGGTGCAGGTATGGCAAGGGTATCTCGCCAAGCCGGGGGCGCCGGGAGATCAATGGACGATCGTCAGCTGGGTCGGTCCGGACCGCGCGAAACAATTACACGAGATAAACCTGCGCGCCAAGCAGAACGTGGAGGAGATATGCCGAATGGCCGGACCCCGGTCGGGACGTTTTGTCGCGTTGGATGAAGACGTGATCGAAATGGCCTATCGCATGCTCAAGCCCGGCGAGTCAGGCGCAGATGCCGCCAAAACCGCTGTCCAGCGTTTGCAGGAACGCATGGAATATATTCGCGGACTGATGCAACGCCTCAAAGCGACGCCGGCCAAGGCGCAGGGAAAGAAACCGGCGACAAAGCATGGCGCGCTGAAAACTGCCGGAAAAAAAGCCACCAAGTCTTCGAAGAAGAAAGCGGCTCCCGCCAAGAAATAACGACCGTCGGAAACAGCAAGACAAAAACAAAGCGCCCCAATCGGGGCGCTTTGTTTTACAGCATGAAACGGGAAATTACTTCGCCGGGGCCGGAGCGGCCGGGGCAGCAGCGCCTTCCTTATTCACCTCTTTGGTTTCTTTCTTGGCGTGCTTCTTGTTCGTCTTCTTTTCTTTCTTGGTCTTCTTCTCAGTCTTCATTTCCTTCTCGGTCGGCGCAGCGCCGGCGGCAGGAGCTTCGGCATAAGCGATCGTAGCGGTGCCGAAGATGAAGGCGAACATAAGGGCGAACAGGGCGGTGAGTGACTTTTTCATAGATAAAAACTCCTTAAAGAGGGTGAACATCGTTTTTTCAATATCTGATGGTTCGGTAAAGACTGGTTTCCGCCATCATTGCGATGTACTAAAGCAATCGCTGTGCCAACGGGGGATGATCATTAATTCTTTTATAATCATGTAGATATATAAAATTCCAGGTTTGCGCTATGCTTGTATTTTGTGGCAAGCATCAAAATTTGTAGTTCACAACACTTCAGGAAATTCATGCCGTCAAAACTGTTCGGGTTGGGCCGTCTCCAGCGCAAGGTACTGCTGGTGATTTCCGTGATTGTGATTGTGCCGATGCTGGTCGCCGGGTGGCTGGCGGCCGAATGGGTTTCGATCAGTTTTGAAAAACGCCTCGAGCAGTGGATCGTGGATGCTGCCCGCGCCAACCAGAACTGGCTCCAAGCCTATCAGAACGATGCCACCATGCTTGGGCGCGTGCTCGCCGATGATCCAGGGTACGTGGCTAATATCGAACGCAACCCAGAAGAGGCGATCCCGCCGCCAGTGCGGCGCATTTCCCAGGAGCTGAGCATCAACCTAATTCAGCTCTACACGCCGGACAAAAAATTGCTTTACTCCTCGATCCCCGTGGAGGTCAGCGCGCTGTGGGCGCGCGGCCAGACCGAAGCGGTGCTCAAGGTGGTGCGCAAGCAGAAGACTATGCTGGCGGCGGTGGGCATCACGCCGATCCCGCGCCACGGCAAGCCGAACTACTACCTGGTGCTGGGCAGCCTGCTGGGACAGGATTTCACCGACGAGATGGCGCAGCTGAGCGGATTAAAGGCGCGTCTCTATTATCGCGAGGGCAAAAATTATTACGATCTGTTTTCCGCCCCGGGTGAAGTGATTGCCCTCAAACATCTGTCAGCGGCGGCACTGGAGCGGCTGGAGAAGCACAAGAAATCCTACTACAGCCTCGATGCCGAGAACGGTCAATACCGCGGTCTCTACATGCCCATTGTGGATCCCACTGGACGCGTGGAGGCGATCATGTTCAGCGGTCTGGAGCGCCGCGGCGTGCAGGAAGTGCTGACCAACCGTGTCGCCCTGTTCTTGTTCATTTCGCTGCTGGGAATCGTTATCGGCGGTTTGACCGGCCTGTTGCTGTCGCGCCTGGTGGTACAGCCGCTCCAGTATCTGCGCAACGGCGTGATGCAGCTGGCGGGCCAGAATTTCAGCGCCAATGTGCCGATCACTTCCAACGACGAACTGGGCGATCTGGCCAAGGCGTTCAACGCCATGGCCGCGCGCCTGCGCGAGGCGCGTGACGAACAGACACAGCGTTTCCAGAAGGACAAGCTGACCGCCATGGGAGAAATGTCAGCGGCGCTGGCGCATGAAATTCGAAATCCCATTGGCATCATCAACACTTCGGCGGCGCTGCTCGACAAGCCGGATTATGCGCCGGAGAAACGGACAGAACTGACGCGCATGATCCGCGAGGAAAGCCTGCGCGTCTCGAATCTGGTGCAGGACTTCCTGCAGCTGTCGCGCCACCGTCAGCCGTCGTTTGCCGTGATCGATCCCGCACAGCCGCTGACGCGTGCGCTCGATCTGGCGCTGGCGGGCGCTCCCCTGGTGACGGTAGTCCGGCAGTTCGATCACGGCGACGCGAAGATCAAGGCCGACCCCGGTCTGCTGCAGCAGGCCTGGGGCAATGTCTTCACCAACGCGTTGCAGGCCATGAACGGGAAAGACGCGACTCTCAAGCTCCGCTCCAGTGTCGAGAACGGGCAGGTCACTCTGTCGGTAGAGGACAACGGGCCCGGCTTGCCGGCGGACATCATGCCGCGGCTGTTCGAGCCGTTTTTCACGACCAAAGAACAGGGTACCGGTCTCGGGCTTACCATCGCCTTTACTTTGGTGGAAGCCAATGGCGGGCGGCTCGAGGCTCAGCCTCCCGAGGGCAAGGGCGCCCGGTTCGTCATGCGCTTTCCTGTCTGTGTGGAGACAAAATCATGAAACGCACCGTACTGGTGGTGGGTGAGGCGGTGTAGTCGCCGATGCACTTAATGTGCA
>NZ_JBAVEJ010000205.1:0-3923 GCF_049587675.1 Sulfuricaulis sp. | reverse complement strand
TACTGAGGCCCTTTATTTGGATTTTCCGGACGTAACTAAACTAAACCATCATTAAACGAAACAACGGAGACAATGATCATGATGACTGCCAAGAAACTCACCGGCCTTGCCCTGGCCACCGCCGCCGCCGGACTGTTCGCCACCGCGGGCATCGCCCCGGTCATGGCCGCGGACATGGGCGAAGCCAAGGTTCATTGCGACGGCGTGAATTCCTGCAAGGGCCAGTCGGCCTGCCAGACCGCCCACAACGCCTGCAAGGGACAGAACAGCTGCAAGGGCAAGGGCTGGACGTACATGTCCAAAGCTGAATGCGACGCGGCCAAGACCAAAATGAAGGACACGCAAAAGAAGTAACGCTCTCCACGTCTCTCAAGCCGAATACGCCGGGCGCGGTAAAATGCGCCCGGCTTTTTCTTCCCGACGATGCCGAACACAGCTCCGCACACTGAACGCCCTTACCTCGGTTTTGGCCTGGGGCTGCGTCCCGCGCATTACGAAACCATTTTGAACGAATCCCCGGCGGTGGATTGGTTCGAAATCATTTCCGAAAATTATCTGGTCCCCGGCGGCAAGCCGATTCACTATCTCGAACGCATCCGCGCGCGTTACCCGCTGGTGATGCACGGCGTATCGCTCTCCATCGGATCGCATGATCCGCTCGACCGGGAATATCTCCGTCAGCTCAAGGCGCTGGCCGACCGGATCGAACCCGCGTGGCTGTCCGATCACCTGTGCTGGACGGGCGTGGGCGGCATCAACGCCCACGACCTGCTGCCCCTGCCCTACACCGAAGAGGCGATCAACCATGTGGTCGCGCGCCTCAGCGAGGTGCAGGATTTTCTGGGCCGCCGGATACTGCTCGAGAATGTTTCGAGCTACGTTACCTACCCGGAATCGGATATGACCGAATGGGAATTCCTGCGCGAGATCGTCGAACGGGCCGACTGCCGGATCCTGCTCGATATCAACAATATCTACGTCAGCAGCTTCAATCACGACTTCGACCCGCGCACCTACCTCGACGCTATCCCGGTCGAGCGGGTGTGGCAGTTTCATCTCGCCGGACACCGCAACCACGGCGATTATATCGTCGACACCCATGACGAGCCGGTGATCGATCCGGTGTGGGAGCTTTACGCACAGGCGGTGCACCGTTTCGGGCGCGTCTCGACCATGATTGAGCGTGACGACAACATCCCGCCGCTGGCCGAACTGATCGCCGAACTCGACCGCGCCCGCCGGATCGCGGGATCCCCCGCGCGCCTGTCCGCGATGGCGACTGCCTTGGCATGAGCCCGCTTAAAAGCCTGCAGGCCGATTTCAAGTCGTTTTTGCTGCGCGGCGACGAACGCATGCTGGACCGCGTGGTTGGCAGCGCGAAAGTCAGCGCGCCCAGGCGCCTGGCCATTTATTACGACGCCTATCGCCTGCGACTGATCGAAGCGCTCGACAGCAACTATCCGGTCCTGCATGCCTGGATGGGAGACGACGAATTTGAACAGCTCGGGTTGGCGTATCTCGAAATCCATCCCTCCACGCACTTTTCCATCCGCTACTTCGGCGATCGTCTGTCTGACTACCTGGCATCGGCCGAAACGTACCGCGACCAGCCTTATCTGGCTGAAATGGCGGCGCTGGAATGGGACATGTCGGAGGCCTTCGATGCCCCGGACAGTTCCATCGTGGGCCTCGATGCCATGGCGTCCATTCCTCCGGAGGCCTGGCCGGAGATGCGACTGGCGTTACATGCTTCCGTGCACCGCCTGGACCTGCGCTGGAATGTTCCGGCCATCTGGAAGGCGATCAAGGAAGATCAGGCGCCCGAGGAACCCAGAGCCGGTGAATGGCCGGAGCCGTGGCTGGTCTGGCGCCAGGATCTCAAGATTTTTTTCCGCTCGCTGTCCGTGGACGAGGCCTGGGCAATGGATGCCGCGCGTGCGTACGAACCGTTCGCGTCGATTTGCGAAGGTTTAGTCGAATGGATCGACGCCCAGAACGTCGCGTTGCATGCGGCGGGGCTGTTGAAACGGTGGATGATCGACGGCATGATCGTTAATATTGTTCCGGGCAACGAGTAACGCTGATATAACAACATGTCGCAACGCGTGATTTTTCTGGGCGGTGTCGCGATCTGCGCCGGCCTGATGGCGGCAGCGCTTTATTTTCAATACGTCGACCATCTGGAGCCCTGCCCGTTGTGCATCCTGCAGCGGCTGGCCGTCATCGGCTTGGGACTGATCCTGCTGGCCGGCGGACTGCACAATCCCGGCAAGTGGGGCCGGCGTCTCTACGGTACACTCACCGTATTCGCTGCCGCGGCCGGGGCCGGCATCGCCGGCCGACACGTGTGGATCCAGCATCTGCCGTTTGACCAGCAGCCCGGCTGCAGCTACGAATTCAACTACATGCTGGAAAACTTTCCGCTCGCAAAAACCCTGAAGCTGGTGCTGGAAGGCACCGGCGATTGCGCCAAAGTCACCTGGACTTTTCTCGATCTCAGCATGCCGGCCTGGACGCTTATTTTTTTCATCGGCTTCGTCGCACTGGGGCTGACGCTGGTTTTTACGTCCCTGGGCAAGCGCTGAAACTGCGGGGAGGGATTCATCCCGCCCGTGGGTGCGTAGCAGGATCAATTATTTCCAGATATCCACCACCACGCCCCGCTCGCGCATGGCATCGGCACGCTCGCGGATAAAACGCTGCAGGCTCGGCTGCCTTTTGTAAGCCCCCGAGGCGACATAGTCCAGCACCGACTGGACATGAAAACCTTTCATGAAGGCCTCGATCCGGATCACCTCCTTCCCGGCATCGAACATCACTACGTTCGGCAGGTACACGATATTGAGTTCGTCCGCCCATTGACGCGCCGTGGTCCGGCGCCCCTCTGGCGTCACCACCGGCGTGTCGCTCCAGCGGTCCAGCTGGATCACATGAAAGCGTCTTATCTGTTCCAGCGTGTCTGGATCGGCCAGCATCTCACTGTGCATCCAGTCACAGCCAGCGCAATCCTTCTGCTCAAAAAACACAGCAAGCGGATTCCCCGACGTCATCTTGCTCAAGTCGTGAGGTGGCTTGGCAAAAAACGGTTCCGGATGCAGGGCGCCTTTCGCCGGTGGCGGGGCAAGCTTGGCAAGGTATGCACGGAACGTTAATTGATCTTCCTGTTTTTCCGCCACGTATTGCAGCGCCGCGAGAAACTGGTGCGGCGGGTAATAACCGTTGATGCGCAACACCGTCTCGCCCTTTTCACCGATCAGCAGAATTGTCGGCGTGAACCACACCTGCAGATTCGCAGCGAACTCTTTCTCTGACAGCTTGCGGCCGGCAAAGTCGGTCACCTCCCGGTTTCCCCAGATATTGAATTCAATCGCATCGAAGTGTCGGCGAGTGTAATCCACGATGTGCGACTGACTGAAATTGGTGTTGAACAGCGCGGCGCAGTACGGACAGCCGTCCTGACCGAAGTAGAGCAGCAAGCGCTTGCCTTCCCGTGATGCTTCGACAACGTCCTCCGGCAGATCGAGAAACGAGTGCTTGAACCAGCCGGGAATCACGAACTGGCCGGCGCCGCGAAATTCAGCCTTTTCCGCCACCGATACCGTCATGCCCATCAGCCCCAGGAATCCCCCCAGAACCAGTGCTGTCATGGATGTCGCATGCACCCGCTTCATGTCTGTGCCCCTTGGCTGATGATTGTGCATGGCTTCCCGCGAATGGCCAAACTCCGGTACCGCCTCTTCCCGTGGGGGCCGATGGTTTCTGGTCCACTCATCGTTCCTGGAAAGGCCGGCAGTCTCTTCACTGACAATCATTACAAGGATATGACGCAGATCGGGTAGAATTCGTTCCAACCACGCTTTGACGCCGCCAAGCCGATGCGCCCGAAACATTACGGAAAACCCCCCGCCCGCCAGAGCGACTGG
>NZ_JBAVEJ010000204.1:0-16249 GCF_049587675.1 Sulfuricaulis sp. | reverse complement strand
AGAAAATCGTGCCATCGTCCACCGGCACGAAATGATATTCGCAGCGGTTGATATCGGGCGGCAGGATGTTCAGTTTCATGTCGCGGCATTCGGCCATCATGGTCACGACCTTGTCGGTCTTGTCCATGTCGGACGACAGCACCGCGGCCATGAACGCCGCCGGATAATGCGCCTTGAGCCAGGCGGTCTGGTAGGCGATCAGCGCGTACGCCGCCGAGTGCGAACGATTGAAGCCGTAGCCGGCGAATTTTTCGATCAGGTCGAAAATGTCGGCGGCCAGTTTTGAATTCACACCGCGTTCCTCGGCGCCCGTGACGAACACGCTGCGCTGCTGCGCCATTTCTTCCGGCTTCTTCTTGCCCATGGCACGACGCAGCAAGTCGGCGCCGCCGAGCGTGTAACCCGACAGTACTTGCGCGATCTGCATCACCTGTTCCTGGTACAGGATCACGCCGTAGGTGGGTTTGAGAATCGGCTCGAGGCTCGGATGCGGATACTTGATGCGCGCCCGGCCGTGCTTGCGGTTGATGAAATCGTCCACCATCCCGGATTGCAACGGCCCGGGACGGAACAGCGCCACCAGCGCTACGATTTCCTCGAAGTTATCCGGCTGCAGACGCTGAATGAGATCCTTCATGCCGCGCGATTCCAGCTGGAACATGGCGGTGGTGCGTGCGGATTTGATCAGCGCGAACGTCGCCGGGTCGTCGATCGGCAGTTGTTCGATGACGAGCGCCGGTTCGCCTTTCTTTTCGCGTTCGACGTTGATGGTCTTGACCGCCTTGTCGATGATCGTGAGCGTGCGCAGACCCAGAAAATCGAACTTGACCAGGCCGAGTTTTTCGACGTCCTCCATGTCGAGCCCCGTCACCGTCTGCTTGCCGCCCTGTTCGCAGTAAAGCGGCATGAAGTCGGTGAGCGGCCCGGGCGCGATCACCACGCCGCCCGCGTGCTTGCCGGCGCTGCGCGCGAGGCCTTCGAGCGCGCGCGCCGTGTCGATCAGATCGCGCACGTCGTCTTCTTTCTTGTAGCGTTCCGCCAGTTGCGGCTCGATCTCGAGCGCGCGCTCCAAGGTCATGCCGATTTCGAACGGAATGAGCTTGGCGATCTTGTCCACGTAGCCGTAGGGATGATCCATGACGCGGCCCACGTCGCGCACCACGGCCTTGGCCGCCATGGTGCCGTGGGTGATGATCTGCGCCACCCGGTCATGGCCGTAGCGCTGGGTCACGTATTCGATCACTTCATCGCGCCGCTCCATGCAGAAGTCCACGTCGAAGTCCGGCAGCGAGACACGTTCGGGATTGAGGAAGCGCTCGAACAGCAGCTCGTACTTGATCGGATCGAGCTCGGTAATGCCGAGGCAATAGGCCACGAGCGAACCGGCGCCGCTGCCGCGGCCGGGTCCGACCGGGATGCCGTTTTTCTTGGCCCATTGAATGAAATCCGCCACGATCAGGAAGTAGCCGGGAAATCCCATCTTGTTGATGGTGGAAAGCTCCAGCTCCAGACGTTCGTTGTAGGTCTTGCGCGCGGCTTCGCGCGCCTCCTCCGGCATGAGCTTCAAACGCGATTCCAGCCCCTGCTGCGTCTCCTGGCGCAGCAGCGCATCGATGGTCATGCCCTCCGGCACGGGATAGGCGGGAAGGTAATAGCGTCCGAATTCGAGACGCAGGTTGCAACGGCGCGCGATTTCGACGGTGTTGTCGATGGCCTCGGGAATGTCCTGGAACAGTTCGGCCATCTCCTGGCTGCTGCGGAAATATTGCTGCGTGGTATAGCGGCGCGGACGACGGCTGTCGGTGAGCACACGGCTGTCCTGGATGCATACTCTGACCTCGTGCGCATCGAAATCCGCTGGCTGCAGGTACACCACGTGATTCGTCGCCACGACCGGCAGCGACATCCGGCGCGCCAGATCGACGGCGGCGTGATTGTAATCTTCCTGAAATGGCTGGCCGGTACGCTGCAGCTCGAGATAAAAACACCCCGGGAACCAGTTCTGATAGGCGCGGGCCAGCTCGTCCGCCTGCACCGGATTGCCGGACAGCAATGCCTGGCCGATTTCGCCCTCGTGCGCACCCGACAACGCGATCAGGCCTGACAACGGCGCATCGAACCAGGACTTGCTGAGGCAGGGCCGGCCGGAATGTTGCCCTTCCACGTAGGCGCGCGTGAGCAGCCGGCTGAGCCGGCGATAACCCTCGATGTTCTGGCAGAGCAACGTCAGCGGGTGGGGCTTGTGCGGGTCGGCCGGATTTTCCAGCCAGACATCCGCCCCGATGATGGGCTTGATCCCGGCCGTGCAAGCGGCCTGGTAAAACTTGACCGCGCCAAAGAGATTGGCGAGGTCAGTGACGGCCACGGCCGGCATCTCAAGACGGGCGGCGGTTTTGACCAGATCATCCGCGCGGACGATGCCATCCGCCAGGGAGAACTCGGTATGGACTCTGAGATGAACGAAAGGCCGGCTCACGCCGGTATTTGACCGTAATTCCATGGGTCAGGGAAGCTGGATATCCTGGGCGGCGTGCCGCGCATTATACCCGGATTATTGAGGCGAAATGGATCGGGTTGAAAAGTCACTGCCCTGAAACCCATGCTTCGACCTTCGGATAGGCCCCATTATCGCCTCAATAATCCATTTATAAGATTTTCGTTATTGATCCGGGACATTGACAGGGTAACGAAGGCACAGGATCGATTTTTCTGCAAGTTTCTTCTTTCAACAGGACAATTGCCGGATCAATAGCTAGGTTTTTCCGGCTGCCCAGTTATAATGTTAACCAGAAACATCCACAGCCCAGCGCAAGCAACTGAAACTAATAAAATGAGTATCGTCGAGGTCATTGCCAATCCCCGCGTCAGACAATGGTTGCCGGGAGTTCTCAACGGTGGAATCCTGCTGTTGCTAACGGCAAGCCTCGCCCAATGGACCTGGCTGGTGGTCAAACCACCGTTAACGCCGCTGATACAGGCGCCGCCACCCTCTCTCCAGCAGAATACTTTTTCATTGCAACCTCTGCTGGCCGCACACCTCTTCGGCCAAGTCAGTCAGGAGCTGACCGGTGGTCGTCTCGACAATCTGCCGATCAGCAGCCTGAACCTGGTGCTGACCGGGGTAATTGCGTCGGTCAGTGGTGGTTATGCGCTGATCTCCGTCAATGGACAGCCGCAGGAACCTTTCGGCGTCGGTCAGACCGTCACCGGCGATGCAGTATTACAAGCGGTGTATCCGGACCGGGTCGTGATCCAGCGTAACGGGGTTTTGGAAAGTCTGATGCTGGAAGGCGCGGAGAAAACACCCATGGATCAATCAGCAGCATACCGTCCTTCGGCCGCGTCCGGCAATATTGTTCAGGAAACCGGGGTGAACCGTTATACAGTGGAGCGCGAACAGCTCGCGGCGCAGATGCGCACACCGGACTTCTTACGTCAGGCAACCATGGTACCGTCCAAAGGCGGCGGGTTTCAGATGCAGCAAATACAGGCGGGGAGCCTGTATGAAAAACTGGGGCTGCGCGCGGGTGATGTGATCAAGAGCGTAAACGGAACGCCGGTCAATACCGCCGAAGACGCTATCCGGCTTTATCAGCAGATCCAGAATGTAGGCTCAGTACAAATGGAAATCGTGCGTGGCGGCAAACCCGAGCAGCTCAATTATCAGTTTGCGCAAGACTGATCCAGAAATATTCACTACGATGCGAAATTGGATCACTTGAGAATGACAGATACCCGACATTTCATCGCGACAACTCTCGGCACGCTGATGTTGGGTGCCCTGTTTGTCTTTCCGCCTCTACAGGCGGCGGAACTTAAGCCGGTCCGGGTCGCACAGGCACCCTCGGAGAACGATGAGCCGAAAGCGCCGCAACCCGACGCGGAGCAACCGCCAGTCCCGCCCGGCGGCGCGCCCGAATCGCCACTCATGCCTCCCGGTAACAATCAGAGAGCAAGGCCTGTACCTTCTGTGCCGCCATCGTTACCCACCGCGCCTGCTCCCGCTCGCCCCGCGCCCGCGGCCGGCACGACGCTAAGGCCGGGCGAGATGATGTTCAACTTTCAGGAGGCGGACATCCAGGCGGTGGTGAAAACCGTATCGCAGATCACGGGAAAGAATTTTCTGCTCGACCCGCGCGTCAAAGGCAAGCTCACGATCATCTCCACCCAGCCCGTCTCCAAAAACGCCATTTATCAGATATTCCTCGCCTCGCTAAAGGCGCAGGGATACACCGCGATTGACAGCGCGAGCGGGTTCATCAAGCTGGTTCCGCTGGGGGATGCCAAGCAGGGCGCCAAGGTTACCACGGGGGCGACACCGCGCCCGGGCGAGCAAACCATTACACACGTGGTCACGGTACAGCATGGTTCCGCGGCGCAAATTGTCCCGCTGCTGCGGCCACTGATGGCGCCCACCAGCCAGCTTTCCGTTTACCCGCCGGCGAACACGCTCATCATCACCGACTACGCGGATAACATCGGCAACCTGCTGCATATCGTCGAAATACTCGATCAACGCGGCGGCTCGGAACTCGCCATCATCCCGCTGAAAAACGCCTCGGCCCTGGATATCGCGGAAATCATCGTGCGGCTGTATCCCAATGTAACGCAGTCAGCGACACCGGTCGCGCCGGTGGTGGGAGGCGTGGGCGAAGCCGATCGCGTCACCATCATGCCGGACCTGCGCACCAACAGCCTGCTGGTTCGCGCCGAGAATCAGGGCACCATCAACGACCTGCGCGCGCTGATTGAAAAACTGGACGTACCGGCCAAGGTCGGCGGCAACACGCGCGTGATTTACCTGCGCAATGCAGAGGCCACGAAACTGGCTGAGGTTCTTCGCGGCCTGTTGTCGGGTGAAGCGCGCGCCCAGACCGCCTCAGCCGCGGCGGTACCGGGCCGGGCGCCCGTGGGCGGCAAGTCTGCGGCGGAGACATCCCAGATCCAGGCGGACGAGGCAACAAATTCGCTCATCATCAGCGCCTCCGACGCGGTATTTAACAACCTGCGCGCCGTGATCGAAAAACTCGACGTTCGCCGTGCGCAGGTTTATGTCGAAGTCCTCATCGCTGAAGTCACTACCGAAAAGGCTTCTCAGTTCGGCGTCCAATTTGCGGCGGCCGGTAAAGTCGGTAATGGCGCCGTAGGCGGCTTGACCAATTTTCCGGCCGCGCGCACCACCTTGGGGGATGCGATCACAAGTGGAGGAGCCTCACTGGGCTCAGGAGGCGGTTTGACGCTCGCGTATCTCGGCAGCAAAATCACGTTAGCAGACGGGACCGAGGTGCGCAGTCTGGGGGCGTTGGCTCGCGCACTCGAGGAAAAAAGCATCGGCAACATCCTGTCCACGCCCAATCTGCTCACGCTGGATAATGCTGAAGCAAAAATCGTGGTAGGCCAGAACGTTCCGTTCGTGACGGGCAGCTTCTCTCAAACCGGCATCAGCGGTGCCACGGGCGCGGTCAATCCGTTTCAGACCATTGAACGCAAGGACGTCGGTCTCACCCTGAAGATCAAGCCGCAGATATCTGAGGGTGGCACCGTAAAACTCTTGATTTCCCAGGAAAGCTCGTCCATTGCCCCAGCGACTGGTGTACAAGCTTCGGACCTGATCACGAACAAGCGTTCCCTCGACACCACCGTCGTAGTGGATGACGGCAATACCATCGTCCTGGGCGGATTGATCGAAGACAGTGTTACGGAGATCACCCAGGGTGTTCCCTACCTCAGCCGTATCCCCGTGCTTGGTTGGTTTTTCAAGTATCACGAAGAAAAAAAGACCAAGACCAACCTGATGGTATTCCTGCGTCCGATGATCGTTCTCAATCCCAATGACAGTTATGGTTTCAGCGCTAGCCGCTATGCGCACATTCAGGCGGAGCAAAAGAAAATCAGCAAGGAACCGGCGCCCCTTCTCGACGACTTCAAACCGATGGAGCCGTTACCGCCTGGCCCGTCTCAGGGGAAAAAAGACGAGCGCGTTTCCGATGAAATCCCCCTGGACAAGATATTCGGCCCGCCCAACGTGAAGGAAGCGAAGCCGTCATCTGATAACGCTTCACCCTGATTTCCCCAGCACCGGCCGCCGCCATGGACAACGCGCCCGACCTTCAAACTCTGGATCCCGCCTGGACCCAGCGTCTGCCGTATCATTTCGCGCGCCGTCACGGCGTCATCAGCGCCTGCCTGCGCGACGGACAGCTGGAAATCTGGGCCAAGCCGGGCGTGTCGAGCGCTACCCTGTCGGAGCTTTACCGGGCGCTCGGACAGCCCATCCACGTGCGCGAAATGACCCAGGCGATGTTCGATTCCGCTCTCCACCGCGCCTACGAGCGCGGCATGTCACAGGCCATGGATATCGTGGATGACATCGGCGATGACCTGGATCTCGCGGAACTGACGCATAACCTCCCCCAGGCCACGGACTTGATGGAGAGCGAGGACGACGCTCCGATCGTCAGGTTGATCAACGCCCTGCTCACCCAGGCGGTGCGTGAAGGCGCATCCGATATACACATCGAGACATTCGAAACCCGCACGGTGGTGCGTTATCGCATCGACGGCGTGCTGCGTGACATCATCGAACCGCAACGCGCGCTGCACGGCGTGATCGTTTCGCGCGTCAAGATCATGGCCAGTCTCGATATCGCCGAAAAGCGCATGCCGCAGGACGGTCGCATCACGCTGCGCCTCGCGGGACGTCCGGTGGACGTACGTGTCTCCACGGTACCCACCGGCCACGGCGAACGCGTGGTTCTGCGTCTGCTGGACAAGCAGGCCGGGCGGCTCGATCTGACGGGCCTCGGCATGGCGGATGACACGCTGAAGACCCTGGTGGACCTCATCAACCAGCCGCATGGCATCATTCTCGTCACCGGCCCGACGGGCTCGGGCAAAACCACAACGCTCTACGCTGCGCTTGGAAAACTCGACAGCACGCGACACAACATCATGACGGTCGAGGACCCCATCGAGTACGATCTCGACGGTGTCGGCCAGATGCAGGTCAACGCGAAAATCGAACTGACATTCGCGCGCGCCTTGCGCTCCATCCTGCGCCAGGACCCGGATATCATCATGATCGGCGAAATTCGCGATCTTGAAACCGCGCAAATCGCCGTGCAGGCCAGCCTCACCGGGCACCTGGTGCTCGCCACGCTGCACACCAATGACGCCGTTGGTGCCGTGACGCGTCTCGTGGACATGGGCGTGGAGCCGTTTCTGGTGGCCTCCAGCCTGCTCGGGGTGCTTGCCCAGCGTCTGGTGCGCAAGCTTTGCCCGCTGTGCCGCCAGATGCGCGCACCCGATGCTGCGGAGTTGCGCCTGCTCACCGCCAACGGGAACGAACCCAAATCGCTTCCCATTTACACACCCGTCGGTTGCAATGCATGCTCCAATACCGGTTACCAGGGCCGCACTGGCATCTACGAGCTGCTGACAGTTGACGACAACCTGCGCACTTTGATTCATGACGGTGCCTCGGAAGGGAAACTGCGCGAATACGCCCGTACCCGCGGCATGCGCAACATGCGTGACGACGGCCTGCGCTGGGTGCGTGCCGGCGCCACCAGTCTCGAAGAAGTGTTGCGCGTAACGCGCGAGTAGTTATGGCGGCTTTTGAATATCAGGCACTGAATCCGCAGGGACACGCTGTCAAAGGTGTGATGGAAGGCGACGCCGAGCGCCAGGTGCGCGCCCTGCTGCGCGAGAAAGGCCTGACACCGTTGCGCGTGGATGTCATCGATCAGCGCGCCGAAGCCGGGCGCAGCAAGTGGTCGTTCTCCTTCCGCCGCGGCATACCCGGTTCCGAACTCGCGTTGCTGACCCGCCAGTTTGCCACCCTCATTCACGCGGGCCTGACCATCGAGGAATGCCTCAACGCGCTCATCGAGCAAACGGAATCGGCGCGTTCACGGTCGGTACTGGCCGGCGTGCGTACCCGTGTCCTGGAGGGCCAGTCGCTTTCGCGCGGTCTGGCGCAGTTTCCCGAATCTTTTCCGGAAATTTTCCGCAGCATGGTGGACGCCGGCGAACAGTCCGGGAAGCTCGATGAGGTTCTCGAACGGCTTGCGGATTACACTGAAAGCCGCCAGTCGCTGCAACAGAAAGTGCAGCTGGCGTTCATCTATCCGGCGCTGGTTACATTGGTGGCAACGGCGGTCGTTGTCGGCCTGCTGGTGTATGTCGTGCCGCAAGTAACACGCGTTTTTGAAAATACCGGTCAGACTCTGCCACTGGTCACGCGCATATTGATAGCGGTCAGCGATTTCGCGCGCGGTGGCGGATGGTGGTGGCTGGTTGTGGTCGTGGCCGCCATCGTCGCCTTCCGTGCCGCGCTGCGCGAACCACATCTGCGGCTGCGCTGGCACCACCTGTTACTGCGGCTCCCGCTGGTCGGACGCCTGCTGCGCGGCACCAACGCGGCACGGCTGTCCAGCACGCTGGGTATTCTCACCGCCAGCGGCATCCCGCTGCTCAGCGCGATGCAGTCCGCCGTGCAGGTGGTGACCAACCTGCCGATGCGCGCCGCCGTGGAGGATGCGCTGCGTCAGGTGCGCGAAGGCGGCAGCCTGTCGCGCGCGCTCGGCAAAACCAAACTTTTTCCGCCGATGGTCATCCACCTGATCGCCAGCGGCGAGGCCACCGGCAAGCTCGACCAGATGTTGCAGCGTGCCGCCGAGGCGCAGACACGCGAGCTCGAGAACTGGGTGCGCGCGCTCACCGCGCTGCTCGAACCCCTGCTCATCCTGGTGATGGGCGCGATCGTGTTGTTCATCGTGGTCGCCATTCTGCTTCCTATCTTTGAAATGAATCAGCTTATCAAATGAGGTTGTCTATGAAATATGTAACACGTTTTGGCCGTAAATCGACGGGCTTTACCCTCATCGAGGTTCTCGTGGTGGTGGTGATATTGAGCATTCTGGCGGCGCTGATCGTGCCGAAGATCATGGACCGTCCGGATGAAGCCCGCGTGGTCGCCGCCAAAAGCGATATTCGCGCCATCACCAGTGCACTCAAACTCTATCGGCTGGACAACGGCGTCTATCCTTCCACCGAACAGGGCCTCCAGGCGCTGGCGAAGAAGCCTGAGACTGGCGAGATCCCGCGCAACTGGAAAAGCAGCGGCTATCTCGACCGTCTCCCCAAAGACCCATGGAAGAACGAGTATCAGTATCTCAATCCCGGTTTGCAGGGTGAAATCGATATATTCTCTCTGGGTGCCGATGGACAGCCGGGAGGCGAAGGCGTCAATGCCGATATCGGATCCTGGAATCTCGACAACTGACACGTGTCCATGAACGACATGGGTCACAACCGCGGTTTCACGCTGATCGAAATTGCGGTGGTGATGCTCGTGATCGTGATCGTTCTCGGCATCGTCAGCGTGAATCTGGAACCAGACCGGGAATCCGCCGTGCGTGACGAGGCGAAACGGCTGGTGCTGCTGCTACGGACCGCACAGGAGGAAGCCATTCTTCAGGGCAAAATGCTGGCCGTGGCGTTCGAAGCTCAAGGCTACAGCTTTCAGGTTTTGGATGACAAAAACGAATTCCAGCCGCTACCCCAGGATGATGTGCTTCGTCCGCGCCCCCTACCCCAGGGCATCGAGATATCCTCTGTGGATATCGAAGGGGCACCGGAAACCGGGACACCGCGTCTGCTTCTGCTGCCGACGGGCGAACTGCCCCCTTTTACCATCACGTTCGAGCGCGGCGAAATCCGCTGGCAGGTTCAGGGACTGCCCACGGGTAAAATCACGGCCCAGGTAGCCCCTCTACTGCCGGGGAAGGCCTGATGCGCAGTTGGCACCGCGGATTCACCCTGGTGGAGGTGTTGGTGGCACTGGCGGTGCTGGCCATCGCGCTCGCCGCCATCATGCGCACGATGGCACAGGCCATTGATACCACGGCTGCACTGCGTGAACACGATGTGGCGCTCTGGGTGGCGCAAAACCGCCTCGCCGAACACATGATGCGCCAAGACTGGCCGGGCGTGGACACAACCAACGGTGATGTGGAAATGGGCGGTCAAAAATGGTTTTGGCGCGAACAGGTCGCCGCTACGCAAGAGCCAAAAATGCGGCGGATTGAGATCACCATTCGGCGAACAACTGACAGCAAGAATTCTTCGGCCACGCTGGTCGGTTACTTACTCAATACTCAATAACCCTGGCGAATCAATCATTCCGCCCATGAAACGTCCTGGTGGTTTCACACTTCTCGAATTGATGGTAGCGCTAGGCATTTTTGCGCTCGTCTCCGCAATTGCCTACGGCAGCCTCACCCGGTTCATGAGTGACCGCGAACGCCTGGAATCAGAACATGAGTTCTGGCGCGCGCTGTCGCTGACTTTTACCCGCATGGAGGAAGACCTGTCGCAGGCGCGGGAGCGCACCGTTCGCGATGCAATCGGTTTTCCGCAACCCGCCTTTCGGGGTCAGCCAACCGACACGCGCTCGACCGGCTTGCCCAGCCTGGAGTTCACCCGCGGCGGTGTCGTGACATACGACAGCGGTCCCCGGAGCGACCTGCAACGCGTGGCTTATCGCCTGGTCGATGGCACCTTGAAACGGATCGTATGGCCCGTACTGGATCAGGGGCCGCAAACCACACCGCTTGAATCTCCGCTGCTCGATAATGTGGATGATTTTCGCGTTCGTTTTTTTGCGCCGGCCGGCGTCTGGCTCGATGAATGGCCTGCTGCAGGGATCAGTCAAATCCTTCCCCGTGGGGTGGAGGTAAAGTTGACGCTGAAAGGACATGGCGAATTTATTCGCTTGTTTCTGGTTAATGGCTGACGTTCAACAATACATTAATTTTTCGCATCAGCGGGGGCTCGCACTGATCACGGCCATGCTGGTCGTGGCGATCGCCGCTACCGCGGCGGCGTACCTGAGCCTGGATCAACAGATCTGGTTGCGGCAGGCGCAGAATATATCCGATCGCGCGCAAGCCGAAGTCGTGCGTGCCGGCGCCGAGGAATGGGCCATCACGATTCTGGACAAAGACATCAATAACAGCAGCATCGATGATTTGACGGAAAACTGGGCCAAACCGATGCCGCCGCTCGCGGTCGAAGGCGGTCAGGTCATGGGCAGTATTTCTGACGCCCAGGCGCGCTTCAATCTAAATAATCTTGTGCGCAATAATACTCCCAGCCCCCCCGATATCGGCACCTTCCAGCACCTGCTCCAATCTCTGTCGCTGGATCCAAACCTGACCGACGCGGTTATCGATTGGATCGATGCCGACAGCAACGCGTCAGCCTACGGCGCGGAGGATATTGACTATCTTCAATTGAAAATACCTTACCGCGCCGCCAATCAGCCAATGCAGAGTGTCGATGAGTTGCGTCTGGTACGCGGTTTTACTCGCGACATTGTTGAAAAACTGCGTCCGTTGATCACCGTCTTGCCCCAGCCCACGGAAATCAACGTGAACACCGCAAAGAAGGAAGTCTTGGGCGCGCTGTTTTATACTCTCACCGCTTCGGATATCGAACAACTCATGTCGAAGGTCCCCTATAAGGACCCGGGTTCATTAACACAAAAGCTTCAGGAGTTGGCGGCCGGAAAACAACTCCCGCAGGCTTTCTTTGGCGTCAAAAGCAGCTATTTCGAGGTTACCGTGGATACCCTGTTTGGCCGCTACCGGCGGACCACCCAGTCTCTGATTGTTCGTCCAGGCGGAAAAGGCGGAACTCGGGTGCTCGGACACAGCCAGCGCCTGCCGACAAGCACCACCGTCCCCACCACTACTTCCACCGGAAACTCCCCTCCGACGTCGGGCGAAAAGATATAATGATGCGCGATGCCCTTTTAGGCTAAGAAACAGATGCCAAAGCAACGGACCTCAATAGCGAACCGCGTGCGCCCGTTTGGGCAAATGCTGCAAGGACTGCGGCCGGCCGGGTTACGCCAGGGAAATACCCTGGAGCTGCTTCTGCCACGCGGTTGGCCGGAAAGCCATGGCAACATCCACTGGCGATTGCGCGGTGGCGCGGGTGTAGCTCCCCACGGCCAAGTCACGGAGCTGAATCAGATTCCCGGCGTCGGCTCCATGACACGGGTGCACGCCTGGACACCGCCCTCGGAAACGCTGCTGACGCGCGTCACCTTGCCCACGCGTTCACGCGCCAAAATCCAGCAGGCCCTGCCGTACGCGCTCGAAGACCAGTTGATCGGCGAGCCGGATCAGCTGCATTTTGCCTATCGCGTTCTTGATGACGCCAGTCTCGCCGTGGCGATCACGGCACGCACGCGCCTGCAGGCCTGGATTTCACACCTGTCCGACGCCGGGTTGCGCCCCGTCAGCCTGTGCCCGGCGGAGTTGGCGCTTCCGCTCATCGACGGCTCCTGGTCAGCGGCATTTCACAAGGACGAAATCTGGGTACGCACCGGAATAGCCTCCGGTTTCGTATGCGCGTCCAGCGTGCGCACGCCGCCATCCATGCTGGAAACGGCGGTGCGTGAAGCACGCGAAAAGCAGGTGGCGCCGCAAGGCCTGACCGTCATGCAACCGCCATCCGGTTTCGATTCGAACGCGTGGGCGACACAGCTGGATTTAGCGGTACAAACGCAGAAACAGGATTTCTGGACGAATCATCAGGAATCCACGCCGGCCTTGAATCTATTACAGGGGACTTACGCGCCATCGAGTCAAATACAGGCCATGACACCTGCCTTGCGACCCGCGGCGATCATGCTGGCGGTGTGGCTGGTCGGCAACCTGGGATTCAATCTCTGGGAATGGTGGCAACTGAAAAAGACTCATGAAAATCTGCGGCAGGAGATGACTAGCCTGTTCAAACGTTCTTTTCCCGACGCGCAGGTTGTGGTCGATCCGGCACTGCAAATGCAACGGCTCATCGGCGACATGCAGGACAAAGGCGGAAAATCATCCGGCACCGATTTGTTGCCGCTGCTTGGAAACATCGCGCCCGTCATCCAGGCAAGCCCGCAACTGAAACTGCGCGGCATGCAGTACGGCGAGTCCCGCTTGACGCTGGATGTCACGCTGCCGGATTTCCAGACCATGGAAACGGTTAAAAATGCCTTCACCGCGCGCGGCATGCAGGTCGAGGTGATAGGCGCCAACAGCACACCGGCCGGCATAGAAGGACGGCTGCGCCTGGGCCAGACCGGCAAGGCGGGAACATGATCCGCGGCTTGCTGCAAAAAATATCGCTGACGCGGTTGCGTAATCTTACGCCGCAAGAGCAGCTTATCTACTTCGGTGGCGCCGCTGCCGTTCTTCTGATTCTGTATCTCTCGATGTGGCTGCCGGTGCAGCGAGAGCTATCCCGGTTGCGCACGGCGGTACCGCAGGAAAAAACACAGTTGGCCCAGATGCAGGTACAGGCCATGGAGGTCAACCAGCTGCGCGCCAGCGGACGCTCGCCGATGGCGGGCGGTAATCTGCTTGCCCGGCTGGAACAATCCGCGACGACCAGCGGCATTCGCAGCCGTATCTCACGCATGGAACCGGACGGATCCAACGGCGCGCGCCTGACCCTGGATGGCGTGGATTTCAATGCCCTCATCAGCTGGCTCGGCAATCTTCAGAGTCAAGGCGGGGTGCGAGTGGAAAAAGCCACCTTCGAGCCGCAGGCGACAGCCGGCACAGTTAATGCGCGCCTCGTGCTGCGAGGTGCCGGCGCGTGAAGAAACGGGTAGTGCTGTATGTCGTGTTTGGACTCGTCTTTTATCTGCTGTTTCTCATTATCGAGATGCCGGCAGCGTGGTTTGCGTGGGGGTTGAATCAGTACAGCCACGGGGTAGTTCGCCTCGACCCTCTTTCGGGCAGCCTGTGGCACGGAAAGGGACGGCTGGTGATCTATTATCCGCAGACCACCCCACACGATCTAGGCGCCGCGGAGTGGAATATCAATCCTCTCTGGTTGTTTACAGGGCGCATCCAGATACACTGGCTGGTGAAGACGCAGGAGACAAGTATCGATACGATAGTCCAATTTGGTTCTGGACAAGTGCATTGGATCGATACCGATGTCACATTTCCAGCTCAGTTCGTCAGCCAGATATACTCCCCCGCCTCCCTTCTTTCACCCAAAGGACAAGTGCGGTTACACACAACCAGGCTTTCGATCGGACAAAAGGGTATCGAGGGCAGCGGAGAAATTGTCTGGCAAAACGCCGGGAGCAGTCTTTCCAGTGTTCAACCGCTTGGCGATTACCGCTTGGAAATCATCGGCGGCGGTAACGCTGCCAATCTGAAACTAACCACCGTCAGCGGTCCGCTGGCGCTCGACGGTCAGGGGAAATGGCAACTCAAGGACGGACAATTGCAGATCAATGGCACGGCGGTTCCACGTGAACGCACAACCGAACTGGAGCCACTGCTGAAGTTGTTGGGTCCGGATCTGGGGAATGGCCGTCGCGCGCTCGCACTGGCCATGCGGCTATCCATCCAGTAGCGACAGGTAAGCCAAGGCCAATCAAGATCTCATTCGAAAAAGCCTTAGACCAGCCTTATCCGCTTCCCGCCGAGCGCACGTGTGACCAAGTGTATGTTATTTATGTGAAAGTCTTGCCGGGCGGGCCTCAATCGATAAGAACATCGAGTCTGTGTATAGTATTTACAGCGTCGGATCGCCCGGGAAACTATCGAGACACGGCTCCTGGCAAAGAAAACCGGCAGTGGCCTGGGCCGGAAGACGTCTCGGCACATGATGTTCGAGAATCAACCCAACAGTGTCTCGGCCGATTCTCCTGATTTTGAAGAAGAATCGCAGGGGTAAAGTGTGGTCCAAGAATAATAAGAACGATGTTCATGGGAGGCATTGGAGGTTATGAATCTTAGCAATATCCAACAGGTTG
The DNA here is from genome assembly GCF_049587675.1 of Sulfuricaulis sp. Taxonomy (GTDB): domain Bacteria; phylum Pseudomonadota; class Gammaproteobacteria; order Acidiferrobacterales; family Sulfurifustaceae; genus Sulfuricaulis. Next base: position 1,413 of record NZ_JBAVEJ010000204.1, on the reverse strand, counting down.
TCCGGTACCTCGTACTGACAACGTGTTTTGTTTGGAGTGCCCCGCCTTTGGCGGCCCCCCCTTCCCCGCAAGATGAAGTCGCGACCCATATCATCGTTTATCGGTCGGATGTCGATCCGGACAGCGTCACTAACGAATTCGTCGCGACACACGGGCTGAGAGCCACCCGCACTTTCCGCTATGCCATCAAGGGTGCCGCGGTGGTGGTGCCCCCGGGACGCCTGGCCGCATTGCAGCATGATCCACGCGTAGCCTACGTGGAAGCCAACCAGATGTTTCATGCGCACGCACAGTCCCTTCCTACCGGCGTGGACCGAATTAATGCCGACATTGACCTCACAGCCAAAATCAACGGCGTCGATGAGCGCGTCAATGCCGATATTGCCATTCTCGATACCGGCATCGACCTTACTCATCCCGATCTGAATTTGTATCGATATACGAATTGCACGGTGGGAACAGTAAACAAGCACTGTGTGGACAATGACAGCGGTGCCAACGACGGTTTTGGGCACGGCACGCATGTCGCCGGCATTGCCGCCGCCCTGGATAACGGGACCGGTGTGGTCGGCGTGGCGCCCGGCGCGCGACTTTGGGCCGTCAAAGTCCTGGACAACACGGGCAATGGCACCACCGGCTCGGTCATTGCCGGCATCGACTATGTGACCGCCCATGCCAGCGAGATCGATGTCGCCAACATGAGTCTTGGTTGCGTGTGCACCAGTACGGCAATGAACACAGCTATCAGCAACTCGGTCGCGGCCGGTGTGGTATATACCGTCTCGGCCGGCAACGACATGCTGGATGTAGCGAATGTCACACCGGCAAACAATCCATCAGCGATTATAGTATCGGCTCTTGCCGATTTCGACGGCAAACCCAGCGGGCTCAGCAACGCCAGTCAAGGGTACACGACCTGCACGGAGAATCAGGACGACAGCTTTGCCTGCTTCAGTAATTTCGGCAGCGGGGTCACGATCATGGCGCCGGGCGTGAATATCCTTTCAACCTGGATGGGCGGCGGAACCGCCATACTCAGCGGTACCAGCATGTCGAGCCCGCATGTTGCCGGCGCCGCGGCGCTGTATCGCGTAAAACATCCGGGCAGCACCCCTGACCAGGTCAAAGCGGGCCTGCTCGCCGAGGCTGACCCCACACCGTGCGCAAACAGCGGCAACGGCCACTGCAGCGACGATCCCGATGGCATTCAGGAGCCTCTGGTTATGCTGCAGGGCCCGGATGGTGATGTTGCGCCAGTCGGGAATCCGGATGGCAAGATCGATATTGCTGATTATCTGGTGATCGAGCGTATTGCCCTGGGAAGAGTGGCGCCTACGACTCAAGAACTGTTGCATGGCGACCTGTATCCGCCCGGCGCGCCCGACGGTGTGATCGATATCCGTGATTTATTGT
>NZ_JBAVEJ010000203.1:0-33549 GCF_049587675.1 Sulfuricaulis sp. | reverse complement strand
GCACTGGGTAGTGGTCAAGGGAACGGCGCGGGTGACGAAGGGGGAGGAGGTTTTCATGCTCACGGAAAACCAGTCCACCTACATTCCGCTGGGCACAACGCACCGGCTGGAAAATCCAGGCAACATACCGCTCGAAATCGTCGAGGTGCAATCCGGAAGCTATCTCGGCGAGGATGATATCGTGCGATTCGAAGACAAATACAACCGGGCTAAATGAATATGGCAAAAAGAGCGCTTATCACGGGTATCACCGGGCAGGACGGGGCCTACCTCGCCGAGTTTCTGCTGAAAAAAGGTTACGAGGTGCACGGCATCAAGCGCCGGACCTCGCTGTTCAACACCGATCGCATCGATCATCTGTACCAGGACCCACACATGAAGGGCCGCAAGTTTGTCCTGCACTATGGCGATATGACCGATTCCAGCAGTCTGATACGCATTGTGCAGCAGGTTCAGCCAGCTGAAATATATAATCTTGCCGCCCAAAGTCATGTGGCCGTGTCGTTCGAGGAACCGGAATATACCGCGGATTCCGACGCCCTGGGCGCGTTGCGTCTGCTGGAAGCCATCCGTATCTTGGGGTTGGAGAAAAAAACGCGCTTTTACCAGGCCTCGACGTCTGAACTCTACGGCAAGGTGCAGGAAATCCCGCAGCGAGAAACTACTCCGTTCTACCCGCGCTCACCATACGCCGTAGCCAAGCTGTATGCCTACTGGATTACGGTGAATTACCGCGAGGCCTATGGCATGTACGCCTGCAACGGGATTCTCTTCAACCATGAATCGCCCGTCCGTGGCGAGACCTTCGTGACTAGGAAAATCACTCGCGGCATGGCGCGCATCAAGCTGGGGCTGCAGGACTGTCTGTATCTCGGCAATATGAACGCCAAGCGCGATTGGGGGCATGCGCGCGATTATGTCGAAGCGCAGTGGCTGGTACTGCAGCAGAAAAATCCGGAAGACTTTGTCATCGCCTCCGGCGAGCAATACAGCGTGCGCGATTTCGTCAACGCCGTTGCTAAAGAGTTGGGCATGACGATTGAATGGCGCGGCAAGGGATTGAAGGAAGTTGGCGTCGTTGCCCGAATTGAAGGCGGTGAAAAAAATGGCCCCAAAAAGAGCCAGACCATCGTCCGGGTCGACCCGCGCTATTTCCGTCCTACCGAAGTCGAAACCCTGCTCGGCGACGCCACCAAGGCACGCAAGAAACTCGGATGGAAACCGAAAATCAAATTCAAGGAACTGGTAGCCGAGATGGTGCGCGAAGACCTGAAAGCGGCGGAGCGCGACGAACTGGTGAAGCGGCATGGTTATTCCGCCTACGATTATCACGAATAGTTTATGAAATCCGACAGCAAGATTTATGTCGCCGGTCATCGCGGGCTGGTGGGTTCGGCCATCACCCGCCGTCTCCAGTCCGGCGGGTATTCCAATCTGTTGTTGCGCACTCATGCCGACCTCGATCTGCTCGACCAGCGGGCAGTTGGCGAGTTTTTTGCGCACGAACGGCCTGAGTATGTTTTTCTGGCGGCAGCCAAGGTCGGCGGCATCCACGCCAATAACACCTACCGCGCCGATTTCATCTATCAAAACCTGATGATGGAGTCGAACATCATCCATGCCTCCCACCAGAATGGCGTGAAGAAGCTCATGTTCCTAGGGTCGAGCTGTATCTATCCCAAGCACGCGCCTCAGCCGATGAAAGAAGAATATCTGTTGACGGGACTGCTAGAGCCCACCAACGAACCCTATGCCATCGCCAAGATCGCCGGTATCAAGATGTGTGATGCGTATAACCGTCAGTACGGCACCAACTTCATGAGTGTCATGCCAACCAATCTGTATGGGCTGGGCGACAACTACGATCTCCAGGGCTCGCACGTGTTGCCGGCGCTGATCCGCAAGATGCACGAGGCCAAAGTGCAGAACGCCAAAGAGGTCGTGGTCTGGGGTACTGGATCGCCACGGCGCGAATTTCTCTACAGCGACGATCTCGCGGACGCCTGTGTATTTCTGATGGAACGTTACAACGCCGCCGATGTTGGGGAATTCATCAACATCGGCGTCGGCAAAGAGACCACCATTCGCGAAGCGGCCGAGCTGATCGCCGAGGTCGTCGGTTTCCGCGGGAATCTGGAGTTTGACACCTCCAAGCCCGACGGCACACCCCGCAAGCTGCTGGACGTTTCACGTTTACACGCCCTCGGCTGGCAGGCCAAGATCGGTTTCCGCGAAGGTATTGCCAAGGCATACGCAGATTTTCTGCAGAACGTCGCCAAAGCCGCTTAAAGCGGAATAATGAGAAATCCGATTCGTAAACGCATCCTCGTCACCGGCGGTGTCGGTTTTCTGGGCTCGCACCTGTGTGAACGTCTGGTCGCGGACAGCCAACGGTCGTATTAATGGCTAACTCAGCTCACGCAGTTACTCAGGCTCAAGGTCTGCGCGCCCGTTTCCAAGCAGGGGTGTTTTGGAACGCGGTTGCAGCCGTAGCAACGCAAGGAAGTACTTTTCTTGCGAATCTCGTTATCGCAAATCTGCTTGGCCTTGATGGCTTTGGTGAGTTCAGCATTGTGTACACAACAGTGCTCGCGGCCGCGGGTATCGCTCAAGTAGCAACAGGAGTCACTGCGACTAAGTATATTGCGGAATTCCGGGATCTCGAGAAAGATCGTGCGGGACGGGTGCTCGGGCTGTGCGCGCTCGTGTCGCTTGTGGGTGGTGTGGTGGCGACGATACTCGTGATGTCCTCTGCACCATGGCTTGCCAGTCATGTATTGAGAGCTCCCCATGTTGTTAACGAGCTGGCCGTTGCGGCGGGATTTATCTTGTTTTCGGCAGCGAACGGTTATCAGCAGGGGGCGTTGGCCGGATTCGAAGGTTATCGGCGCTTGGCGCGAATTTCGATCGGCGTTGGTGTTGTGCATGTAGGTAGCGTTGTGCTCGCGACGTACTGGTGGGGTTTCATGGGAGCCGTCACAGCAATTGTTGCCAGCGCCGTCATACGTTGGGTGTTGTTCAATATAGCGTTGCGGGCTGAGGCAGATCGATGGGGAATAGTGATTCGTTACCGGGACGCTCTAAGCGAGCGCACGATTCTGCATAGATTTGCAGTCCCCGCGGCGATTGCAGGTTTGTCGACGATGCCGGCGGTCTGGCTTTCGAACGTGTTTCTCGCACAACAGCCGGGTGGATACGGGCAAGTGGGATTATTCAGTGCCGCGAACAACCTGAGGAATCTGGTGTTGTTCCTGCCAGCCCTGACGAACAATGTCGGTCAGGCTTTGCTGAACAACCAGAAAGGGCGCCGGGATCAGGCGCGATACACGAAGGTGTTTTGGGCTAATACGGCAGCCACAGCCGCGTTATTGCTCGCGGCGTCAGCGGTAGTGGCGATCTTTGGGAAGCTGTTACTGGGATTATATGGAGATACATTCATTGAGGCATATCCGATTCTGATGGTTCTTCTGGTGGCGGCGGTCATGGAGGGCATGGCGACTTCTACTTACCAGGTGGTGCAGAGTCAGGAGCGGATGTGGGTGTCACTGTTCGGCATTGCCCTGCCCAGAGATCTGCTTCTTGTTGGCGGAGCATATATTTTAGCAGTCGGGCATGGCGGGCTGGGCCTTGCGACAGCGTTTGCCTTGGCGGCTGCCGGAGGGCTTGTGGCGACGGTGTTTGCGGTCCGGCGTATTGGTCTTGGCGTGTCGGTATCGACTTCAACCCGATGAGCATGCGAAATTCTGACATTCCGGCGCCCTCAGTGATGCCGGTCGACCGCGAGAAGTGGGCGGCAGAGCTCAATCTCTCGAATTTCGTCAACGCGTACTATCAGTATCGCGATCTTCAGCGGTTCGAAGGCGTCAATCGAGTCTTGATTGTGGGCCCAGGACAAGGCTTCAGCACGCAGGTGCTGCGCTGGCGAGGCTACCAGGTCACAACGTTTGATATCGACGAGACGTTTCATCCGGACGTTATCGGCAGCGTTCATGAGATGGGCGTCTTTGAGGACAAGGAATTTGATGCCGTGGTCGCTTCTCATGTGCTCGAGCACCTTCCTGAGCCGTATCTCGATTCTTCCTTGAGGGAGATCTCCCGCGTGGGAAGATATGCCCTGATCTACCTACCGGTTCACGGCATGTACACGCAGATCAGAGTCCGTTCGAATTTTCGAGATATTGATCTGTCGATGATCATGGACTTGTTCAACTACTTCGACCGTCCCGACGGCGTGACGCCGCGATACATGGAGGGCCAGCACTACTGGGAGGTTGGCATGCGCGGGTTCAGAAAGTCCGATTTGATCCGGCGAATGTCGAGATTCTTCCACGTCCTTAAATGCTATCGCAATCGCGATTGGTTGCCTAGCCAGAATTTTGTCCTGCGCTGTAAGGAAACGACGCAAGCGTGAAATCGCACGATGAGAAGGCTCCGCGGGAGCACTGGGAACGTGTGTGGGAGGTGGACACCCGAGATGTGTTGCCATCCTGGTTCGACGTGGGGTCGAGGAACCTGCAGCGGATTTTGCGACGACACGTTGCGCCGGGCATGCGATATCTGGAGATTGGCTGTGCGCCGGGTAGGCTGCTGGCATGGGTTGCTTTAAGGCTCGGAGCCGAGGTCGCTGGTCTCGATTATTCAGCGGTCGGATTAGCCGCGGCTCAACGTCTGTTTCAGGGGGCCGGCATCGTGGCAGATCTCCGTTGCGAAAACGTTTTCACGAACTCCTTTGAACCAGGAAGTTTTGACATCGTGAGCAGTTTCGGTCTGATAGAGCACTTCGACGATCCGCGACCGGTCGTCGACGAGCACGTCAAGCTCGTACGCCCCGGCGGCGTTGCGATGATAGTAGTACCAAACTATCGCGGAATATACGGCCGTCTCCAGCGTCACTTCGATCCGGAGAATCTGCGCATTCATAACCTTAACATCATGAGCTGCGAACAGCTTCTGAAACTCGTGCCAACCGGGGAGATTGCGGAGGCGCAGGCTTATTCGTCGGGACGCGTTGCGCCTGGGCTCATTAGCTTTGCGAGGCAGTGGCCGAGTGTATTGGCAAAGGCGGCAGAGCGAATGATTAACGTCGTCGGCTCCATACAACCTTTCGAGATACCAATGATCAGTCCGCTATTGGTGCTGCAGGTACGGCGCACGACTTCGATGACCTGAAATGAATATCGTCTATTCGTTTAACAAAAAGGGATACGAGGCCCGATACTGGGAATCTGAAATTCGCGCGGCTTCGGACGCGCGATTCACCTTCATACCCTTCAACCACGATCCGTATTTGGATACTACGAAGTATGCGCGCGCGCAGCTGCTCGACAACCTGTACTGCCAGCGCCATGGGGCGCTAATGGCTCTTTATGAGGACTTCGAAAACGTCCTACGCGAATCCCACGCAGATGCTGTCATCGTCGACAATTGCCCTCCGTACCATCCCGATTACCTCCGCCGAATCGACGTGTACAAGGTATTGCGCATCGCCGACGGCCCGATATCGGCCTATGACCGGGACTTCGCGTATTTGCACGCATACGACCACATTTTGTATCACAGCCCGGCCTACAGCCGGGATATGGGTATGGCCGAGAAATTGCGCTACTGCGGGGCGAGAAACATCGACTTCTGGCCGCTGGCTCTGTTTGACGCCTGTCGTGATACGACTAAGACTATGGAGACTCTGTTCGAACATGAACGTGACATAGATATCATCTTTATCGGCACTCAGCATCTGAACAAGTTGCCGCTACTTGCAGAGATCAAGAGAGCGTTTGGCCGGCGATTCAAGCTATTTGGTCTCACTTCAGCAAAGAAGAACGTCTATTTCAATCTACGATACAAGGCGGGTGCTTGGGTCCGGTCGGTGCCATTCGAGAAATATGTGCCCCTCTACCAGCGCGCAAAGATCGGGATCAACATTCATAATCGTGGCAAATACACTGTTGGCAGTTATCGGCTCTTTGAACTGCCCGGGAACGGCGTGATGCAGATCTCGGATGGTGGTGAATATTTAAGCGATTTTTTCGAGAACGACACTGAAATTGTAGGGTACGAAACAGCCGATGAGTTGATAGACAAGTTACATTACTACTTGGAGCACGATGAGGAACGTCAGGCGATTGCGCTACGCGGTTACCAGCGAGTAATGCGCAGCCATCGTCTCGCGGAGCGCATGAGGGAAGCCGCCGAAATAATTGATGCTGCGATGGGTCGAACGGGTCGGGGGAGGGCGACTGTGCAGGAGAGGCGTGACTCACGTAAGCCGTAAGGCAAGGATGATTCGATGAGTGCGAATGGTAGCATCATCGGATCCGGCCACATCAGTTTGATATTCAATACAGACCCAAGACGAGGAACGCCGAGACGGAGTACGGATTCTCTGGCGGATATTAACATGCCACTTGACACTACTGAGGTATCAGAGCGCTTCGCATTCGGCAAGAATTGGAAACGCTATCTCAACTCCATAAATTCGGAACGGCTTTCGGCTGCAGAGCAGTCGTTGCGCGAAATGCTTGAGATCGAGCGCCTCGAAGGGAAGTGCTTTCTCGACGCGGGCAGCGGTAGCGGGATCTTCTCGCTTGCGGCACGGGGCCTGGGTGCACGTGTGCATTCTTTCGACTACGACTCAGATTCGGTCGCGTGTGCGGAAGCGCTCAAGGACAGACGATTTCCGGATGATCCGCGCTGGACTATCGAGCGAGCCTCGGTGTTAGACACAACATATCTTTCGAAGCTAGGCCAGTGGGATGTCGTTTATTGCTGGGGAGTCGCGCATCACACAGGAGATATGTGGCGCGCGCTCGGCAATGTCGCCGATAGCGTTGCGCCGACGGGAAAGTTGTTTGTTGCGATCTACAACGATCAAGGTTTCATTAGCCGCTACTGGTTGCAAGTCAAACGCGCATACAACAGCAACCGCGCGTTGCGCTTTGCCGTTACGGCATTTCACTTGCCGTACCTGTTTTTGGGACGTCTGGCAGTTAGAGCTTTAACGGGGCGGCTGAAGGCTGCAAGAGGAATGTCGTTGTGGTACGACATGATTGACTGGCTGGGCGGTTACCCGTTTGAGGTCGCCAAGCCCGAGGCCGTCTTCGATTTCTTCCGAAAACGCGGATTCTCCATAGTACGACTGAAGACATGCGGTGGTCGTCATGGCTGCAATGAGTTCGTTTTTATGCACGAGCGTGGAGATAGCGCTGGTGTTGGCGACTGAGGACGCGCTGGAACATGAGTGCTGTACGATGCACCTTAGGCGCTTACGTCGTGCTGAGATCAGTCGACTGCGGAATCTGCTGGAGCCCAGACGCCGTATCCTGGAGCTCGGCGGATCAGACGGTTTCCAAGCGGCAATTCTGTCGAGTTGGGGTCATGACGTTACGTCGCTCGATGTGGCGTCGCCGGTACCCGGCGCAATGCAGTTTCATCCCGTAATGTTGTACGATGGGAAAAGAATTCCGTATGGGGACTGCAGCTGTGATGTTGTGTTTTCGTCGCACGTCCTTGAGCATGCCCAAGCACTGGATCGTTTGCTTCGCGAGAGCAGCCGTGTTCTTGAGCCTGGTGGGCTTGCGATCCACATTCTGCCGAGTCCTGCGTGGCGTTTCTGGACCAGCATCGCACATTACGCGTACGTTGCCTTGCGAGGTCTAGGATTGCGCCGGCCGATTCCCGGCGGCCTTGTACCGTCAGTAGCGGAGAAGATGCAACACAGAAGCGTTTGGTACGTGATCAAGCGTACGCTGCTAGCGGGCCCGCACGGCGAATACCCGAGCGCGCTGTCTGAGATGTACTACTTCAGCAAGTCTCGTTGGCTAAAGGTGTTTTGCAAGAACGGTTTTGAGGTAACACGGGTAGTAGCAGGTGGATTGTTCTATACCGGCTATGGCCTGTTCCCTAGGTTATCGCTGGAGGTGCGCGAGAAGATGGCCAACGTGATGGGATCCGCTACTTACATTTATGTACTGCGGAAAGAGTGACTGGTTCTATCGCGCCAGATGATACGGGTTATGTTTGTCAACCGCCGATTCGAAGGGGGCGGCGCAGAGCGGCAACTAATAGAACTGACGAAGAACCTCGACAAATCGAGGTTTCATATCTGTGTGGCAACGTTCTACGAAGGTGGCGCGCTCTATTCTCTGATCCGGGCGGTTCCCGATGTGCATCTTGCCAACCTGCATAAGCAAGGCCGTTGGGACACCATACGGTTTCTGCGGCGTTTCTGGCGTGCGGTACGCGAATTTCGGCCGCAAATCATGGTCGGGTACATGACTGTCGCGAACCTTCTGACGCTGGCGGTCGGAAAGCTTTGTGGCGCGAAGGTCGTGTGGGCTATACGCAATTCGATCGTGGATATGGGTCGCTATGATTGGCTCGCACGCATTACTTTGCGGCTCGAATGTCTACTGTCCCACTGGGCGGATCTCGTTATCTTCAATTCCCATGCCGGGCGTGATCACTACGTAAAGTGCGGATTTCCAGAAACGTCGAGTGTGGTCATTTCTAATGGAATCGACGTGGAGTATTTCAAGGCTGACAGAGAGAGCAGGCGTAGGGTACGCCTGGAATGGGGCGTAGGGGAGAAGAACCCTCTTATCGGGATGGTCGCGCGGCTGGATCCGATGAAGGATCATGACATGTTTCTCGCTGCTGCTGCCGCACTCGCTAAAGAGCGCGATGACGTCCGATTTGTGTGCGTCGGTGATGGTGCTTCTACTCGTCGAGTCGAGTTAGTTGCACTGGCGGAACAACTGGGGCTAGGGAGACGAATCATCTGGGTGAATGGAAGGGATGACATGCCAGCTGTCTATAGTGCGCTTGACGTAATGTCACTTCCGTCGCATGGCGAGGGGTTTCCTAATGTCGTCGGCGAGGCGATGGCCTGCGGCGTGCCATGTGTAGTTACGGACGTTGGAGATGCAGCAGTATTGGTGGGAGATATAGGATTAGTGGTACCGCCGCGGGATTCAGCGCAGCTGACGGAGAAGTGGAAAGAGATGCTTGAACAGGTAGACAAGCAGCGCGAGGCGATGTCGGAGCTAGCGCGACGCAGGATTGTTGAAGACTTCAGCACGAAGGCCTTGTCAGCTCGGACAGAGCTAGTTCTCAAAGGACTGATTGATTAAGGTTCTGCACGTAATCACCGGGCTTGAACGTGGTGGCGCCGAGATGATGTTGCACAAGCTTCTTGGGCGCTTACCCAGAGATCTCATCACCAATGAAGTTGTATCGCTGACGGACGAGGGGAGCGTGGCGGCGTGGATCCGAGAGTTGGGAGTCCCGGTTTATGCGCTCGGCGCGAGGCGCGGAGTTCCGGACCCCAGAGCGGTCACGCGGCTGATACGCCGGCTGAGGACAAGTCGCCCGCAGATAGTGCAAACCTGGATGTACCACGCCGATCTTATCGGTGGGTTGGCCGCAAAGCTCGCGGGGTCCATACCCGTCGCCTGGAATATCCGACAAAGCGAACTGGATCCAGTCCACAGCAAACGGCTGACGATATGGACTGCGAAGATCTGCGCTCGACTCTCGCATAGGATCCCGACGCGCATTGTCTGTTGCTCAGAAGCGGCCGCGCGCATTCACCGTGAGATGGGTTACGCGGGAGACAAGCTGGTGATCATTCCGAATGGGTTCGACGTGGAGAGTTTCAGGCCAGACAGCGGCGTCAGAATTTCTGTCCGGACCGAACTCGGTATCGGCCAGAACCATCCCGTGATTGGGCTGGTTGCCCGGTTTGACCCGCAAAAGGACCATCGGACCTTTGTCGATGCGGCATCCATTCTCGGAGCGCGGTTGCCACTGGCGCGGTTTGTGCTCTGCGGAGATGGCGTGACCTGGGAAAACCAGGAACTTGCACGATGGATCGATAACGCTGGAATTCGGGATCGCGTGTATCTCCTCGGCCGTCGCGACGATGTAGCCAGACTGTTGAATGCATTCGATGTGGCGACGCTGAGTTCTGCCTATGGGGAGGGTTTCCCGAACGTCGTGGGTGAGGCGATGGCCTGTGGAGTGCCCTGTGTCGTGACGGACGTCGGCGACTCGGCGTGGATCGTCGGCGACACCGGCCGCGTCGTTCCGATCAGAGATCCGAAGGCCTTGGCCGACGGCTGGTTCGCGCTGGTTGAAACCGGCAACCAGGCCCGCCAGGCGCTCGGCGCCCTGGCCCGCGCACGTATCGTCGAGCAGTTCGAGCTGGAGGCTATCGCCGGGCGGTACGCGAAGCTGTACTGTGAGCTTGCACAGGACGCCGCAGAGGTGAATGCGCAGGTGGATCGTCGCGCATGGCCGTGAGCATCCTGATAAAGGAAGCGCTCCCCTGGTGGCTGAAGTTGACCGCAAAGCTGTTTCTGGCGCGACTGCCAATTCAATATCGGTTCTGGAAAAAGCTCGGTGTCTTCGAGCATGGACGCATGGATCAGCCGCGGGCCTGCTTCGAGACATTCAGGACACATCTCGCACTGGCCGGCTTTGAGCCGATCGGCGCCGACGGCCCGGCGTCGCGGCCGGCGAGAGACTTCGTCGTGCTCGAGTTTGGCCCGGGCGACTCGTTGTATACCGCACTGATTGCCCGTGCGCACGGAGCTTCGCGCTGTTATCTGTTGGACGACGGTGACTTTGCGAGTCGTGATCTTGATGGCTACGAGGCGATGGCACGATTCCTGTCGGTTCAGGGCCGCAGTTTGCCATCCCTGGAAGGGGTGCGGTCGGTGGATGAGATTATGGTGAGATGCGGCGCGATCTATTTGACACATGGCATCGCATCGCTGCGAGAACTTCCATCCAGCAGTGTTGATTTCATCTTCTCGAATGCGGTGCTTGAACACGTGCGCAAGCACGAGATGCCGGAGGTGGTCAACGAGATGCGCCGGTGCTTGAAACCGCAGGGGCGCTGCTCCCACCGCATCGATCTCCAGGACCACCTTGGCGGTGCACTGAACAACCTGCGATTCTCGGAGCGTGTCTGGGAATCAGAGTTCATGGCTCGCTCGGGGTTTTACACGAACCGCCTCCGTCATCGGGAGTGGCTCGAACTTTTCCAACGAGCGGGCTTCGATGTGGAGGTCAAGCGCGCGCTTCGCTGGGATCGCTTGCGCACACCGAGAAGCAAATTGCACAAGTCTTTTCGGTCGCTTCCGGACGACGAGCTACTCGTGTATGGCTTTGACGTCGTGCTACGTCCTATTGGATCGGATTGATGTGCGGTATTGCCGGATTTGTTGACCTGAAAGCGTCGCGCCCAGAGGAGAGCCTTGCGCACGCGGTAAACCGGATGACGCAGGCGTTGGCGCATCGTGGGCCAGATGATTCCGGGCACTGGGTGGGAGTGGAGGCGGGTATTGCCCTGGGGCATCGTCGCCTGTCGATCCTCGATCTTACGCCGACCGGTCATCAGCCGATGCGCTCCGCCTGCGAGCGGTACGTAATCGCTTTCAATGGAGAGATTTATAACTTTCAGGAATTGCGCGACGAGCTGGAGGGACGGGGCGCCGCCTCTGGCTGGCGCGGGCATTCCGACACTGAAGTCTTGTTGGCCGCGATCGCACACTTCGGCGTGGAGGCCGCCGTGCAGCGCTGCACGGGAATGTTCGCCTTTGCGCTGTGGGACCGTATGGAACGGGTGCTGCATCTCGCTCGCGACCGGATGGGTGAAAAGCCGCTCTATTACGGTTGGGTCGGTGAGACGTTGCTGTTCGCGTCGGAGCTCAAGGCGTTGACGGCGTACCCGGAGTGGCAGGGCGAGATCGACCGTGATGCGCTGGCGTTGTACCTTAGGTATAGCTATGTGCCAACCCCGTACTCGATCTACACGAATGTCCAGAAGCTTCTTCCGGGCACGGTGCTGACGATCAAGACAGGCGCAGGTCCGGGCGCTGCGCGCTCGTCGAATCCCGTGGCGTACTGGTCGCCGAGACAGGTTGCCGAGACTGGCTGTGCGAGCGCCGCGGAGCAGGATGAGCGGCAATTAATAGATGATCTAGAACAATGCCTGAAACAATCGATTCGACGCCAGATGGTAGCCGATGTACCGCTAGGCGCGTTCCTGTCCGGTGGAATCGACTCTTCCATAGTTGTTGCACTGATGCAGGCACAGAGCGACCGACCAATTAAGACCTTCACGATCGGTTTTCGAGAGGAGTCCTACAACGAAGCCGAGCACGCCAAGGCAGTCGCGCGTCATCTTCGGACCGATCACACCGAGCTATATGTCACGCCTGGTGAGGCGATGGCCGTGATCCCGCGGCTGCCCGAGCTGTATGACGAGCCATTCGGGGACTCGTCGCAAATCCCGACTTTTCTGGTTTGCCAGTTGGCACGGCGGGATGTAACGGTGAGCCTGTCGGGCGATGGCGGTGACGAGCTCTTCGGCGGTTACAACCGATACTTCTGGGGCCGGCGCATATGGCGAAATATAGGGTGGATGCCGCGGCGCTTGCGGGCGGGGAGTGCGTCGATGTTGCGGCTCATGGGCCGGGGTCGTTGGCGGCATGCGGTCGACACGGTCAGTGACGCGACCCATGGTGTACACCACATGCGTAATGTGAGCGACGCACTGCAGAAACTTGCGGACATCGTTGATGTCGCAAGTCCGGATGACATGTATCACCGGCTGGTCTCGCACTGGAAGGATCCCGCCGCCATAGTCTTAGGTGCGAAAGAGCCGCCGACCGTGCTGACGGACCGAGCACAGTGGGCGCGTCTGGCAGATTTCACGCAGCGCATGATGTACCTCGATCTGGTCAGCTATCTGCCTGATGACATATTGGTCAAGGTAGACCGCGCCGCCATGGGTGTCAGTCTTGAAACCAGGGTTCCGCTTCTGGATCACAACGTGGTCGAGTTCGCCTGGCGCGTGCCGCTCTCAATGAAAATCCGTAACGGGCAGGGCAAGTGGCTGCTACGGCAGGTGCTCTATCGATATGTACCGAAAGAGCTCGTAGAGCGGCCGAAGACGGGATTTGGAGTTCCCATTGACGTCTGGCTGCGTGGACCACTGCGCGACTGGGCGGAATCGCTGCTGGATGAGGCCCGGATTCGCCGAGACGGGTTCTTTGACCCGAAACCTATTCGCCAAAAGTGGCACGAACATCTTTCCGGTAGGCACAATTGGCAATATTACCTTTGGGATGTGCTCATGTTTCAGGCATGGCAGGAACGAGCCGTGATGGATTCTGGTATGCGGAGATGATCTTTCGTATTTTAAAACGACGGCAGTGGTCCGTGGCAGCCGTGTCCATCCTGCCTCAAGTCCAGGCAGGAATTTGCGGAGATCCAATCCCTTGGAATGTTGCTGCTAGGTTTTGTTCTTTTTTGCCAGGCGCACGAGTTGTTCTACCAACGAATCTGCTGGTTCGTCCTCGGGGCCGTATTGGCGCATCCTGACGGGAAACCGACCAGATGACGAGCCCGTTCTCGAACAGATGCGTTCGGCCTGATGAAACGACGCGATTCGATGCAGTGCGCGCGAACCAATTGGGGCCAACCTTGAAAAAGCGGCGGTTGCTGTTTTTCGTGACCGAGGACTGGTATTTCTGCTCGCACCGCCTCCCCCTGGCCGTCGCGGCTCACGCCGAGGGCGCGGAGGTGACGGTTGTGACGCGGGTGCGCGCGCATGGCGAAGAGATCAAACGCCACGGGCTGCGCCTTGTGCCGTTTGAGATCGAACGGCACGGCGTGAACCCTTGGCGCGAGCTGCGCACGGTTTTGCGGCTCGTCCGGGTCTATCGCTTGCATCGACCCGACATCGTGCATCACGTCGCACTGAAGCCGGTGCTCTACGGAAGCATCGCCGCGCGCTTTGCGCGCGTGCCAGCGGTTATCAATGCGATCGCAGGACGCGGTTCGGTGTTCACTTCACGCGCGGCGTGGGCGCGGTGGCTGCGTCCCATACTCCGCTTTGGCATGCGCCGGTTGGCTGGAAAAGCCAAATCCCGGATTATCGTTCAGAACGTGGATGACAGGGATTTTGTGGTCGAGCATCTCGGGATGCGCGGCGATCACGTGCGACTGATCCCGGGCTCCGGCGTGGATCCAAACAGGTTTGTGCCATCGCCCGAACCAAAAGGTGTCCCGCTCATCGTCATGCCCTGCCGTATGTTGCGCGAGAAAGGCGTGATTGAGTTTGTGGAAGCCGCGCGGATTCTGAAGACGGAAGGCGTCGCCGCGCGTTTCGCGTTGGTCGGTGCGCCCGATGAGTCGAACCCCGCCAACATCACGGTAGGCGAACTGCGGACTTGGCAGGAGCTGGGCATTGTCGAATGGTGGGGACACCGGACCGACATGCCCGAGGTGCTGAGTCAGGCCGCCATTGTATGTCTGCCGACAAGTTATGGCGAAGGAATCCCCAAAACGCTTCTAGAGGCGGCAGCGAGCGCCCGGGCTATTGTTGCAACCGATGTCCCCGGCTGTCGGGAGATCGCGCGTCACGGCGAAAACGGGCTGCTTGTCCCGGTGCGCGATACTCGTGCCTTGGCAGAGGCTCTAAAGCAGCTGATTCTTGATTCTTCCTTGCGTCAGCGCATGGGAAAGCGGGGCAGAGAGATTGCGGTGGCAGAATTTTCTGTCGCGAATATAGTAAAGGATACATTGGCCGTCTACGAGGAATTATTGCCGCGCTGTCCGTGAGAGATGGCATGCTGGAGCCAAAATCGCCGAGAATCAGATATAAGCGCCTTCAAATCATGCCCATATTCGATAACAAGTTGTCCCGCACACATTTCAAATAAACAATGATGAGCATCATACTTGTCACCGGCGGTGCCGGATTCATCGGTTCGAATTTCGTTCTGGACTGGATTACGCAGACCGGCGGAGCGTTGGTCAATCTCGACAAGCTGACCTATGCCGGCAATCTGGAAAATCTAAAAAGCCTGCAAAAAGACTCGCGTCACATTTTCGTCAAGGGAGATATTGCAGATAGTAGCCTTGTTAGGAAGCTGCTGCTACAGCACCAGCCAACGGCTATCGTGAACTTCGCCGCGGAAAGCCATGTGGACCGCTCCATTCTTGGCCCGGGGGATTTCATCACTACAAACGTAAACGGCACCTTCCACCTGCTTGAGGCGACGCGTGCCTATTGGGAGTCGCTCGCGGCGGATAAAAAAAGAAGCTTCCGCTTTTTACATGTTTCCACAGACGAGGTTTATGGTTCTTTGGGTGCTGAGGACCCGCCTTTTACAGAATCCACACCCTATGCACCGAACAGCCCCTATGCCGCTTCCAAAGCTGCCTCGGATCATTTAGTGCGCGCCTACCATCATACTTATGGGTTGCCTATTATAACGACCAACTGCTCGAATAATTACGGACCATATCAGTTTCCAGAGAAGTTGATTCCCTTGCTGATCGTCAATGCCATCAAGGGACAGCCGCTGCCTATTTATGGTGACGGTCTTAATATTCGGGACTGGCTGTATGTCGCAGACCACTGCGCGGCCATTCGCGCGGTTCTGGCACGCGGCCGTGTCGGCGAGACGTATAACATCGGCGGAGACAGCGAAAAATCAAATCTGGAGGTTGTTCGCAC
The DNA here is from genome assembly GCF_049587675.1 of Sulfuricaulis sp. Classification (GTDB taxonomy): domain Bacteria; phylum Pseudomonadota; class Gammaproteobacteria; order Acidiferrobacterales; family Sulfurifustaceae; genus Sulfuricaulis. Next base: position 18,017 of record NZ_JBAVEJ010000203.1, on the reverse strand, counting down.
AGTTTGCGCAGTGCTCGATCAACTCCACCCTGATTCGCCTGTGATCCCCCATGCCTCACTTACTGCTTTTGTTAAGGACCGTCCTGGCCATGACCGGCGTTACGCTATCGATGCCTCAAAAATTCAGCGCGAGCTGGATTGGGAGCCGGAACAAAACTTTGCAAAGGGTATACGCGAGACAGTCAAATGGTATCTGAACCATCTGGACTGGGTCGAACAAGTGCAAAGCGGAGAGTACCGGAAATGGATTGACTTAAACTACGGGGGAAGGCAACTGATATGAAAGGTATTGTTCTTGCCGGCGGTACCGGCAGCCGTTTGTACCCGGTAACCCAGGCGGTCTCGAAGCAGCTCCTGCCAATCTATGACAAGCCGATGATTTACTATCCCTTGTCTACCTTGATGATTGCCGGAATACGCGACATCCTGGTGATCTCCACGCCCCAGGACACGCCCCGTTTTGATCAGTTGCTGGGTGACGGCAGCCGGTGGGGGTTGAACATCCGTTATGCCGTGCAATCGGCGCCCGAGGGAATTGCCCAAGCGTTTATTATTGGTGCTGATTTTCTCGACAACGATCCCTGCGCTCTTGTTTTGGGCGATAACATCTTCTACGGCCATGATCTCGCGCGTGACGTTCAGACCGCGGCACAGAAATCTTCCGGCGCGACAGTATTTGCGTATCCGGTCCGGGATCCGGAACGCTATGGCGTCGTCGAGTTTACCCAGGACGGGAAAGCGATTTCTATTGAGGAGAAACCGAAAAACCCTAAATCCCGCTATGCGGTGACCGGTCTTTATTTCTATGACAATCAGGTGTCGATGCTGGCACGGGCACTGAAGCCATCCGCACGCGGTGAACTTGAGATCACGGACTTGAATAAGTGCTATCTCGAGCGAGGTCAGCTGGATGTCGTGATTATGGGGCGCGGCATGGCCTGGCTCGATACCGGCACGCATGAGTCCCTGCTTGAGGCCGCGCATTTTATCGAGACCATCGAAAAGCGGCAGGGCCTCAAGGTCGCCTGTCCCGAGGAAATCGCTTATCGCATGGGCTACATCACCGCGAGCCAGCTCGAGGCGCTCGCCGGTCCGTTAAACAAGAGTGGCTATGGGCAATACCTTCTTGGGTTACTACGCGAACGTATCTTCTGATGAAGGTCCTTGAAACATCTCTACCCGGTGTCCTAATTCTCGAGCCTGTAGTTTTCGGTGATGAACGTGGTTTCTTCTTCGAGAGTTACAACAAGAAGGCACTTGAAAAGGTCGGCATTATGGCGGAGTTCGTGCAGGACAATCACTCGCGTTCGGTTCGCAACGTCCTGCGCGGACTTCACTACCAGATCAAGCAGCCGCAGGGAAAGCTTGTCAGAGTAATACAGGGCGAGGTCTTCGACGTGGCGGTAGATATCCGAAGAAATTCCCCAAACTTCGGCAAGTGGGTGGGCTTTAACCTCTCGGCAGAAAGCAAGCGAGTGGCCTGGATACCCCCTGGCTTTGCTCATGGCTTCCTGGTGCTTTCGGACGTGGCCGAGTTTCTTTACAAGACGACAGATTACTGGGCTCCGGAACACGAACGCTGCATCAGCTGGAATGACACTGACATCGCGATCAACTGGCCGGTACAGGGTGAGCCCACACTGTCCGCCAAGGACAAGCTTGGACATTCCCTAAAAAGGGCCGAGTTATTCCCATGACCCGGATACTGCTTACGGGTAAGAACGGCCAGATAGGCTGGGAGCTGCAGCGCACACTCGCGACACTCGGGGAAGTGATCGCCCTTGACCGGCACGGCTTGGATCTGGCCGATCCGGATTCGATCCGGCGCGTGGTTCGCGAGCATAAGCCGAATCTGATTGTGAACGCCGCGGCCTATACCGCCGTGGACAAGGTCGAAGAAGAGTCCGATCTCGCGATGGCCATCAATGGCATGGCGCCCGGCATTCTTGCCGAAGAGGCCAAGAGACTTAGTGCCTCCATCATCCATTACTCTACCGATTATGTTTTCGATGGAAGCAAGAACACTCCATATACCGAGGAAGACGCACCCAACCCGCTCAACGTGTACGGCAGGACCAAGCTTGCAGGTGAGCAGGCGATCCATGCCGTTGGCGCAACATATCTAATATTCCGCACCAGCTGGGTGTATGGAACGCACGGCAAAAACTTTTTATTAACGATTCAGCGGCTGGCCAAAGAACGCGATGAACTCAGAATAGTCAATGACCAGATCGGCGCCCCCACCTGGAGCCGCATGATTGCCGAGGCCACCGCCCAAGCCGTGGCACAACTCTCCCTCCCGCAGGGAGAGGGCTGGAGTGAAACGACTACCGGGATTTATCACATGACGGCTGCCAATTCTACATCCTGGCACGGCTTTGCGAGCCTGATCGTAGAAACACTCAAGAGGCAAGGAAAGGGTAATTCGATCCGGGCCACGGCGGTTGTACCAATCGCGACAGAGGCTTACCCTTTGCCCGCCAAACGCCCTAAGAACTCACGACTCAGAACTGCAAAATTCACCCAACAGTTTGGGCTCATTATGCCACGTTGGGACGCCGCGGTGCGCCTTTGTATGGAGGAATTGCTGGCCGACGGGGGTCATTGTCCATGAACCCGCACGCACAGCATCCAACGTCGTTAATGGGCATGTTCCGCAGCTTGTGGCGCAACCGGCAGCTCATCTGGCAAATGACCCAGCGTGAAGTGGTGGGCCGCTACAAAGGATCCGCCCTGGGCCTGACTTGGTCGTTCTTCAACCCCGTGCTCATGTTGGTCGTGTACACTTTCGTTTTTTCCGAAATCTTCAAATCGCGCTGGGGAGGAATCGGTGGCGATGAAAGCAAAACCCAGTTCGCCGTGGTGCTTTTTGTTGGCATGATCGTGCTCGCACTGTTTACCGAGGTACTCAACCGCGCGCCATCCCTGATTCTTGTCAACGTCAACTATGTTAAAAAGGTCGTATTTCCAATTGAGATACTGCCAGTGATTGCCATGGGTGCCGCATTGTTTCATAGCCTCATCAGCCTTGGCGTGCTGCTGGCCGCATTTGCGCTATTCAACGGCTATCTGCACTGGACAGCGATTTTCACTCCGCTCGTGCTGTTGCCCTTGGTCATCTTTACCCTCGGTTTTGCCTGGATGCTGGCATCTTTGGGTGTTTTCCTGCGCGACGTGGGGCAAACCATCGTCATCATTACCACCGTGTTGATGTTTCTCTCCCCGGTCTTTTATCCGGTGACCGCAGTGCCGGAAAGATTCCGTCCGTTCATCATGGCCAACCCGCTTACGTTTATCATCGAGCAAGCGCGGGAGGTGCTGATCTGGGGGAATCTGCCCAACTGGAAGGGATTGGGGATCTACATCCTGATTGCCAGCGCCTTCGCCTGGGCGGGCTACGCCTGGTTCCAGAAAACCAGAAAAGGTTTTGCCGATGTCCTTTAATGACACATCAAGAACCCCATTTCCGCCGACGGAGGGACAGAGAAGAGGTGAGGAGGGAAGCGAAGCTCGCTACACGGGCGACGTGCAGGGACACTACACCGGTGATATCGCCATCAGCGTCCAGAATCTCAGCAAATGCTATCAAATCTACGACACCCCACGCGACCGGCTGAAACAATTTGTCACCCCCCGCCTGCAACGCCTAGCCGGGCAAAGCCCCAAGCAATACTTCCGCGACTTTTGGGCACTCAAAGACGTATCGTTCGTAATCAAAAAAGGCGAAACCGTTGGCATCATCGGGCGCAACGGCTCGGGGAAATCGACGCTTCTCCAGATCATCTGCGGCACGCTTACACCCACCAGCGGTTCGGTCGAAACAAGCGGACGTATTGCGGCATTGTTGGAGCTTGGTTCAGGTTTCAATCCCGAGTTTACCGGGCGTGAAAACATCTACATGAATGCCGCCGTGCTAGGTCTGAGTAAAGAAGAAGTTGATGCACGCTTTGACGATATTGCCGCGTTCGCGGATATTGGCGAGTTCATTGAACAGCCGGTTAAGATCTACTCCACCGGTATGTATGTCAGGCTCGCCTTTTCGGTCATCGCACACGTTGATGCGGAAATTCTGGTTGTGGACGAGGCCTTGTCAGTGGGTGATGCTGTATTTACACAGAAGTGCATGCGCTTCATCCGCTCGTTTCAGGGACGCGGGACGCTCATATTTGTCAGCCACGACACGAGTTCGGTGCAGAACTTGTGCAAAACGGGTATTTGGTTGGGGAATGGGCAGATCCAGAAAGTTGGCACTTCAAAAAACGTGGCTGAAGCTTACCTGCAATATACATTGCAAGAAGTCTACGGTGATGTCGCCAAACTTAGTGCCACCTCTTCTGCTGCAGATTTGTCTGTTATTGCAGTGGCTTCTCCTGAAGATGAGAAATCGGACGCTGCTGCGGTCGACCATGGCTCTCTTGTATCGGTCCGAGAAAACACCACGAACGCCACCGGCTGGAAGACAGGCGCTGCAGAAATTGTGTCCGTCTCACTGGAAAAAATCGAGCCCGGCCCAGATGGCGTATTTGTTGGCGGAGAGAAGGTCTGCCTGGTCATCCTTGCTAAGGCGAATGAAGCTCTCGGCAGCCCGATTCTCGGATTTCTGGTGAGAGACAAATTAGGGCAGGACCTGTTCGGGGAGAACACCCTGTCGTTTACCGCAATTACGCCATGCCCTGTAAAGCCGGGGCAGAAATTCAGGGGTGAGTTTGTCTTCAGACTGCCTATGCTGCCAAACGGGCAATACGCCGTCATGGCCTCCGTGGCTGATGGTGATCTTTACAACAACATACAGCATCACTGGTTGCACGACGCTCTTATTATCAATGTGTCTTCCAGCAAGACCAGGTGGGGGTTGGTGGGAATCCCATTTGAGCGTGTTGTGCTAGGGGTGCGGAATGACTAATAAGACGTTAGAACAACTGTACACAGAGCACTGCGGAAAAGTATCCGATAAATGGTCCCTCTATCTTGTCGAGTATGAGCGGATCTTTGCAGAGTATCGAGACAGACCTGTCAGGTTGCTGGAAATCGGGATACAGAATGGCGGCTCACTCGAAATCTGGTCAAAATACTTCCGCCATGCCCGGCGACTGGTTGGTTGTGACATCAGTCCCGACTGTGCCCGCTTGAGCTATGAGGACCCTCGCGTTGCCGTGGTGGTGGGAGATGCCAATTCAGATACTGTGCAGACAGAGGTTTTGGGCTACGCGCCAGCATTTGATGTGATCATTGACGATGGGTCTCACCGCTCCAGTGACATTGTGAAGTCGTTTGCCAGGTACTTTCCTCACTTGGCAGATGGTGGTGTCTTTGTTGCGGAAGACCTGCACTGCAGCTACTGGCAAGAATTCGAAGGGGGCCTGTTCGCCCCGTTTTCTTCCATCACATTTTTCAAGCGCCTCGCCGATGTCGTGAGCCACGAACATTGGGGAATTGAGAAAAACCGTGTCGATATTTTGAGTGGATTTTTCGCAAAGTATGGCTCCCTGATGAATGAGGAGGCCCTCCGGCATATTCACTCCGTTGAGTTCATTAACTCAATGTGCGTGATCCGCAAGAATAGGCCTTTGCGAAATAGATTGGGGGCGCGAATTATCGCAGGCTCGGTGGGAACGGTGGTATCGGGTGACGAGCTGTATGCATCCCTGGAGGCAACACCAGACCAAGCCGGCAATGAGTGGACTGCGCGCAGCGCACCGCCTGAGGAAGAGATTTTACTCCGTATCAAGGAGCTGGCCGAACGCGACGGGCAGATCGCCGGCCTCAACCAGGCCGTGGCCGAACGCGACGGGCAGATCGCCGCTCTTTACAACTCCACCAGTTGGAGATTTACGTGGCCACTGCGCATCGTCGTACACCAAATTAAGCGGGCGCGACGCGTTGTCAAGCTTGCCAGACCTGCTATTCAGTGTGGCGGTGGCACGTTTAAGAAGGCAATACAACTATATCGTAGCGAAGGCTTGGCGGGTATTCGGCGCGGTTTCAGAATAGTGGCCAGGTCTTGCCAAACGATTCCAACGCCAGGTTCCGGTGAATTCGATAGAAACGACTACGACGAGTGGATCCGCCGTTACGATACACTCACTGATGAATCACGCGCCACCATGCACGCGCGCATCGACGGTTTTTCCCATAAGCCACGCATCTCAGTGGTGATGCCCACTTACAACCCCAAACCAGAATGGTTGAGTCAAGCAATCGAATCGGTACGTAAGCAAATCTACCCACATTGGGAATTGTGCATCGCTGATGACGCATCCACTGACCAATCCGTCCGTCCTGCTTTGGAACGTTACGCTAGAGACGACTCGCGTATCAAGGTGGTGTTCCGTGAGCAGAATGGTCATATTTCTGCTGCATCCAACAGCGCTCTGGATCTGGCCACCGGGGAGTGGGTAGTTCTGCTGGATCATGATGATCTTCTGACTGAGCACGCGCTGTTCTGGGTTGCAGATGCGATCAACCAAAATCCTGATGTCCGTCTGATTTATTCGGACGAAGATAAGATAGACAAAGCTGGCAGAAGGATTAGCCCCTACTTCAAGTGTGACTGGAATGTGGATTTGTTCTACTCACACAATCTGATCACACATCTTGGAGTTTATCGTTCCGAACTTTTGCGTGAAATTGGTGGTTTTCGAGAGGGGCTGGAAGGAGCACAGGACTACGATTTGGCTCTACGTTGTATCGAGCGTATAGCGCCAAAACAGATTCATCACATCCCACGTGTGCTCTATCACTGGCGGATGCATACCGAAAGTACGGCTCAATCGTTGGATGCCAAACCTTATGCCATGTTTGCGGGTGAAAGAGCATTGAATGAACATTTCCAGCGACTTGGTGTAAAGGCAGAAGCAAAATTTGATGGTCACGGTTTTCGAGTGCGCCGCTCCCTGCCAGATACTTTACCGATGGTTAGCCTGATTATTCCTACGAGAAACGGGCTGCATCTGATTAGGCAGTGTGTTGAGAGCATTCTCAAGAAAACCAGCTATTCGAATTACGAAATTCTCATCGTTGATAACGGCTCGGATGAGCCTGCAATGCTTAAGTACCTTAAGCAACTTGAACTCGAAAAAAAGGCTCAAGTAGTGCGTGACGCTTGCCCATTTAACTATTCAGCACTGAACAACGCTGCTGTGAAAGTGGCGCGCGGCGAGATTGTGGGGCTGCTCAATAATGATATCGAGGTCATTTCGCCCGATTGGTTGTCAGAAATGGTTAGCCATGCGTTGCAACCTGATGTTGGGGTAGTGGGCGCGAGACTCTGGTATCCAAACGAAACACTTCAGCACGGTGGTGTGATTTTAGGTGTGGGCGGGGTGGCAGGCCATTCCCACAAGCATCTGCCGCGTCATCATCCTGGCTATTTCGGACGCGCAAGCATCGTCCAGAGTCTTTCGGCCGTGACCGCTGCCTGCCTAGTGACTCGAAAAGCAATTTATGAAGACGTAGGAGGGCTTAACGAAACAGACCTTCAAATCGCTTTTAATGACGTTGATTTTTGTCTGCGCGTCCGCGAAGCGGGTTACCGCAATATTTGGACACCGTATGCTGAGCTGTATCACCACGAGTCCGCTTCGCGCGGTTACGAAGATAGCCCTGAAAAGCAGGCGCGCTTTGCCAAAGAAGTGCAGTACATGAAGCAACGCTGGGGCGATTTGCTATTGAATGATCCTGCCTACAGCCCCAACCTGACTTTAAATCATGAAGATTTCTGTCTCGCATGGCCGTCGAGGATTGTGAGCGTTCCCCAGACCCCTCCCGACTGTACTCAATCGAGACGACAAGGCCTTGGTCATGGTTGACCGAAAAGGCCTGGGCCTAGAAATTGGTCTCAGTCACAACCCTTGGCACCGAAGAAACTGGGATTCACTGTCCATGTTCTGGATCATGCCAGTGCCGATGAACTGCGTGCAAAATATAAGGGACACGGTGTCAATTTCGAAGATATCGAGGAGGTGGATTATGTATGGCATGACGAGCCACTTCACGAACTGGTCGGTCTTGAGCAGTGTTACGACTGGATTATTGCCAGCCATGTCATTGAACACACGCCAGATTTGATTTCATTCCTCGTTGAGCGTGAAAGATTGCTTAAACCTAATGGTGTGCTTTCGCTAATCATCCCTGACAAGCGTTATTGTTTCGATTACTTCAATGCAGCTAAATCGATAGGGGAGCTTCTTGATGCTTTTGAACAAAGGAGGAAGCGCTCCAGTCCTGGCAAAGGTTTTGATCATTGCGCGAGCGCGACGAAGCACAACAGGAGAATTTCATGGGACGCCGACACTCAAGGCCTCGTACAGTTTGTTCACGAATTCTCGGATGCCCATAGCCATTGGCAGCGCGCTCGTACTACAGACGAATACATTGATGTCAACAATTGGCGATTCACCCCAGCCAGCTTCCATGTCCTATTAGGAGATCTGCAAGCACTGGGTTTGACTGGGCTGGAAATCAAGGCCGAATTCGTTTTGGTTGGGTGTGAACTTCATGTCACCCTTGGGAAGTCATTATCTGCTCAGCCCATGAATCGGTTGCTGGCCGTGAGGTGCGTGCTTGATGAGGCGCATCGCTCATCATGATGGCGGGCTAATTGAAGCTGGAATGATCTAAATGAGCATACCGAACGTCCGCCACCAAACGCTCGTCGTCGATCTCGACGGCACACTGATTCTCTCCGACATGCTCGTGGAGAGCATATTTCTATTCTTGCGGACGTATCCATTGCGAGTTTTTGTGCTGATTGGCTGGCTGCTGCGTGGCAAAGCCTATCTCAAGATGCGCTTGGCCAACGAAGTGGCGCCGGACGTTACGCTCTTGCCATATAACCGGCAACTGATCGAATGGTTACAGTTACGACGGGATTCAGGAGCGCATCTGGTGTTGGCAACCGCCAGTGATGTTCGCATTGCGACAGGCATTGCCAGCCACCTTGAGCTATTTGATGAAGTACTCGGCACCGAGAATGGCACCAATCTTTCTGCTCATGCCAAACGCGATCGTTTAGTTGCAAAATATGGCGAACGGGGCTTCGAATATGTGGGTAACTCTGCTGTCGATCTGGCAGTGTGGCAAACGGCATCTATCATGCACGTCGCGAATCCGGAACGTGGAGTGCTTGCCGCTGCTCGTAAGATCGGCAAGATCGGGATGGTTTACGAGAACCGTCCGGCCTATTTCCGCACCTTGATCAAGGCGCTTCGCGTCCATCAGTGGGCAAAGAACCTGCTACTCTTTGTGCCCCTGCTTGCGTCACACCGCATTATGGAAACGCCGCTCCTTTTGGACGGACTGCTGGCCTTTATTGCTTTTGGGGCTTGCGCATCAGGCGTCTATTTATTGAATGACCTGCTCGATCTTCCCGACGATCGACAGCATCCCACCAAATGCAAGCGCCCTTTGGCGGCTGGCACTTTACCGATGCTCCATGCACTGTACCTGATACCTGCACTGCTGCTCGGTGCGTTTATTGTGGCGTTATGGCTGTTGCCCATTCAGTTTGCTGGCGTCCTTGCCGTTTATTACATCCTGACTATCGCCTATTCACTATGGCTGAAGCGTGTGGTGATGCTCGACGTGGTCACTTTGGCGATGCTCTATACCGTCCGCGTGGTCGCCGGGGCGGCGGCAATGTCGCTGGTGGCAACCTTCTGGATTCTGGCCTTCTGTATGTTCATCTTTTTAAGCCTGGCTTTCGTCAAACGCTATACAGAGCTTTGCGATGCGCGTCAAAAAGGCAAAACAGAAAAATCCACTGGGCGTGGCTATTATCCGGCGGACTTTGAATTGTTGGCCTCGCTTGGAGGGGCATCCGGATACATCTCGGTTCTGGTGCTGGCTCTATATATCAATGATGCAGCCTCTGGCACTTTGTATCATTCCCAGAAATGGATGTGGGTAGCATGCCCGTTGTTGCTGTTCTGGCTGAGCCGCATGTGGTTGCTGGCACACCGCGGTCAAATGCACGAAGATCCTATCGTGTTCGCATTGCGCGACAATGTGAGCCGCTGGATAGGCGCCGCCTTTGTGCTCGTTTTTGCTTTGGCGACTTTCTAGTGGGCCAATTGCTTTCTTGGGGGCGGTATCCTCGTCACCCCCAGATTCCTCATCCGGCGCGCTGGCCAGAGGATGTGTCACAGGGCCTGGCCGCTATTGCAACCGTTGGGCATGGCGCTGCCCTGGCATTTGGCTGCGGGAGAAGTTATGGCGACTCTTGCCTGGCGGAGTCGGGTCATGTCCTTGCTATGCAGAACATGGACAGGGTGCTGGCTGCGGACTGGGAAACCGGCGTAGTGCTTGCGCAAGCAGGCTTGACTTTGGCGGAGTTGATTCGTATCGCATTGCCCCGCGGCTGGTTTTTGCCGGTGACGCCCGGCACCAAGTTTGTCACCTTGGGCGGTGCCGTCGCTAACGATGTGCATGGCAAGAACCATCACGTTATGGGCACGTTTGGTCGCCATGTACGGCACTTGGAGATATACCGTAGCGACGAAGGCGTTACTCAGTGTTCCCCATCTCAAAAACCTGATCTATTCGCAGCCACCGTGGGCGGTCTAGGTCTCACGGGCGTGATCTTGGCTGTAGAGCTTGAGCTACGGCGAGTGGTTTCCAGCGAAATCGAGCAGCGCAGCATCCGGTTCGGTGGATTCGATGAGTTTTTTGAACTCTCGCAAACGTATGATACATCCCATGAATACACCGTGGCGTGGATCGATTGCCTGGCCAGCGGCAAGCAAGCGGGTCGTGGCCGTTACATTGCCGGAAATCATGTGCAAAATGGCTTTATTGAGTTGGCGCCGCCCGGCGGCCTGCATATGGCCATTGACCCGCCGTTCTCATTGGTCAATTCGTTTAGTTTGCGGGTGTTTAATACCCTTTACTATCACCGCCAGAGCAGGAAGGAAGTCGCCAGTCGCGTTGGATATGACCCATTTTTCTACCCGCTGGATCGCCTGCAACAATGGAATCGCATATATGGCCGGGCTGGATTCCAGCAGTACCAATGTGTCGCGCCACAGCAACACGGGCGCGAAGTCATTCGCGACGTCATACACCAGATATCAAAAAGTGGTACCGGTTCATTTCTGGCCGTACTCAAGCAGTGCGGTGATCTTGCCTCGCCGGGCATGCTGTCGTTCCCGATGCATGGCATTACCCTGGCGCTGGATTTTCCGCAACGCGATCAGGTGAATGAACGCCTATTCCAGAAACTGGACGCCTTGGTACACGAGGCCGGCGGCAGATTATACCCCGCCAAGGACGCGCACATGAGTGCAGCACATTTCAAGCAAGCCTACCCGCAGTGGGAAAGAATAGAAACCTTGCGCGATCCCCAACTTTTGTCGCGGTTCTGGAAGCGAGTCACCCGATGAATCAAAACATTCTCATCATCGGTGCCACCTCTGGCATCGCTGAAGCTGTAGCGCGGCGCTACGCGGAACAAGGCGCGCGGCTTTTTTTGGTGGCCAGAAACAATATCAAACTTGAGACGGTATCCACCGACCTTGCCGCACGCGGCGCTGGAGAAGTGAAAACTTTCGTGATGGAGGCTAACGATAGCGACCTCCTTCCCCAAATGCTGGATTCAGCATGGAAAGTCTTTGGAACAATCGACGTGGCACTGGTTGCCCATGGAACCCTTCCCGATCAGCTGCGTACCGAGACCGATATTCCTTATGCCATTGCCGAATTCCGTACCAATGCCGAAAGCGTGATCGCCTGTCTTGTCGGTCTGGCTGGGCGCTTCGAAACGCAAGGCAAAGGAGTGATAGCGGTGATTGGCTCTGTTGCCGGTGACCGTGGCAGAACCAGCAACTATCTTTACGGCGCTGCCAAGGCCGCTATTGACACCTATGCTTCAGGGCTGCGAGCAAGGCTTTTCAAGAGTGGTGTTCATGTACTGACCATCAAGCCCGGGTTTGTGGCGACCTCGATGACCGCCGGTCTAAATTTGCCGGCGCGGCTGACCGCCACTCCGGAAAGTGTGGCGCAAGACATTCATCGCGCCATTGCCAAGCGGAAAGACGTCCTGTACACGCCGTGGTTCTGGATTTTAATCATGCTGATCATCCGCTCGTTACCTGCGGCAATTTTCAAACGTATGAAGTTTTGAATGTTTTCATGAACGCTAATCAACTACCCCCATCTATCGTTAATAGCTTCTGGGTACCATTTTTGGCATTTGGTGCTTTTGCGGCCATGCTTTTTGGAATCAAGTTATGGCTGATTGGTACCTATGGCGACGCAACACCATATTGGGATCAGTGGGACGGGGAAGCCGCAAACTTATATAAACCTTTTCTTGAAGGCACGCTTCGCTGGACTGACTTATTCGCCCCCCACAACGAGCACCGCATTTTCATCACTCGCTTGCTCGCACTCACGCTGTTGACCTTTAATGGAATCTGGAATCCCCTGCTTCAGATGGTGGTAAACGCAGTCTTACACATCGTTACACTTGGGTTCGGCATCGCATTGCTGACTCGCGTTATCGGACGCAATCATTTGCCGGCTTTGTTGGCTTTTTCCCTGGTTTTGTTCGGCGTCCCTTACGCTTGGGAGAACACGCTGGCAGGCTTTCAGTCACAGTTTTATTTCGTCTTGCTATTCGGTATTGCGTGCCTATGGCTTACCGTAACCCAACATCCACTTTCTGCTCGTTGGTGGGGCGGAGTGGTTTGTGCGATGCTTGCTTTCCTTTCCCTGGCATCGGGAATTTTCGCCCTTGCCGCTGCTGCGATCATTGGTCTGGTGTTTTATGTGATGGGTCTGCGTAAAACCCGCAAACAGTTGCTTGCTGTTGCGATTCTTGCCGGACTGTTCTTACTTGGCGTCGTGCTGACCCCGTCCGTGGCGTACCATGCTTCTTTAGAAGCCGCTTCGTTTCCTCAGTTTCTTGATGCATTGCTGGCTGTTCTTGGTTGGCCGATTTCGCCAAGTGTTTTTTCAGCCCTTGTCCGCAATTTACCGGCTTTGGTTTTTGTTGGCGTTATACTTTGGAAACGTCCGGCAGCTAACGATCGCAAGTGGTTTTTGTTGGCGCTCGTCGTATGGTCGTTTGGACAAGCCATGAGTATTGCCTATGGTCGGGCGGTTGGCAATCTTGCCTCGCGCTATCTGGATTTGTTCGCGATTGGCATCCTGGTGAACTTTGCGTGTTTGATTTCGATCGCCCAAGAATATATATGTAAGTGGCGTCGCCGGACAGTCATCGCTGTGATCGTCTGGACAGTCACGGGTTTAATTTCTTTGGGACTGAACGCCGTTAGCCATATCCCAGGCGAACTTGCCACAAAACGTGATACCGGACTTGCGCAGGAAACCAACACGCGAAATTATTTGGCTACCGGCGATTTCAATTATCTGAAAGACAAACCTTTTCTTCATATACCTTATCCCAACCCCGAACGCTTGGCTTCAATACTGGCGTCGCCTACCGTTAGAATGATCTTGCCAACCAACATCAGTCTCCCTCTGACACCGACATCGGTTGATAGCATGCCCGCCGGCGCATTTGTGGCTGATGGGTATTACCCCACCACGCCCAAACGCACTGGCATGACATTGGGTAGCTACGGCGCACAGGGCGATGCGGCAACTGGGCAAGCGACAATAAGATTCGAGGCCAACAAGCAGACCGTTCTGCTGGCAATTCCGGTGGCCGGATATCCTCTAAACAATGGCATCAAGCTTGAAATAGAGCAAAACGGCCAAAGGAAACCTGTGGCTATAAAAAGGAATCCGAAAGAATCTTGGGGAATGGCTTACATCAAGGTTGATAGAGGACCCTTTTCCATCATGCTTACCGACTTTAGTAGCAGGAATACTGGCTGGCTGGCAGTCGGCGCTCCGGTTGTGACGGGTAGGCTCGATGCGCTCACCAATGTCTTGCTTGCCAAGTACCCTATGTTCCTTATCTTGGGACTTATTGTCGTGGTGTTGTTGCTGACTCAATATGGCCTGACAAGCCGTGTAACAAAGTCCGTGGGTGACTGAAGGCATGAAATTGTTTTCAGTCTTCGCCAAAAATCGACTTTATATTCCTCTGCTGCTTACGGTGTTCTTGAGCCTGTTGGCCTCCAGGCGCTGGCAGCAACTCATATCGCCCCAAGTATGGGATGAAGATGGTGCGCCCAACCCATGGCTGAATGGCGGGCTGGGTAGCGGGTCTGATTTGGCTGATTACATTCATAAGGGATGGTCTGCTTTTTTCGAACCAGTCAATGGTTATCTCGTTACCGTACCCAAAATCATTTCGGCTATTTCTCTATGGGTGTCTTTTTCAAACTACCCCATCGTCAGCACGATTTTTACCTGGCTGTTCATCGCGTTGGTCGGTCTGGCAATTACCCTTGCTCCGACGCATATACGGGCCAAGTTTCTCTGCACGCTGGCCGTTTTCATGATCCCTTCAGACCCTGAGGTATATGGCATCCCCCTTTATACCTTTTGGTGGTCATCCCTTTTTCTATTTTTGGTTGCGCTTTGGGATGAGAAGCGTCCATCACTTAAGTGGAGACTGGGGCTCTTGTTGGTCGGTGGATTGTCGTCCCCTGTGATTGTGTTAATACTGCCAGTTCTTTATTTTAGAGCGTACTGGTATCGCTCATTGCGTTCCGAACAATTGGTCGCATTCATTGCAACCTTGGCTGCGGCCGTTCAAATTTCATTCATCGTCAAGGGTTCCGCAGGGCACTTTCCACCGCTCGATTCAGTATTGATGAATGTCATCCCGACGTTTTACGGCAGGTTTCTGATTGGCAACTGGGTCGATAATAAGGTTTGGTTGTGGCTTGTAGGGATGGGGCTGACCGGGATCATTGCCGCGTGGTTGCTTAGGGATCGACGCAATGTGTCAGCGTGGATATTACTTTATCTGCTGGCAGGAACGGTTGTGCTGACAGTAGTGCGTGTCGATCCAGCCGGTATACATCCGAGGTTAGCGGGGCCGCGCTATTTCTTTCTCCCTTTTGTTCTGACGTTCTGGATTCTCATACAGTATTTCCATGCTGCTCACTCAAAATGGCTTCGCAGTTTTATCGGTATCGTTACCGTAACTGCAGTTATCAATGCTGCACCGGTCTGGTCACGTCAACATGATGATCTGCGATGGACGGATCATGTTCGCAGTTGCCGCTTATTTCCAAGTTATACCATTCCCGTTCAATTTGACGGAAACCGATCGTCGGCATGGTCTCTAAAGCTGTCGGGTAACAGTTGCGCCGAGCTTTTGGAGCGTGACTTCCTTATTTCGACAAAAGAAATTGATGAACGCTCCACTTTTGCGTACACCGTGCTCAAAGCAAATGTGCGTGATAAAGGTGATAAAGGGCGGGAAGCAGCCAAGCTCATTAGCAGCACGATGACAGGCACTGATTTTCAAAAGTCTAATCTCAAAGGCTATCGTGTGATCGGTTCCTTCAATAGCTCCGATGCGGATACCGGCGAAGTGTTGCTGAAACTGCATCGTGGCGACCATGTGCTCTACCGCTCCGGTCCCGGGAGGGGCGGCCATAGCATGAGTATCGTGGGACACGAGCCGGCGTTTATCGCACAATTACCCATTGCAAACGATTGGGAAACGCTTGAATTTTCCAATACCAAACTACCCGCTGAATTCGTCTTGAAAATCAAGGACGAAGGTCGGGAGTTTGGCGAGTGGTCAGCGATAGCGATTATAAAGTAAAGGAACGAAACTTTGTGAACAGGAAAATATTGTTACCCGGCGGTGCTGGGCTCGTTGGCCAAAACCTTGTCGCCCGATTAAAGGCTGCTGGTTATAACAAAATAATCGTGCTCGACAAGCACAAGGCCAACTTAAAAGTATTGCAAGTAGTGCAGCCTGATATTGTGGCTGAGTATGCCGATCTTGCCGAACCGGGGGGGTGGCAGCGCCACTTTCAGGACGCGTATGCGGTGGTGATGTTGCAGGCGCAGATCGGCGGCAACGAGTATCGGGATTTTGTACGGAACAATATAGATTCAACGCGTTTGATTCTTGATGAAATCAGGCAGCACAGCATTCCTTACACAGTGCATGTTAGTTCTTCGGTAACTGAGTCGGTGGCGAACGACTATTACACCACCACCAAGAAAGAACAGGAAAGAATGGTGCGAGACAGCGGCATAACCTGCGTTGTTCTGCGTCCCACCCTGATGTTCGGCTGGTTTGATCGCAAACACTTGGGCTGGCTGTCACGGTTTATGAGGAAAACCCCGATTTTCCCGATTCCGGGACATGGCCGTTATTTGCGCCAACCGCTATATGCGGGTGATTTCTGCAACATCATCGTTAGTTGCATTGAAAAGCAGATGACAGGCGGCACCTACAATATCTCCGGGTATGAGCGTGTGGATTACATCGATATCATCCGGGAGATCAAGCGTGCGATTCGGGCACGTACCTTGATCATCAATATCCCTTACGGGTTGTTCCATTCGCTTCTGTGGGTGTGGACACTTTTTGACCGCAATCCGCCATTTACCACGCAGCAATTGCAAGCATTAGTTGCCAAGGATGAATTCGAGGTAATTGACTGGCCCGAAATTTTCGGGGTACAGCCAACCCCATTTGCCACCGCTATTGATGAGACCTTTAATGATCCGAATTACGGCAAGGTTGTGCTGGAGTTTTGAGTATGGGAGAACAAACGGGGCAACGTATTGCCGTACTTGGCGCGGGACCTATGGGTTTGGCTGTGGCCTACCAGTTGACGCTCGACGGCCATCAGCCCGTCATCTTTGAGGCCGACGACCGAGTTGGCGGCATGACCGCTGCGTTCGATTTTAACGGCCTCACCATTGAACGCTATTACCACTTTCATTGCATTTCAGACACTGCGTTTCTTCAAACGCTTGATGAATTGGGTTTGACCGAAAAGATGCATTGGGTCGAAACCAAGATGGGCTACTGGTATCAAAACAGGCTTCAGCCCTGGGGCAACCCGTTTGCCTTGTTGAAGTTCAGGGGCCTGGGTCTGATGGCAAAGCTGCGCTACGGTTTGCATGCCTTCCTTTCCACAAAGCGCACAGATTGGCGGTCTTTGGATAAAGTGGAGGCAACAGGCTGGATCAAGCGTTGGGTGGGGGCGGAGGCCTATGAAGTCCTGTGGCGCCGCTTGTTCGACTACAAGTTTTACGACTACGCCGAGGGTTTGTCCGCAGCCTGGATCTGGAGCCGCATTCGCCGAATTGGACGCTCACGCTACAGTCTATTTCGGGAAAAACTGGGTTATTTGGAGGGTGGCTCGGAAACACTTCTGCAAGCCATGAAGGCAGCCATCGAGGCACGCGGTGGTGAGGTACGGCTTAAATCTCCCATTTCAAAAGTCGTGATTGAAGCTGGCACCGTCAAAGGTGTTGAAGCCCCCAGCGGATTTGAAGCCTTCGACAAAGTTGTCAGCACCGTACCTCTGCCGTATGTGCCGAGCCTATTCCCAGACTTGCCACCTGATGTATTGACCGCATTCCGGTCGGTCAAGAACATTGCGGTTGTGTGTGTGATTGCCAAGTTGCGCAAACCGGTTACCGAGAATTTTTGGCTGAACACGAATGACCCGGGGATGGATATTCCGGGGTTGGTGGAATACAGCAATCTTCGCCCCCTGGACCAGCATGTGGTGTATGTGCCTTTCTATATGCCCGGCGAGCATCCCAAATTTATGGAGCCCGACCAGGCTTTTCTGGACAAGGTGCAGCACTATCTGAAGAAGATCAATCCTGCATTGCGCGATGAGGATTTTCTTGACTTGCGAGCAAGCCGCTACCGCTACGCCCAGCCTATATGTGAGCCGGGCCACCTCGACAGATTGCCGCCCGTTGCTCTGCCTGTGACAGGTTTGTGGGTGGCCGATACCTCTTACTACTACCCGGAAGACAGGGGGATTTCGGAAAGTATCGGGTTTGGACGGAATATGGCGAAAATGGCGACGCGGCAAGCTGAAATTCCTCGATGAGCGAGATCGCGGCTTTGCTGACCCCGCAATTTGTGCGCTTCCTGTTTGCTGGCGGCA
>NZ_JBAVEJ010000202.1:0-6372 GCF_049587675.1 Sulfuricaulis sp. | reverse complement strand
GTCGGAAGCGCCGCCGGCGCTGGCGGCGACGACGATCTCGACCGGCTTGGTTGGTTCCCAGGAGAATCCCGCCACCGGGACCGCTAAACTCAGACAACCAAGGGCGAACACGATACAACGCTTCGTAGTGATTTGCATGACTACCTCCTATGTAGTGGTTTGCGGTTCAACTTCTAATTTCGGTTTTGTTTGCCCGTTGCTCAAATGATGCCACTTGAACGTCCTTTTCTTTCCCGCGCGGATCAACCAGATAACTCATGGCCGCCTGTATCCCGCCTTTCGCGTGCGGTATGCCGGCCACGCTCAAGCCCATCTCGACACCGGCGAGAGTGCCGGCCAACATGAGTTCGTTGAAATCGCCCAGATGACCGATGCGGAATACCCGCCCCTGCAACTTCCCTAGGCCCGTGCCCAGCGACATGTTGAATCGTTCCATGATCACTTTGCGCAGGATATCCGCGTTGTATCCCTCCGGCATCAGCAGCGCCGTCAGGGTGTTGCTGTACTCCTCTGGTTCGAGACACAGGATTTCCAGACCCCAGCCGCGCGCCGCGCACCGTGTCGCTTCCGCCAGCCGCGCGTGCCGCGCGAAAACGTTATCCAGCCCTTCCTCCAGCAGCATGTGAATCGCTTCGCGCAGGCCATAGAGCAGATTGGTGGCGGGGGTGTAGGGAAAGAATCCGGATTTGTTGGCGGCGATGATTTCTTCCCAATTCCAGTAGGCCTTGGGGAAGCGTGCCGACTTGGCTGCAGCGCGCGCCTTGGGACCGATCGCATTGAAGGCGATCCCGGGCGGCAGCATCAGGCCCTTTTGCGATCCGCCGACGGTGACGTCCACGCCCCATTCGTCATGCCGGTAATCGATCGAGGCGAGCGAGGAGATGGTGTCGACCATGAACAGGGCCGGATGACCGGCGCGGTCAATCGCCCGGCGGATGGCGGCGATGCGGCTGGTGACACCGGTCGAGGTTTCGTTGTGCACCACGGCCACCGCCTTGATTTCGTGTTTGCGGTCGGCAGCGAGACGGCTTTCCACCTGCGCCGGGTCCACGCCGTGGCGCCAGTCGCCGGGGACGACCTCGGCGTCGAGGCCGAGGTTCTTCGCCATGCGTTGCCACAGCATGGCGAAGTGGCCGGTTTCAAACATCAGGAGCTTGTCGCCGGGCGACAAGCTGTTTACCAATGATGCCTCCCAGGCGCCGGTGCCCGACGACGGGAAGATCACAACGTCGCCAGCGGTCTGGAAAATCGATTTGAGCCCTTCGAGGACAGACAGCGTCAGCGTGGCGAATTCCGGCCCGCGGTGATCGATGGTCGGCGCATCCATCGCGCGGAGCACGCGGTCGGGAACGTTGGTCGGACCGGGGATCTGGAGAAAATGGCGTCCGCGTTGAACAGTCATCAATCCTCCTTGTGGTATTTCACGCGCCAAGCCGGATTTCAGAGGATGCCAATCGGCAATCTGATCATCGGGAAGTACTCTCTGTCTGAATTATGAATATATAATGCAGAATATTCTATAGTCCCTGCCATCTATCAATCCGCGATCGGAATGATTTCATCTCGGATGGCGAAATCGGCCACGAATCAACGGGTGACACCAATACGTTATGCCGCCTGTCCTTCACAGCCCTGTTACCCGTAATACCGCCAGCGCTTCCTCGCGCATCGGCGAACCAGCCCTGGCGGCGCGCCTGCACCGCGAAATCGAGGGTGAGGTGTTGTTCGACGCTTATTCGCGCGGACGCTACAGCACCGATGCCTCGATCTATCAGATCGAACCGATCGGCGTGGTGCTACCGCGCAACGAACAGGACGTGGTGCGCGCCATCCAGATTGCCGCGGAGGAGGGGGTTCCGGTGCTGCCGCGCGGTGGCGGCACTTCGCAAATCGGCCAGACGGTGGGCGAGGCGCTGGTACTGGATACCAGCAAATATCTGAACGGGATCCACTCGTTCGATCCCGACGCGGCCACGGTCAGCGTCGAGCCCGGCTTGGTGCTCGAGCAACTCAACCGCTTCCTCAAGCCGCGCGGCCTGTTTTTCCCGGTCGACGTGTCGACCGGGAACCGCGCCACGCTCGGTGGCATGGCCGGCAACAATTCCTGCGGCGCGCGCTCGATACGCTATGGCAATATGGTGCACAACGTGCGCGCCATCGAGGCGGTGCTGGCCGACGGAACTCGCGCGCGATTCGACGAATCGATAAACCTGGCGGAAGACTGCTCGCGTTACCGCGACCTCACGGAGCGCCTGCGAGGGATTGGCGCGCGCGAGGCCGAGGAAATCGCCCGGCGTTTCCCGAAGCTGCTGCGCCGGGTCGGCGGATACAACCTCGACATGCTCACGACCCGCGACGGCAACCTGGCGCGCCTGCTCGTGGGCTCGGAAGGCACGCTGGCGTTTTTCAGCCGCCTGCACCTGGACCTGCAACGGATACCGGCACACAAGGTGCTCGGCATCTGCCATTTCCCGAACTTCTATCAGGCGATGGATTCCACCCGGCACATCGTCAAGCTCGATCCTTCGGCGGTCGAGCTGGTGGATCGCACCATGATAGATCTGTCGCGCGAGATACCGATGTTCCGCGCCACGGTGGACCGGTTCGTGAAGGGTCAACCAGATGCACTGCTGCTGGTCGAGTTTGCCGGCGACGACCGTGACGAGCAACACCGGCGGCTGAAGCAACTGGTCGAACTGATGGGATCGCTCGGCATTCCTGATGCCGTGGTCGAAGCCATCGAGCCCGATTTCCAGCAAGCCGTGTGGGAAGTGCGCAAGGCCGGCTTGAACATCATGATGTCGATGAAAGGCGATGGCAAACCGGTGTCGTTCATCGAGGACTGCGCGGTCGGGCTCGAGGATCTGGCCGAGTATACCGACCGCCTGACGCAGGTGTTTCACAAGCACGGCACTACCGGCACCTGGTACGCGCACGCCTCCGTCGGCTGCCTGCACGTGCGTCCGATCCTGAACATGAAGGACGAGTCGGGAGCAAAAAAAATGCGCGCCATCGCCGAAGAGGCCATGGCGATGGTGCGCGAATACAAGGGCTCGCATTCGGGCGAGCACGGCGACGGGATCGCGCGCTCCGAATTCCACGAGCCGATGTTCGGTTCGCGCCTGGTGCGTGCCTTCGAGGAAGTCAAGGATAGCTTCGACCCGGCGGGCCTGTTCAATCCCGGCAAGATCGTGCGCCCCCCGCGCATGGATGACCGCGGTTTGTTCCGCTACCGGCCAGGCTACGCCGTGACGCCGCTCGATACCGCGCTTGACTGGTCGGAGTGGGGCGGGTTCGGCGCGGCGATCGAAATGTGCAATAACAACGGCGCCTGCCGCAAGCGTGAGCCGGGCGTCATGTGTCCGTCGTACCGTGTGACGCGGGATGAGCAGCATCTTACGCGCGGCCGCGCCAACAGCCTGCGTCTCGCGCTCAGCGGTCAGCTGGGTCGCGATGCCCTGGTATCAGACGACATGCATGCGACCATGGACCTGTGCGTTTCCTGCAAGGGCTGCAAACGCGAGTGTCCGACCGGCGTGGACATGGCGCGCATGAAGATCGAATTTTTGAACCACTATCATCGGCGTCACGGCTTAAAACTTAAAGATCGTCTGATAGCCTGGCTGCCGCGCTATGCGCCTTGGGGCGTGCGATTCGGATTTCTCCTGAATCTGCGCGACCGTTTGCCGGGACTGCCATGGCTGAGCGAAAAACTCCTCGGCTATAGCGCGCGGCGGCCATTGCCACGCTGGCAGCGTGATGTCTTCAACCCGGAACAGGAGTCGGCAAAGATCACCTCAGCGAATGGGGCCGAGGTGGTTCTACTGATCGATACCTTTACGAATTATTTCGAACCGGATAATGCGCGTGCCGCGCTCGCGGTGCTGCAGGCCGCGGGTTATCGCGTGCACCTGCCGCATGCGCTCGACGGCGACCGCCCGCTATGCTGCGGCCGCACCTTTCTGTACGCCGGCTTGGTGGAAGAAGCGCAGACCGAGGCGCGCCGCCTGCTCGATGCGATCAGGCCTTATGTTGAGCATGGGCTTCCGATCATAGGTCTGGAACCCTCCTGCCTGTTGACACTGCGCGACGAATTCAAGGTCATGCGGCTCGGCGCCGAGGCCGACAAACTGGCGACACAGGCCTTGCTGTTCGAGGAATTTCTGGCACGGGAGCAGGCCGCGGGACGCTTGCAGCTGAATCTGCAGCCGCTCGCGGCGAAGCGCGCCTTGTTGCATGGCCATTGTCACCAGAAGGCCTTCGGTGCCATGACGGCGGTGCAGGATGTCTTGCGCCTGGTGCCCGGGCTCGAAGTGCAGGTCGTCGAGTCGAGCTGCTGCGGCATGGCCGGCGCCTTCGGTTACCAGGCCGGCCACTATGATGTTTCCATGAAAATGGGTGAACTGAACCTGCTGCCAGCGGTGCGTGCCGCGGAGCCGGATACGCTGATCGTCGCGGACGGCACCAGTTGCCGCCAGCAAATCCGCGACGGCGCGCAACGTGAAGCATTACATGTCGCTCGCGTGCTGGAACAGGCGCTGGTAAAAAATTGATAAGGGACTTACGCAGGAGAACACCGATTTTCAACATTTTGACATTCCGTCTGCCGGACGGCACACCGATAATGCTGGAGGTCAAACGCGCCCTGGCTGCCGGCGCCTCTGGCCGCGACCGGGAAAAAGTCCAACGGCATATCGCCCACATGAGCACGCTCGGGGTAAAGCCGCCGCCGCACGTGCCCATGCTTTATCCGCTGTTGCCGACCCTGGTGACGAACGCCACCGACATCGGCGTCATCGGCAACGATTCGACGCCGGAAATCGAGGCCGTGTTGTTCCGCGCCGGCGGGGTGGATTATCTGACCGTGGGCAGCGATCACACCGATCGCCGCATCGAGGCGGTTTCAGCCCTGCAGGGCAAGAATTCCTGTCCCAAGATCGTCGCCACCGCGGCCTGGCCGGTGAGCGAGGTGCTCGATCATTGGGACTCGCTGACGCTGCGTTCCCGTTGCGGCAACACGTTGCTGCAGGAGGGCGCGCTGTCGCATGTCATGACTTGCGAGAACCTCATGGTATTCGTGCGTGAACAGGATGGCGATCAGGCGGAAGGGCGTTTGGTGTTCAGCGGCACCGTGTCGACCAAGGCGACGCCGCCGAAAGGCGACGTCACCATCCGTCTCGAACTTGCCGATCCCGTGATGCAGCGGTCACTGACGCACGATTATACCGTGCACGTGCGCCGTGAATATTTCCCGGCCGCGCCTTGAAATATTCATCGACTTTCAGACTGACAAGTCAGTGTAACGTTCGCGCAGCAGGTTCTTCTGCACCTTCCCCATGGTGTTGCGTGGCAGTTCCGCGACGAAGAACACCCGTTTCGGGACCTTGTAACCGGCGATTTTCTGTTTGAGCGCGGCGACTATGTCCGCTTCCGTCACGTGCTCGTGCCCCGTTGCGCGCACCACCACGGCAACCACCGCCTCGCCGAAGTCCGGATGTGCTGCCCCGATCACCGCGGATTCCCGCACGCCGTCGATGTTGTCGAGATAACTCTCGATCTCCTTCGGGTAGATGTTGAGACCGCCCGAGATGATCAGATCCTTGGAGCGTCCGACGATCGCGACGTAACCGTCATCGTCCAAGCGCGCCAGGTCGCCGGTGCGGAAGTAACCGTCAGCGGTGAATTCCTCGGCGGTTTTCTCCGGCAGGCGCCAGTAGCCCTTGAACACGTTGTCGCCCTTGACCTGCAGTTGTCCCACTTCGCCGGCCGGCAGTGGCTGATCCTTGTCGTTTACGATGCGTACCGACACGCCCGGCAAGGGTTTGCCGACCGTTCCCGGGCGGCGCGGGCCGTCGAGCGGGTTCGATGTGTTCATGCCGGTTTCGGTCATGCCATAGCGTTCGAGAATCGTGTGACCGGTGCGTTGTTGGAATTCGTCGAAGGTCTGCGGCAGCAGCGGCGCGGAGCCGGAGATGAACAGCCGCATGTGAGTGCAAACGTCGCGGCCGAAGGCGGGGTCAGCCAGCAGGCGCGTATAAAAGGTCGGGACGCCCATGAACACGGTGGCCTTGGGCAGCGACTGCATGACCGTCGCCACGTCGAACTTCGGCAGCAAAATCATTTTCGTGCCGTTTAGCAGGACGCAGTGGCAGGCCACGAACAGGCCATGGATGTGAAACAGCGGCAGGGCGTGGAGCAGCACATCGTCCGGATGCCAGCCCCAAGCCCGGTGCAGGGCGAGGGCATTCGCGGCGAGGTTGGCGTGCGTGAGCATCGCGCCCTTCGGCCGTCCGGTCGTGCCGGAGGTGTAGAGCAGGACGGCAGTATCGTCGGGCGAAACACGGCGGGTATCGAACTCGTCGCCGAACGATC
>NZ_JBAVEJ010000201.1:0-5931 GCF_049587675.1 Sulfuricaulis sp. | reverse complement strand
GGCACCAGCACCAGCACCAGCACCAGCACCGGCACCGGCACCAGCACCAGCACCGGCACCAGCACCGGCACCTACCGCTCAGTGCGGCGACGGACTGGCCGCGCAAGACTTGGCGGGCCAGTGCCGTGCAGTCGCGCCCACCATGGGCGCGCTCGAAGCGAGCGACGGAACCAACGCGGCTCTGGTATCGGTCAAGTCGCTCGCCGTACCGCAGACTGTCTCGCGCATGCTGCAGGTTAGTTGGCAGCCGTTCGGTAATGACACAGCGAGTTACATGGTGTACTTCGGCAATACCGCCGATAACGCAAACGTTTTAGTTTCCGACCTGCCCACGAACTCCGGTCTCTTGGATCCTAGCGCCCCGACCGTGACCTACGACTCGGCTCGCGATCTCGGCTTGTACGCCAGCGATACCGTCTGCTTCCGCATCGACGCTTACGATCTGGCGCGAACGCTTGTCGGCCAAGTTTTCCTCGGTTGTTCAACAGTGTAGCTTACTGGTCTGTTTTCTTTGCAATACACCGCTCTATCCGGTTTACACCGCATTTCGGGGTTGTGTTGAATTTCCCGCTGGTTATAGATTATCCGAGAGTCATCCATTACATGATCTTATTCGTTGTGGATCAGTCGTTCGATTTCTTGACGACATCCGAATTACACATACATCGATGCTGTTGAATACCTGCAACATATAATTGATCGACCGGTTGAGCTCGCAGTCGATAACCGACATTGAGCACCTCCATTTCTGTCAGCGCGGAATTGAACCGCCGTACTACCTGCTACCGTTTAATCTCTGAGGCAACGTGCCAAACCAGAATTTGTCGTCCATGGCCAGGAACTGCTCGACGGGCATATAGTGAGAACCGTCACAGGAGAAGGTGAGCCCCACCATGCCGTTGAACACGTTGAGAGAGCCGGAACGCAGGTAGATGTTATCGTCCGCATCGCGCAATACTTTGAAACGCTCGAACACGGGGCGCACGTGGGCCAGAGGCACGACGGTCTGCTCCGCATAGGGCCGGCTCGGATAGGCCAGGCAGATCGAGGGATCGAAGATTTCCTCGAATACGTGAACGCGGTAGCGAAACGGATCGTCCGTCATCCACAGCGTGGCGCGCGAACTTGAAAAATGCAGCTTGGCGTGAAACACGCCGCGATCACAGATCAACTCATCCATGATGGCGATCACGTCGTCGAGCCGCTCGTCCATCGCGCTCATAACCCGCGACTGTTGAAACAGGGCATCGCGAATCGCGGGGTCGCCCTTGATCTGTCGCCATGCGCTCTGGCCCGACGTATTGCGTCGCTCGAGTTGAGGCAGGTCCCGCAGGTAATAATCCGCCGCAATGAACCCGAGCACAGACGAACCGTCCGTTACTGCTTGGACGGCGGTGATGCAGGAGCGCCGTTCGGGCGGACAGAGATACACGTCGGACAGCAGAAATCCCTTATAAGGTATCGCGTTTGACAAATAGGGACGGTGCGCGAGATTCTGACCGTATTTATCGCGGTCAATCGCGTGCCGGCCGACGTTGGAACTGATCTGCCTGCCGTGCGTATCAATCGCATAAATGAGTTTGCAAACAGGCATGTCCACCAACGCCGCGCGCAGAATCTCATCCAGCCGGTCGCGGTCGCGCCACAACTTGACGCATTGTCCGGCCAGCATGGCCATAGGCGACTCCAGGCGCGAAGCCAGGATGGCGCGTTGCGCTTTGATGGCCTCATTCAGCCATGTCATATTTGATCTTTCCCGGAAGACAAGTTTTTCCCATGAAATACATGCAATTATCATGCTAGCTCATTCATTCATATGACAAGCTTGTGACGGGGAAAAATTAAAAATGATTAAACGGCGGAATCGTATGAGAAATGTGCAGTAACGGAGCAAGGCGGCAGCAAAAGCAATAAAGTAATTTTGAACGCAAGAGATCCGTTGCTTCTCTTCTCCTGCACCACACCAGTGCGCTGACGCATGCACACGCACCATAACGGTGAGCGATTATCGTTAGTGGATCGAGGCGGGTGGTGGTCAGCCGTTCAGGCCGTCGTCTTCACGATTTCGGCGCCCTGCCCCTTGATATGCGGCGCAAAATTGAAAGCATCGGAGAAGCAGCGGTCCTCCGCCATGCCCTTTTGCAGAAAAGCGGAATGCGCTGACTCGACCATGCCCACCGAACCGCAGGCATAGACCTCGCATCCCGCCATGTCCGGGAAATCCTGCAAAATGGCCTCGTGTACCGTTCCCACGCGACCGGTCCAGCCTGCGCCAGGCGCCGGCTCGGACAGTACCGGGATGAATTTGAAATTGTCGTGCTCTCGCGCCCACCGCTCGGGCAACTCCTTCATGTAGAAATCCGCGGTCGTCTTCACGCCCCAGTAGAGATACATCGGTCGCTTCAGGCCGGCGTGGAAAGCGTACTCCACCATGCTCTTCACCGGCGCGAAGCCGGTGGAACCGGCAACGAAGATAATCGGGCGGTCGCTGTCCTCGCGCAGATAAAACGAACCCAAGGGTCCCTCGCAGCGCAGGGTGTCGCCCACCTTCATCGCGTTGAAGACGTAGGTCGTGAACGCGCCGCCGGGCACCAGCTTGACGTGTAGTTCGATCATCTCGGCTTCGTGCGGCGCGGTGGCGAAGGAAAACGCGCGCCGCTCGCGGTCCTCGAGCACGATATTAATGTATTGCCCGGCATGAAACCGGATGGGTTCCGGATCGAGTGGCTTGAGCAGCACGCGCATGACGTCGTCGGTGAACCGTTCCAGGCTTTGCACGCGCGCCATGAAGGTCCGGATCGGGATGTCGCTCACGGCGCCGATGTTCTCGCACTCAAGATCCAGATCGGACAGCGGCGTGGCGCAACACATCAGCACCTTGCCGGCGCGTCTTTCATCCTCCGTGAGCGCGCGCTCCTGATGCACGCCCTGATCCACCGTGCCTTGCAGCACGGCGCACTTGCATACGCCGCATCCGCCGCTGCGGCATTCGAAGGGCAGCGCGATGCCGGCGCGCAGTCCGGCTTCAAGAATCGTCTCGCCCGGCCTGGCTGCCACCGTCGCGTCGCCGGGACGAATGGTGAGCCGGAATTCCTTGCCCGCGCGCCGGCGTTGCGGCGGCAACCACGGCAACAGCGCCAGCAGGACGGTGCCGCCGATCACGAGCCACCATAAATGTTTCGGCGACCAAGCGTAGATCAGCGGATACATCAATAGATAAAACCAGTCGAGCTTGAGCGATGTGACCACCGTGTCCAGGTTCGCCGGCCCCTGGCTCCACACCGGCCACAGCAGCGTAAGCACGATCAACGCCGCCAGTAGCGGTACGGCCAGATACCGCGGCGGGTTGGTGGCGGCCTTGGCCACGCGTTGCGTGTGTATCCACAGGACCAGCAGCAAGATCAGCGAAATGCCGATGTGCATGAACGTCAGCAGCGAGAACAGACGATCGCTGACGCTGCCCTCACGCAGGAAGTTGCGCGCCATCGGTTCGGAAAACAGCGGCAGCCAGTCGAGCCATTCCGACGTGGCAATCGTGACGAATTGCGCCAGACGATCCCACGGCAGCATGAAGCCCACGATCCCGGAGGCGTACACCAGCCACAGGACGACGATACCCGTGGCCCATGAAAACCAGCGGAACCCGCGGTAGTGATCGAAGGCGAAGTGGCGCAACATATGAAGACCCATGGCCAGTACCATGCCGTCGGAGGCGTAGCGGTGCAGGCCGCGCATAACCAATCCGATATACCAGTGGTTGTGCGTGATATGCTCGACGGAGGCATACGCTTCTTTCACCCCGGTATCGAAGAAGGCGTACAGATAGACACCGGTCACCACCGCCACCCAGGTCATGAAATAGGCGATCGCACCGAGGTGATACAGGGGATTGAGCCGGTCGCCGAATATGGCGTTGAATATTTTCTCCAGGCGCAGAAACAACCACTGCCCGCTCAGCCGAAGGTATTTCATGCCGAAGAATTTCTCCCGGAACACCTGTCAATGGCGTACATTCGTATCAGGCGGGTATCGCACCAGCCTTGATTCAGGTCAACGGGCCGGCGGGATAAACCGCAAGCTCGGACGCGTAAACCGCATGGTTAGGGGGTCTGATTAAGTCCGTTCGTGGTGAGCCTGTCGAACCATGAACGGACGAATCGCCTGACATTTGCCGTATTTCCCGTTCACCCTTCGACAAGCTCAGGGCGAACGGGAAATTTGATTAGATATTCCTTAATGTTGCGGCACGAAAGCTCTATCGACAACTGATATGATTCGCTTTTATCACGTGCCGTGGCATCGCCCGCACCGTGAAATCCGGCGAATTGACCCCTTGGACGCCCTGCGCTAATTTAACCTTTCATTGCATATGCCTTTAGGAGCCCCAGTGGCGAAAAAATCCAGCACCCAACCCGACTTTGAAGCCGCCCTCGCGGAACTGGAAAAGATCGTGGAAAAAATGGAGTCCGGCGGACAGACGCTGGAAGAGTCGCTGAAATCCTTCCAGCGCGGCATCGAGCTGACGCGCGCCTGCCAGCAGGGTCTCAAGGATGCCGAGCAGCGCGTGGAAAAACTGGTAAGCAAGAACGGCGAACTGACCACTGAACCGCTGCGCAACGAAGACGAGTAATCCTGCTTTGCCCGCTTTTTCTGACCGCCTTAAGCGTTTCAAGACGCGCGTGGAAAGCGCGCTGGATACACGCCTGCTACCCGCCGCGACATCACCGTCGCATCTGCACGCGGCCATGCGTTATGTCACGCTCGACGGCGGCAAGCGCGTGCGCGCGAGTCTGGTGTATGCCGCAGGCCAAGCGGTCGGCGCGCCGGACAGCGCGCTCGATGTGCCGGCCTGCGCGGTGGAACTGATCCACGCCTACTCGCTGGTGCACGACGATCTGCCGTGCATGGACAATGACGATCTGCGCCGCGGCAAGCCGACCTGTCACAGGGCTTACGATCAAGCCACGGCGCTGCTCGCCGGCGATGCGCTCCAGTCTTACGCTTTCGAGATCCTGGCGAACGACCCGATGCTGACGGTCAGCGCGGCGCAACGCCTGCGCATGATCGCGCTGCTGGCGCAGGCTGCTGGTTCGCACGGCATGGCCGGCGGCCAGGCAATCGATCTCGCCTCCGGCGGCCGGACGTTGACGCTGGCACAGCTCGAGGACATGCATCTGCGCAAAACCGGTGCGCTGATCCGGGTTTCCGTCCTGCTCGGAGCGTTCACCCGCGAGGGCGTCGAGGAGGCAAAACTGGAAGCCTTTGAGAAATACAGTCGCGCGATCGGCCTCGCGTTCCAGATCACCGACGATATCCTGGACGTGGAAGGAAATGCGGCAACGCTCGGCAAAAAACCCGGGGGCGACCGCGAGCGCGGGAAACCCACTTACCCGCTACTGATGGGCCTTTCCGAGGCCAAGGCCCGCGCCAAGACACTGCACGCGCAGGCCCTCGAAAGCTTGGCGCCTTTGGGGGATAATGGCGGGCTGTTGGCCGAGCTGGCCGGATTTATCATCGAACGCCACCAATGACCAAAAAATCCACGTCCGACCGCCGCCTGCTCGAGACCATCGATGGTCCCGAGGATCTGCGGCGTCTGGACGAAACCGATCTTCCCGAGCTTGCCCAGGAAATCCGCGATTTTCTGATCGGCAGCGTGTCACGCACCGGCGGACACCTGTCCGCGGGTCTGGGCACGGTGGAACTCACCATCGCCTTGCATTACGTGTTCAATACGCCCGAAGACCGGCTGGTGTGGGATGTGGGCCACCAGACTTATCCGCACAAGATACTGACCGGGCGCCGCGAACGCATGGGCACGCTGCGCCAGACCGACGGCATTTCCGGTTTCCCGCGCCGCGATGAAAGCGAATACGACACCTTCGGCGTCGGCCACTCCAGCACCTCGATCAGCGCCGCGCTCGGCATGGC
>NZ_JBAVEJ010000200.1:0-5053 GCF_049587675.1 Sulfuricaulis sp. | reverse complement strand
TGTTTCACCTCCATGCATGTTGGTCAACGGCCACGTCTTGAACGAGCGCCGCGCTAAGGAACCTCTGATCAAGTCCGTTCGTGGTGAGCTGATCGAACCATGGACGGACTTGATGTTATGAAAATTCAGGAAGTTATCCGTTCACCCTTCGACAAGCTCAGGGCGAACGGATAACTTAACCCGAGCTTCCCTAATGAGTATCCACCTGCATCGGCATAATGACAAGAGGCATGCCTTTGATATGCCGCTGGCGCTGAATCGCCAATGCCGTGTGGTTGTGCAGCAGGCGCGTCATCCAGTTTTCCTCGCGGAACACCAGCGTGCCGGCGAAAAACACGCTGCCGGGGAAACGTTGCAGAACATCGTCGGCCAGTTTGACGGCCGCCTCGACCGGATCGGTGCCATAAGCGGAATAACCGGCCGCCGCCATGTTGTGGGCGCGACAGAACTCGACGTACTTGTGCAACGATTCGTCCACCTGGTGCTTGAGGTCCACCAGGGTCTGGTCGCCTTTCATGCGCGTGGTATCCACCTCGCCGACGCTAAGGAAGACGAAATTGTGAAACCGCCCCGGGAACAGGCGCTGGGAATTGAGCAAGGTATGGATGCCCACTCCGCGGTAGCTCGAAACGAAAAAAACCGCCGCGGGCTCACCTTCGCGGACCGGCGGGGGCTGTCGGGTGGGGATTACGACCGGAATCCGGGTCAGGATGTCGTCGAGGGCAGTCAGACGCTTGCCCACCGTGCGGTAGTGACTGTACACCAGCACGCACAGACCGATGAGCGAACCGGTGACGAGCGCCGCGATCCAGCCGCCCTCGTGGAATTTTTCCACCAGCATCACCACCAGAATGCCAGAGGTGGCGACGAGACCCCATAGCGTCAGACCGAGCCGCGGCAGCCATCCGGTCTGGGTGTCGCGGTTTTTCCACCAGTAAACGCACAGGCCCAGCAGGGTCAGCGAAAACGTCAGAAACACGTTGATGCTGTAAAGCACCACCAGCAGATCCACCCGGCCGCCGCTCCACAACAGCACGGCGTACGCGGCGCCGCCCATCAGCAGAATCCCGTTCTTGGTCACCAGCCGGTCCGAGAGCTGGGCGAAGCGGTGCGGCACCCAGTGATCCACGGCCATGTTGGAGAGCGTCGCGGGACCGCCAAGAAATCCGGTGTTGGCCGCAACGAACAGCAGGCCGGCCTCGAACACGAGTGTGGTCACGAGCAGAATCTCGCCCAGATGCCAGCCGCTCCAGGTCGGCCAGTCCGCGAGGATGGCGCCGAAGGCCACGGCATTCAGGGTCTGTCCCTCGACAGGCTGCACGCGCCACAACAGATACAGCAGGATGATGCCGCCGGCGGTGAACGACAGCGACAGCGCCATGTAGAACATGGTCCATTTGCCGGTGGTTACGCGCGGTTCCTTCAGCAGGTTGACGCTGTTCGAGACCGCCTCGATGCCGGTGTAGGTGCCGCCACCCATGCCGTAAGCGCGCACGAACAGCGCGATCACGAACACGATGCCCATTTCGCGCGACAGCAACTGCGCACCGGCGATGCTTTCCGGGAGCAGGCCGCCGATGTCTTGGGCATGTCGTGTAATGCCATAAATAATCAAAAACGCGTGCGTCAGGACAAACCCGATAAAGATGGGCAGCAGGAATTTGATGGACTCCTTGACGCCGCGCAAATTGAGAATCACCATGGTCAGCAGCGCCAGCCCGGCAGCTTCCGGCTTGAGTACACTCCACGACAGCGGCAGGAAACTGAACAGCGCGTCCGCGCCGGCGGCGATGGAGATGGCGATGGTAAGCACGTAATCCACCACCAGCGCGCTGCCGGAGATCAGCCCCGCGCGTCTGCCGAGCAGGCGCGTGGCCACTTTGTATCCGCCGCCGCCGGTGGGAAAGAGTTCGATCACCTGATTGTAGGAAACCGCGATCACGAACACGGTCATCGCAGTAGCCACAGCGAGAAACAGAGCGAGATGGGTGTGCTCGCCGAGCGCCATGAATGCCTGCTCGGGACCGTAAGCCGAGGATGACAAGCCGTCCGCGCCCAGACCCACCCAGGCGAAAAATGCGATCAGCGTGATGTGGCGATGGGTCTCCGGCGCCATGGGATCGCGCGCCGGTCCGAAAAGCACCTTGAACAGCCGGTCGCGCCAGCGCAACAGCAGTGGCCGTTTATCGGCGCTCTCAAAGGGATTCGGTGGCAGGGGCGATTCAGGCATCGGAGGACTGGCGGTCAGGGCACGCCGTGCGCGTCGCCACAGCCAAGCATTTCATGCGCAGCGGGCATTCCGGGAAGTCCACGCGGCATATCTGTCTTTTATCATTGCCTGTCATCAATTCGTGCATGGACGCTTGGCGACGGCAAAATTATACTCTGCTTCTGGCACACCTCTTTGCAGTATATCAACCGGAGATTCCATGCGCCCTGCGCTTATCCTCGCCGTCCTCGAACGCGAATTCCAGAGCACCCGCGAGGGTCACCACACGCCGGTCATGCTGTGGGGGCCACCTGGCGTGGGCAAATCGCAGATGGTGGCGCAGGTGGCCCGGAAATACAGCGTACCGGTCATCGACATCCGGCTCTCGCAAATGGAGCCGACCGACCTGCGTGGCATCCCGTTCCGCGTCGGCGACGTCGTGGAATGGGCCATCCCGGCGATGCTCCCGGACGCCCAGCGCCACGGCCCCGAAGGCATCCTGTTTCTCGACGAGATTACGTCGGCGGCACCGACGGTTTCTGCCGCCGCGTATCAACTGATCCTCGACCGCCGCCTCGGTGCCTATCAGGTGCCGGAGCACTGGGCGATCTTCGCCGCCGGCAACCGCCAGGGCGACCGTGGCGTCACCTACAGCATGCCCGCGCCGCTGGCCAATCGCTTTTCCCATTTCTCGGTCGAAACCCATCTCGACGACTGGGTCGCGTGGGCGTATGCGAACAACATCGACGAGCGCGTCATCGCCTTTCTGCGGTTCCGCCCCGAGCTGCTGTTCGATTTCGACCCGGCACACAATCCCGTGGCGTTCCCGTCACCACGTTCGTGGGAATTCGCGCATCGCGCGCTCGCGAAGTTCGGCGACCGGCCGGAATTGCTGCTGGGTGGTCTTGAGGCCTGCGTCGGCCCGGCGGCGGGCGTGGAACTGAAGGCCTTCATCGATAATCTCGACAACCTGCCGGATATCGACGCGATCGTCAACGGCGTCTCCACCACCGTGCCGAAAGAGACCGACCTGCAATACGCGGTGGCTGCCGCGCTCGTGGGGCGCGCGATCCGCGCCAAGGGCAGCAGCGACGAGGCCAAGGTGTTTGGCAACATCCTCGACTACGCCGGGCGTTTCCCGAGCCGCGAGATGGGCGTGATGCTGGTCTCGGACATGCAACGCGCCGTCGGCGAGAAACTGTTCGCGCTCCCGCAATTCGCGCAGTGGGCCAAGAAGATCGCCAGCGTCATGATCTTCGACATGTGGCAGAAGCCGGCCGCGGCACGCAAGTCGTAATCTTTTCCGGATCGCCATGACGGATCAGGATGACATCGAGAACAAGCTCGTCGCCGCGCGCACCTGGCTGATTATCGACAAACCGTTTCTCGGCGCGCTGGTGCTGCGCCTGCCGCTGGTCGAGGCCGATCCCAAGTGGTGCCATACCACCGCCACCGATGCGCGGTCGTTCTACTACAACCGCGACTACATCAAGGCGCTGTCGTTCGAGCAGACCAAATTCATCCTCGCACACGAGGCGCTGCACTGCGCGTTGTCGCACTTCGCGCGTCGCGAACATCGCCACAAGCACCGCTGGGACCTGGCCTGCGACTTCGCGGTCAATCCCTTGTTATTGGCCGACGGGCTCACGCCCGCACCGGGCGCACTGATTCTGGACGCATTCAAGGACATGACCGCGGAGGAGATATATCCCTGCATCCAGGATAACACCGACGAAGAACCGATGGACCAGCATCTCTACGATCAGGACGACAGGCCGCACGGTTCGGGCGACCGTGACGACGGTCAAGGCGGTCGCGGCGAGATGCAAACTGAAGACAGTGGCGGCAATCATGGCGAGCCGGATGCGCAGGCTGGCGGCGCGCCGCAACCACCGCCGCTTGCCACCCCCGAGCGCGATTCGCTCGACAAGCAGTGGCAGCAGCGCCTGGCCTCGGCCGCGCAGCAGGCTATCCATGCAGGCAAGCTCGGCGGCTCGATGGCACGCATGGTGGATCACCTGCTGCAGCCGCAGCTGCCGTGGCGCATGCTGCTCGCGCACTACATGACGCGCGCCTCGCGCAATGACTACAGCTTCGCGCATCCATCGCGGCGCGAGGGCACGGCCATCCTCCCCGGTCTGCGCAGCCAGCACATCGATCTGCTTGTGGTGCTCGACACCAGCGGCTCGATTTCGGACGATGAGATGCAGGAATTCCTGAGCGAGGTCAACGCCATCAAAGGCCAGGTCGGCGCGCGCATCACGCTGCACTCCTGCGATGAAAAACTGGCGCCGGAAGGACCATGGATTTTCGATCCCTGGGAAGACATAAAATTGCCCGGAAAATTGCCGGGCGGCGGCGGCACGCGCTTCACACCGGTCTTCGAATGGGCCGAGTGGCAGGATCGCGCGCCGGATTTGCTGGTCTACTTCACCGACGCAAAGGGCGAATTCCCCAAGAGTGAGCCGTCTTATCCCGTGCTTTGGCTGGTCAAGGGCAAGGAGAAGGTGCCCTGGGGCCAGCGGATTCAGTTAAACTAGCAACTCGCCCGTTTCATCCCGCGTTCGTATTCATCCATGGAACTCTCCAGCGAAGACCTGCTGCGCTTGAACGTCCTCCTCGCCAACGATATCGAGGCCATCCGCATCGACGAGCAGCACATGACGGTCTACGGCCTTTCACGTGGTAACGAAGCGCGCATTCCGCTCAGTCCCAACTGCCGTCCGGAGAAATACCTGCGGCTGGTGCGCGAGATGCTCTCGAGCCACGTGCTCGGTTCGCCCGGCGGCTATCCGGTATTCCTGCAACGCTGGACGCGCATGGGTCAGGCGCGCGAGGCACAGC
>NZ_JBAVEJ010000199.1:0-2843 GCF_049587675.1 Sulfuricaulis sp. | reverse complement strand
CGCCTCGGCCTCGCCGACGGTCTTGCCGGCGACGCTGACGCCCTCCTGGATACGATAGGCCCGACCCTCGTACTGGCGCCAGCCGCTCTCCATGCCGGTCGCCGGCGCGCCGACCGACATCTCCCGCTCGTAACGCGCGCATTCGACGGCAAGATCGACGCGTAGAAGCTTCGGTCCGAGGAAGGCCAGGATCCAGCCGGTGCCGATCGTGCCGAAAATATAGGTAATCGCAAAGGCGACGGGAATGAGGTTGATCTGTTGCGTGATCTGGTCAGCACTGAGATTGAGCCGGTGGACCGCGTCAGTCGCAAGCCCAATCGAGGCGGAGATTGTCTGGCTTCCAGCGAAAAGACCCGCGGCGAGTCCGGGGCCGTAGCCGGCGACGAGAGCACTGATATAGACGCAGGCGAGGCTGAGCATACAGACCACTACGGCGAAAAGGGCTTGGGGCGCGCCGGTGGAGCCGATGCCGTAAATAAACTGCGGTCCGATGCCGAAGCCGATCGCGAAGAGGAACATAATGAAAAAGATCGACTTGATGTGATCCGATATCTGGATGTCGAGCTGACCGATCAGGATGCCTACGAGCAGCGTGCCCGCGACCGCTCCGAGGCTGAAGCGGCCGAGCTTCTTCGAGCCGATCCAGAAGCCGATCGCCAGCGTGAGGAAGATCGCGAGTTCGGGGTGAGCACGCAAGGTTTCGGTAATCCAGGCCAGCATCGTGTCGCTCCGTTTCTGTCAGGCGGGCGAACAGGAGCGGATTGCGAATGCGAATAAGACAATCCAGTGCTCGGCCGAAAGCCGCGATGCCGGACCAGATCTCGGTTTTAGTCCTCGGTCATCTTTCATTGCCGCAGGCCTCCTCGGGTAAGCACTGGCTCCAAAGAGTGAACCGGTCGAAACTGTGCAACAGCCGCTCCTGCAACATGGTCACCAAGACCGTCTCATCCCGTGGCAGTTGACGGACAATGGTCGGTACCGCGTGGACAAACCGATCGAACAAAGTCGGATCGAAATGCGACCCGCTCTCGTCGGACATGATCGCCAGGGCGTCAGCGATGGAAAGCGCGGGCTTGTAGGCACGCGGAGAAGTCAGAGCGTCGAACACGTCGATCAGGGCGAATATTCTGGCTTCGAGCGGAATGGCTTCGCCTTTCAAACCCTGCGGATACCCACTGCCGTCAAAATGCTCGTGATGGCAGGCCACAACCGGCGCAACGTCGTTCAGCACTTCGGCCTGGTTCACCAAGTCTACGCCGAGCTGTACGTGTGTCTGCATGATTATCTGCTCGGCGGGCGTCAAGGGCCCCGGCTTACCAAGCACGCGTTCCGGCACTACGAGCTTGCCAATGTCATGGAGAAAGGCTCCTTTGGTCGCGCGCAGCACGGCGGCGGGCGACAAGCCCAAGGCCTCAGAGAACATCAGCGTATAGAAGGCAACCCTGAGGTTGTGGCCCGCCGTTTCGGCATCTCGCAGTTCGGTCAACTTCCCGAGTACCGCCAGCAGTTCGATGTTGTGGCGCGCCACCGAGGAGGCCGCTTGCAGCAGCCGGTCGTCCCGCCGGCGCAGGACGGGTGAAAGCCCCACGGCGGTCAGGACCGAGACCACCACGGACAGAGCCGCCACCCCCAGGCTGCCTCCTAACCATTCGCCGCCGACGTTGGTGGCCAACGGATAGAAAATCAAGGTAACGACGCCCAACGTCAGCGCGACAACCGCGGCCATCAGCGCCACGCGCATCTTCAGTCGCCGACGTCCGTCCGCCAAGGAGGGAGCTAAGAGACGATCAAGCAACGTCGTAGTGGCGGTCGTCGGCGGAGAACCGGGTGTTTGGAAAGCGGTATTGCGCGTGGATCCAATCGTCACTTTGGGTCTCCTTCGTGGTTAGCCTCCAGGGTGGGTGAAGGGAAATCCTTTCAATGTCTCATCGCGGGTGCATTATGGCCCGGTCAGCCACGCGCGCGCTTTTTCGAACTCGCCCGGCGCGAAGTACTCGATCGGGAAAGGCCGGATGCCCTTACACGCGAAGATCAGCGCCAGGTCTTTCCATTGCCTGTCTCCGACGATCGCTATCCGCTCGATATCCGGGTCGTATTCCTCCTCGAAGGAAAAGTCGTCCCACTGGCCGCCTCGCTGCCAACCCTCGAAACGCTCCGCCAACACGAGGACGCGGACGCGACCGTAGGTCCTAATCGCCGCTGCCGTCCGGCTCTGCAGGTCGGTCAGCTCTGATTCGGTCAGTTTTCCGCTTATGCGGACCGTCAAGATTCCGTCGGCATTGTCTGAAATTTGAACGCTCATATCGAAGTTCTGACTCCCCAGAAGCGGTGCTCGATGCGTTCGTGCCGCGCACGTTCGGCCACGCGTGCGCGGCGATGCTCTCCAGAAGCTTGCTTGACAATCGTCCTGCGGTTTGCTCCAGCCAT
Source organism: Sulfuricaulis sp. (assembly GCF_049587675.1). GTDB lineage: Bacteria > Pseudomonadota > Gammaproteobacteria > Acidiferrobacterales > Sulfurifustaceae > Sulfuricaulis. Next base: position 416 of record NZ_JBAVEJ010000199.1, on the reverse strand, counting down.
GTCACCGGCACTCCGAAATACGCGATGTCAGTACGGCCACACCCAGTTGCTGATCTCGGCGCGATCGGTGCCGTGCTCGTGGGCGTAGTTGAGATTGTCGATGATTTCGTCCTTCATCTGCTCCTTCAGATGGGCCGCCTTGGCCGCGAGTCCCGGCACGCGGTCGATCACGTCGATGACCAGCGTGAAGCGGTCGGTCTGGTTCAGGATCGCGAGCTCGAGCGGCGTGTTGATGTTGCCGCGCTCCTTGTAACCGCGCACGTGCAGGTTCTCGTGGTTCGTGAAGCGGTAGGCGAGCTTGTGGATCAGCCAGGGGTAGCCGTGGAAGTTGAAGATCACCGGCTTGTCGGCGGTGAACAGGCTGTCGAACTCCCGGTCCGTCGAGCCATTGGGGTGCTCGGCGATCGGCTGCAGTT
>NZ_JBAVEJ010000198.1:0-19063 GCF_049587675.1 Sulfuricaulis sp. | reverse complement strand
ACACCACGGCGCGGATCATCGGCCCAAGTGCCGCGGCCGCCTTGAGTGCCGCGGCAGCGCCGGTGCTGGCGCCGAAATAACCGATCTCAAGATGGCGCGTGGCCGCCTGCTGTCCCGCCCATTCCGTGGCCAACTGCAAGCGCTGCGTGAGCAGCTCAATGTCGAAGCGATTCTCATAAATCCGGTCTTCTTTTTCGGTCAACAGATCGAACAACAGCGTCGCGACGCCGCTCTCACGCAACACGCCGGCGACATAGTTGTTACGCGGGCTCAGGCGGCCGCTGCCACTCCCGTGGGCGAACAGCACGAGGCCATTGGCAGCGGGCGGCACGATGAGCGCGCCCTCATGGATATCGGCGTCCATCGGGATTCTGACCGGTTGTTCGCAGTCACGAGTGGCCATGTTCCTTCGCCCGCTCTTCCGGGGCCGCCAAACGCAGCAGCGCAACCACTTCTTCGTCGGTTACTTGGTAAAAAGAATCGTAATAGGCGCCGACCGCGCCAAGATAATAAGGAGATCGATCCAGCACCACGAATTCGTCCACTTCACGCGACATCCGCTCCACGGTATCGGGAGGCGCGACCGGTACTGCCACCACCAGGTGCCCCGGCTTGCGGCGCCGCGCTTCGCGAATGGAGACTTCCATGGTAAGACCCGTGGCAATGCCGTCGTCCACGATGATCGCTGTTTTTCCTTCCACCGGAACCGGTTCGCGTACGCCCAGATACAGCTCACGGCGGCGACGCGCCTCCTGACGTTCGGCTTCAACTTCCTGCTGGAACCACTGTGGATCCACACGCGCAACTTCACGCTGGTTGCACACCATCTCGCCGCTTTCCACGACGGCGCCGATGGCGTATTCAGGTTGCAGGGGGTGACCGATTTTCCGGGGGATGAGGAGATCGAGCGGCATGCCCAATGCGCGCGCCACTTCCGCGCCCAGCACTACGCCGCCGCGTGGCAGGGCATAAACCACGCCGTTCTGGCCCTCATATTTCTTCAGTGCCTGCGCGAGCTTCTTGCCCGCGTCGGCCCGGTCGCTGAAGCGCATGGCAAGCTCCACTTTGTCCTGGATGGAAGACCAGATTATTCCCTTCCCGCGAACCGTCCTTGATAAGGATCAATATCGCGCGGTAGCGCGTTAAGGGATGGATTCAGTGGTGTAACGCTGCACACGGATGCGGCTCGACCAGTAGTCCGGAGGCAGGCCGGCCTTGTGCTTGAGGTGGCGCAGGAACTCACGCGGCTCGGGCAGCTGTTCCCACACCGATGGTAGAAATGTGCCGCGATAGAAGCCTTCCTCGATGATCAGCCCATCCACCTGCGGACGCAATTGCGCGAGCAGATCCTCCTCGGAAGAAAACGGCACCGGCTCGGGCAGGCTTAAAATGGAGATGTGGATATCGAGGCGTTCGTATTCCGGCCAGGTCAGCGTCGGGAAACGCGTGTCGCGGAATGCCGCGCCGTAGGCGTTGCTCACCACGTCTTCGACCAGCGTCCGGCGCGCTTCGAGCGTCCCGATGCAGCCGCGCAGCTTTTCTTCGACATGCAAGGTGACAAACGTAGCGCGCAAGAGACATAACGGCTCCGGATAATCGGTCGCGCGAACCGCGAGAGTCTCGCCGCACAAGCCTTTCTTGATCGAATCCCCCGCCAATTGCAGAAGCTGCTGTTTGTGCGGCGGCGTGAGGACGGACGGTAGGTTATTCAAAGACGTATGCGCCATAGCCTACCACCCGATCATGAGAACCAGCGGTGTCGCCGGAATTGCGCAAATCAATGGTCTTCGCCTTGAGGCCAAGCCGGCGCGCCACGTGCAGCAGGCCGTTCACCGGGTTGCGCCCACAGGCGTGATCGTAATCGATATCCTCGGGCCGCAACTCTTCAATCGCCTGCGAGGTCGCGCGATCCAGTTTCTGCGCGGTTTTATAGTCGTGATAGTGACTCAAGTCCGAGCTGATGACGATCAGGGTTTCCGGCCCGCCCCAGAGAAGATCGAGCACCTCGCCGACTTCCTCGGGCCCGGCATCGCCCACCACCAGCGGCACCAAGCTGAACTCGCCCAGCGCTTCCTGGAGGAACGGCAGATGCACCTCGAGGCTGTGCTCCTGCACGTGGGCGGCGTCCATCACGCGCACGTAAGAGAGACGGGATATTTTTTTGACCGCCTCCTGGTCCACGGGAATGCGCCCCAGAGGGGTCATGAAGTAATCCGCGGCGGAAAGCGCCAACCCGTGAAACCCGACTCGGTGCGCGGGACCGAGCAGCACCACGCGCGTGATGCGGCCGCGCGCGGGTTTGAGCCGTGCATAAACGGATGCCGCGATCGGACCCGAATAAACATAGCCTGCGTGCGGCGCGATGATGGCCTTGGGCACGGTCCCGGCCGCGGGTACCGCGCCGAGAAAATCCGTGACCATCGCGTGTAATTCACGCGGATCTGCGGGGTAAAACAGGCCGGCCACCGCCGGATTTCGCACACTGGTCATGATTATTTCCACTGGAAACCAGTTACTACAATGTGCCCACCCGACGCTATTTTCAAGTAAAACTGCGCAGGCGTAGTATGAATATATTGATTTAGCACTTCCCAAGCCGCATTAATCATCCATGGAAACGGAAATTCTTGATTCGGCGTCGGTGGTCCCGACCCATTACTGGCACAAGCTCGACGACGGGCGGGTCCAGTGCGATGTCTGCCCGCGTTACTGCAAGCTGCATGAAGGACAACGCGGCCTGTGTTTCGTGCGCGGCAATCATAACGATCAGATTGTGCTGACCACCTATGGCCGCTCAAGCGGCTATTGCGTGGACCCGATCGAGAAAAAACCGCTCAACCAATTTCTCCCCGGGACACCAGTCCTTTCCTTCGGCACCGCCGGCTGCAATCTCGCGTGCAAATTCTGCCAGAACTGGGACATCAGCAAATCGCGCGAACTCGACACGTTGATGGATCAGGCTTCGCCCGAAACCATCGCCAAGGCGGCCAAGGAACTCGATTGCCGCAGCGTGGCTTATACCTATAACGATCCGACGATCTTTATGGAGTATGCGATTGATGTCGCCAAGGCCTGCCGCGAACTCGGCATTAAATCCGTCGCGGTCACGGCAGGGTACATGTGCGACGAGCCGCGGCGCGAATTTTACCAATACATGGACGCGGCCAACGTGGACCTTAAGGCCTTCACCGAGGATTTCTACTGGAAGGTGACCGGTTCGCATCTGCAGCCCGTGCTCGACACGCTCAAATACCTCAAGCACGAAACCAAGGTCTGGTTCGAGATCACCACCCTGCTCATCCCCGGCCTCAATGACTCGGAAAAGGAGCTCGAGGAAATGACGCAGTGGGTGGCGGAAAATCTCGGGCCCGACGTACCGATGCACTTCTCCGCGTTTCACCCGGACTGGAAAATGCGCGATATACCGCCGACACCGCCGGCCACGCTCATCAACGCGCGCCGGATCGCGATGAAAAACGGCGTGCGCTATGCCTATACCGGCAACGTGCACAACGAAGCGGGCGACTCAACCTATTGCTATCACTGCGGTGCCAAGGTCATCGGGCGCGACTGGTACAATCTCACCGCTTGGAATCTCGATAAAGAAGGAAAATGCATGGCCTGCGGCACCGCCTGCGCCGGAGTGTTCGAGGCCAAGCCGGGCACGTGGGGGGCGCGACGTCAGCCGGTGCGCTTGGCGAATTTCGCCGCCTGATTCCCCACCGCCGGATCCATCCGGATCGGATCGCGGTTTGATGGCCATCATGTTTCCGCGGTGAGAACAGTGGTATACGTCTGTTCATGTCAGACACCGCGGGAAAACTTTTTGATCTTCCCGAAATGCGTAATCGTGGACAGGTATTCCGCGACCGTACCCACGCCGGGAATGTGCTAGCGTGGATGCTGGTTGCGTTCCGCGGTACAGATGCGCTGATCCTCGCGATTCCGGCCGGTGGCGTACCGGTGGCGGCGGAGGTGGCGAAACAACTCAGCCTGCCGCTCGATCTTGCGGTCGTCAGCAAGATCACCTTGCCCTGGAGCACGGAATCGGGATACGGCGCGGTGGCTTTCGATGGCTCGGTGCAGCTGAATCAGGAACTGGTCGCGGTCTTGGGATTGCGGCCGGAAGTGGTGCAGGACGGCATCACCCGCACAAAAGAAAAAGTGGAACGCCGTCTGCGTCAGTTGCGCGGGGATCCTTTTCTGCCGGATCTCAGGCACCGCACCATCATCCTCATTGACGATGGTCTTGCTTCCGGATTTACCCTGCTTACCGCGGTGGAAGCGATACATCGTCTTGCGGCGGATAAAATCATCGTCGCGATTCCGACAGGACATGCGACCGCCGCCGCACGAATTGCTGCCGAAGTGGACTCGCTGTATTGTCCGAATATCCGTGAAGGCATGAGTTTTGCTGTCGCCGATGCTTACGAACAGTGGACGGACGTGGATGAAGCGACGGTTGTCGAAATCATGCGCCGCTTTCAATAAAATCATTAATGCTGCCTGTTCCGTGCCATGAACAAGAACCGCTGGGAACATTTTTCACATGAGGCCGATATGGGCGTGCGCGGGATTGGTAATTCCAAGGAAGAGGCTTTCGAGCAGGCGGCTATCGCCATGTCCGCCGTGATTACCGATCCGGCAAAAATATCCGCTGTCGAAACAGTGGAAATTGCCTGTGCGGCGCCGGACGATGAATTGTTGCTGGTGGACTGGCTCAATGCGCTCATTTACGAGATAGCCACGCGCAAATGGCTGTTCAGCCGTTTCGAGGTTCATATTAAGAATCATGTGCTCACGGCACGCGCTTGGGGCCAGCCGATGGATACCGGCAAACATCAATTGGCGGTCGAGATCAAAGGCGCGACCTACACCGCGTTGCGGGTCGCGCGCGAGAGCAATGGCGAATGGGTCGCGCAGTGCGTGGTGGATGTATGAACTGGATATTTGTGTGCGCTCCGCGCACGATTGAACGGCTAATTGCGGGTGGCTCCGCCCCTGCACCTCTCTTCTATCGAGCGGCCTTCGGCCGCGTGTACTTGTGGGTGGCTGACCCACGGCAGGTGACTTTTTCTTGCTTGTCCAAGAAAAAGTCACCAAAAAGAAAGACACCCCGGAGCCGCCGACTGCTTCCTGTGCTTCTCGCCGGAATCGGCGCTCGCCTAACTCGCCGGGCGCTAAGAAACGCGCCACGGGCTCAAACACGAGGCTCGCTTCTCCCGATTCCGGCTGCGATGCTCGGCGGCGGCTACGGGGGCCTGAAAACACCAGCGCTTGGCGCTTTGCTTTTTTCCAACCCCGTATGGCGCACCCAAGCCCCGTAAGGCTTTGGGCAAGCGCCCCGAAGGGGTCGCGCACACGGAAGTGCGCGACTGGCCCACGAGACAGGAAGTCTCGTTGGGCCAGCGCCGGGACCCAAAGCCGCGGAGGCGAGGATCAGGGCGCCATCCGGGGCGTGCTTTCTTTTGGTTCCTTTTGGCCCGCGCCATCCCTGGCGCGGGCCCTGCGGGCGCGCGGAGCGCGCCCAATTTTGCTCCCGGCAAAATTGTCTTTGCACGAGCGAAGACAAATTCGACAGGATCGAATTTGGACAGACGCAGTCTGCCCGAAGGGCGAGGGCCAGGGATGGCCCGAGTCCAAAGGAACCTGCCGTGGGTCAGCCACCCACAAGTTAGGTTTTGAAATCGCGCGCAAGGCGCGCGATAACATTTAAAACCTGTTGCTGCCCGGGGTGCAACAAAACCCGTTGCACCCGTTCGGCGGCGTGAACACACGTTAAGTGTGTTCACGAAAACTCCGCCTCACCCCGCCTTCGCGGGGATGACAACCAACGTAGCTTCCGCAGGAATGAGACAATAGCCGCAATGGATATATCGCTCTTCGCCCGCCACACCGACTACGAATGGGAAATCGCTCCCCATGGCGCCATGCGCGTGCCGGCGGTGATCTACGCGGACGAAGCCTTGATCCGTGCCATGGACCACAAGGTCTATGAGCAGGTGTGCAACGTCGCCACCCTGCCCGGCATCGTCAAGGCCTCCTATGCCATGCCCGACGCGCATTGGGGCTACGGCTTTCCCATCGGCGGCGTGGCCGCCTTCGATCCGGAGGAAGGCGGCGTGGTGTCGGCGGGTGGCGTGGGCTTCGACATCTCCTGCGGCGTGCGCTGTCTGCATACCGGGCTGAACAGCGAGGATGTCATCGCGGTTCAGAAATCGCTGGCCGATACCTTATATAGGGAAATTCCCGCCGGTCTCGGCAGCACCGGCGCCATCCGCCTGAACCAGTACGAAATGGACGCCATGCTCACCGGCGGCGCGGCATGGGCGGTGAAGCGCGGTTACGGGAACGCGGCGGATCTCGAACATATCGAGGAGCAGGGCCAGATGCGCGGCGCGCGCCCGGACTGCGTGTCCGAGCATGCGAAGAAACGCCAGCGTGATGAGATGGGCACGCTCGGCAGCGGCAATCATTATCTCGAGGTGCAGAAGGTCGTGAAGGTCTTCGACGTCAAAGTAGCGAACGTTTTTGGTATCCGCGAAAACGATGTCGTCGTCAGCATTCACTGCGGTTCGCGCGGTCTCGGGCATCAGATCGGCACCGAGTTCCTGAAGGAAATGGTGATCGCCGCCTCGGGCTACGGCATCATGCTCCCCGACCGCGAACTCGCCTGTGCGCCGATCAACTCCCCGCTGGGCGAGGATTATCTCGGCGCAATGCGCGCCGCGATCAACTGCGCGCTCGCCAACCGTCAGATCCTGACGCATCTGGTGCGTGACGCCTTCGCCCAGGTGCTGCCCAAGGCGCGCCTGCCGCTGCTCTACGACGTCTCACACAACACCTGCAAGATCGAAGAGCATGTCGTGGACGGTAAGCCGCGCAAACTCTACGTGCACCGCAAGGGCGCGACGCGCGCCTTCGGCCCAGGTCATCCGGATATACCCTCGGCTCTGCGCAGCGTAGGCCAGCCAGTGTTGATTGGCGGCTCCATGGGCACCGGCTCTTATATTCTTGTCGGCGCCAGGGAAGGCGAAGCGCTGTCATTCAGCTCTGCTTGCCACGGCGCCGGGCGCGCCATGAGCCGGCACCAGGCGTACAAAACCTGGAAGGGGCGGCAGGTGATTGACGAACTGGCGGCGCGCGGAATCCTGATTCGCAGCCCCTCCGGGCGTGGCGTGGCTGAAGAGGCACCAGGCGCCTACAAGGACGTGTCCGCGGTGGTGGATGCCGCCGATGCCGCCGGCCTCGCGCGCAAGGTGGCACGGCTGGAACCGCTCGTCTGCATCAAGGGATGAACATGGCTGGCCGCGCCTGCATTGGCACCAGCGGATGGAACTACGACTCCTGGCGCGACGATTTCTATCGTGGCCTTTCCCGCAAGAACTGGCTTCAGTTCTGCGCCGAGCGATTCAGTGGCATTGAAGTCAACGCCACCTTCTACCGCCTGCAAAGCCAGGAAACATTCCGTCGCTGGCGCAATGAGACGCCGGCCGATTTCCGCTTTGCCATCAAGGGCAACCGGTTCGTGACGCACAACAAGAAGCTCGCCGATCCGCTGCCCGCGATTCGTATCGAACGCGATCGCGCCAAAGGGCTGGGAAACAAGCTCGCCGCCGTGGTCTGGCAATTGCCCGAGCGATTCCATAAAAACATGGATCGACTTGAGGGCTTTGCGCGCGCCCTCAAAAGCTGGCGCTCCGTGCGCCACACCATCGAATTCCGCCATGATTCATGGTTCGACACGGAAGTCGCCGCGTGTCTGCACGCGCACCATCTGGCCGTATGCCAATCAGATGCCGCCGACTGGCCGCTATGGAATGCCGTGACCACCGACATGGTGTATGTCCGGTTGCACGGTCACGCCATCACCTATGCCTCGGCTTACAGCACGAAGGAACTGGGACAGTGGGCCAAATGCATCCGTCGCTGGCTCAGGGAAGGCCGTGACGTCCATGTCTACTTCGACAACGATGCCTTCGGCGTCGCGCCGCGCAATGCCCTGGAATTGATCGGACTGATGGGAGGAAACTGATCATGCCGGTCCATAACGCCGACATCGCCGCTCTCTTCGAGGAGATCGCCGACCTGCTCGAAATCGAGAATGCGAACCCCTTCCGCGTGCGCGCCTATCGCAACGCCGCACGCCAACTGCAGGGCATGGGCGTGCCAGCGGCGGATATGGTAGCGAAGGGCGAGGATCTCACCGAGCTGCCCGGCATCGGCGACGACCTCGCCGCCAAGATTCAGGAGATCGTTGAGACCGGCAAGTGCCAGTTCCTGGAGAAGCTGCGCAAAAAAACTCCGCCGACCATCACCGAGCTACTTAAAATTCCGGGCCTCGGGCCCAAGCGCGTGCGTGCGCTGTACCACGAACTTGATGTGCACACGCTCGAACAACTGGCGCGCGCGGCAAGCGACGGGCGTATCCGCAAGCTTCCCGGTTTCGGTGAGAAAACCGAACAGACCATCCTCGAAGCAATCTCCGCGCATGTCGAAAAGCAGGCCCGCTTCAAGCTGGCCGTGGCGGCACAATACGCCGAACCGCTGAGGAAATATCTTGAAAAGATTTCCGGCGTGAACCAGGCGGTGCTCGCCGGATCTTACCGCCGCTTCAAGGAGACCGTGGGCGATATCGATATTCTGGTGACAGCCGGTAACACAGAAAATGTGATGGACCGCTTCGTCGCCTACGACGAGGTCAAGGACGTGCTGGCCAAGGGCTCGACGCGCGCGACGGTGATACTCAAGTCCGGCCTGCAGGTGGATGTGCGGGTCGTGAACGAGGATTGCTTTGGCGCCGCTTGGCAGTATTTCACAGGCTCCAAGGCGCACAACATCGAGATACGCCGCCTGGCCCAGGAGCGCAGACTCAAGATCAGCGAATACGGCGTATTCAAGGGTGAAAAACGAATCGCGGGCGATACGGAAGAATCCGTGTATCGCTCCGTAGGCTTGCCTTGGATTCCACCCGAGCTGCGTGAAAACCGCGGCGAGATCGAAGCCGCGCGCGCCGGCAAGCTCCCGAAGCTGGTGGCGTTCGCCGATCTCAAGGGCGACCTCCACGCCCACACCAAGGCCACCGACGGGCACCATACGGTGCGCGAGATGGCCGACGCCGCGCGCCAGCATGGCTTTGAATACCTCGCCATCACCGAACACTCGCGCCGCCTCACCGTGGCGCACGGGCTGGCCCCACAACAGTTGCGCAGACAGATGAATGAAATCGACAAACTGAACGACCAGCTCAAGAACATCACCCTATTAAAAGGCATCGAAGTGGATATCCTCGAGGACGGCGCTCTCGACCTGCCGGATAACGTCCTGTCAGAGTGCGATCTCGTGGTCGGCGCGGTGCACAGCAAGTTCAATCTCTCGCGCGCCAAACAGACCGAACGCATCCTGCGCGCCATGGATCATCCGCATTTCACCATCCTCGCCCACCCGACGGGCCGCCTGCTGAATACGCGCGAGCCCTATGACGTGGACATGCTCAAGATCATCCGCCGGGCGCGTGAGCGCGGCTGTTTTCTCGAACTCAATGCGCACCCGGAACGGCTGGATCTTCTGGACATCTACTGCCAGATGGCGCGGGACGAGGAGGTGCTCGTGGCCATCAGCTCTGATGCCCACAGCGCCCAGGACTTCGATAACCTCGTTTATGGTGTGGGTCAGGCGCGGCGCGGCTGGCTGGAAAAAAAGGATGTGCTCAATACCCGGCCGCTCAAGCTGCTGCGACCGCTGCTTAAGCGTACAATTTCTTAAGCGGTGGAATTGGAGCGGACGCCAAAGATGCGCCGCTCAATTCCGCCAACCAGAGACAAGAGACCATGGCGAGGCCTGCGCAAAAAATCCGTATCAGTCCCGGCGATGCGCTCATCGTGGTTGACGTGCAGAACGACTTTCTGCCCGGCGGAAGTCTTGCGGTTCCGGATGGGGATGCGGTCGTACCGGTATTGAACCGCTATCTCGCCGGATTCGTCGCGCGCGAGTTGCCCGTCTACGCCACACGCGACTGGCATCCGGCGAATCACTGTTCGTTCAAGGCCCAGGGCGGTCCGTGGCCGCCGCACTGCGTCGCTGAATCCCCCGGCGCGCAGTTTGCCGCGCTGCTGAAGTTTTCCTCCGGCACCTTCGTCATCTCCAAAGCCACCCAGCCGGACAAGGACGCCTACTCCGGATTCGAAGGCACCGATCTCGACGCGCGCCTGCGTGCGCGTAATATAAAACGGTTGTTCATCGGCGGACTGGCCACCGATTACTGCGTGCTGAACACGGTACGCGACGCACGCCGGCTGGACTACGACGTGTATTTACTGTCCGATGCCATCCGCGCCGTCAACGTGAAACCCGACGACGGGCGCAAGGCCGAAGCGGAAATGCAGCATCTCGGTGCGACGCCACTCAGCTTGAGCACTCTCGACACATGATCGAATCTCATAAAAGCCCCCTGCTCACCGACCTCTACCAGCTCACCATGCTGCAGGCGTACTTCGCGCAGGGTATGAACGATATCGCCGTTTTCGAGTTTTTTGTCCGGCGGCTACCGCGGAACCGCAATTTTCTGATGGCGGCCGGGCTCGAGCAGGTGCTGCAATTCCTCGAAAACCTGCGCTTCACCGGGAAAGAGCTCGAGTGGGTGCGGAACAGCGGGCGCTTCCGCCGGGACTTTCCCGATCAGCTCGCCAAACTGCGCTTCACCGGCGACGTGCATGCCATGCCGGAAGGCACCTTGTTCTTCGCCGACGAACCGATCCTGCGCGTGACGGCACCCATCGCCGAGGCGCAACTCGTCGAAAGCCGGATCATCAACCTGCTGCACTTCCAGACGCTGGTGACTTCGAAAGCCGCGCGCGTGGTCTTGACCGCCCCCGGAAAACTGCTAGTTGATTTCGGCATGCGGCGCGCGCATGGCGCGGAAGCGGCACTATTCGCCGCGCGGGCCAGTTATATCGCCGGGTTCGACGGCACTTCCAATGTCCTCGCGGGCGCCGAATTTGGCATCCCGACATACGGAACCATGGCGCATTCGTTTATCGAGACGCACGATTCCGAAGCGCTGGCTTTCGAGCATTTCGCCCGCGCGCAGCCGGAGAACGTGACGCTGCTCATCGACACGTATGACACGGAGGCCGCGGCACACAAGGTGGCGCAGTTGGCGCCGCGACTTAAAAAAATGGGTATCACCATCAAGGCGATCCGTATCGACAGCGGTGATCTCGCTCTCCATGCGCATAACGTGCGCCGGATTCTGGACGACGCGGGTCTCAAGGAGATCGGCATCTTTTCGAGCGGCAGCCTCGATGAACATGCGTTGCGGAGTCTGCTGTCACGCGGCGCACCGATCGACGGTTTCGGTGTCGGCACGAATATGGATACCTCGGCCGATGCGCCGTTTCTCGACTGTGCCTACAAGTTGCAGGAATACGCCGGGCGCGCGCGGCGCAAGCGCTCCGAAGGCAAAGCCACATGGCCGGGACGTAAACAGGTGTATCGCGCATTTGACGCAAGCGGGGTCATGACCGGCGACGTGCTCACGCTCGAAACCGATCCGCAACCGGGAGATGCCCTGATTCTGCCGGTGATGCGAAACGGCAAGCGCGTGCAGGCGCCGGAAACACTCATGGACACTCGCCGCCACGCGGCGGAGCAGCTCCAGCGGTTGTCACGACGCTTGCGCGAACTCGAAGTCGCGCCGCCCTACCCCGTGACCGTCGCACCGGCGCTACGCGAACTGGCAGTGGCGGTGGACCACGGAGTCATACAGAATTGACGAGCCATGGCTGACAACCCCTTCATCGCCGAGATTTCCCGTCATATCTGGGACAGTAAATATCGCTTCCGCGACGGCGATGTCGTGCATGACAAAACCATCGACGACACCTGGCGGCGCATCGCGCGCGCGCTGGTGGGGGCGGAAAAGGACGACCGGTCCCAGTGGGAACAGCGTTTTTACGAAGCCCTGCGTGATTTCAGATTCCTCCCCGGCGGACGCATCCAGGCCGGCGCCGGCACCGGCCGGCGCGTGACGCTGTTCAACTGCTTCGTCATGGGCACCATCGAAGATTCAATGGACGGCATCTTCGATGGACTGAAAGAGGGCGCGCTCACCATGCAGCAGGGCGGCGGCGTGGGTTACGACTTCTCCACACTGCGACCCCAGGGCGCGCAGGCGAAAAGCGTCGGCACCGTCGCCTCGGGGCCGGTGTCGTTCATGCAGATCTGGGACGCCATGTGCGCCACGCTGCTTTCCACTGGCGCGCGCCGCGGCGCGATGATGGCCACGTTGCGCTGCGACCACCCCGACATCGAAGCCTTCATCGACGCCAAGCGCGACAGCCATGTGCTGCGACATTTCAATCTTTCCGTGCTGGTCACGGATGCCTTTATGGACGCCGTGCGCCGCGACGATGACTGGGCGCTCGTCTTCCCCGCCGAGGATGTCGCTGCCGCGGGAGTCGAAACCGTGATGCGGCCCTGGTCGGGCCAATCCGCGCCGGTGCGCTGTCGCGTGTACCGGCGGTTGCGCGCCCGCGCCCTGTGGGACCGGCTCATGCGCGCCACGTACGAATACGCCGAGCCGGGCGTGTTGTTCATCGACCGCATCAACCAGTTCAACAATCTCTGGTACCGCGAGCACATCAGCTCCAGCAACCCCTGTGGCGAAATTCCGTTGCCGCCCTACGGCGCTTGTGATCTCGGTTCCATCAATTTGACCGCATTCGTCCGCGACCCCTTCGGTGACAAGGCACGACTGGATTTGGACGGCATCCGGAATACCGCCGCCATCGCCACGCGCATGATGGACAACGTCATCGACGCCTCGCAGTTCCCGCTGGAAAAACAAGCCACGCAGGCGCGCGGCACGCGGCGCATCGGCCTGGGATTCACGGGCCTGGCGGACACGCTCATCATGCTCGGCCTGCGCTACGACGATGAACCGGCGCGCCAGCTCGCGGCCAATATCATGCAGGCGATCTGCCACACGGCCTACCGCAGCTCGATCGCCCTGGCCAGGGAAAAAGGCGCGTTCCCGTTTTTCGAGCGCGAGAAATATTTGCAGGGAAAATTCATCCAGGGTCTGCCGCACGACATCCAGGGTGACATCGCACGTCACGGCCTGCGCAACAGCCACCTGACCGCGATCGCGCCGACCGGCACGATCAGTCTCCTGGCCAACAATATTTCCAGCGGCCTCGAGCCGGTGTACCAATTCAGCCTCACCCGGCGTGTGCTGGAGCTCGACGGCCGTTACACCGAGCACCCGCTGACCGACTACGCCCTGCACCGGTGGCGCGCACAGCGCGGCGCCGGGAAACCGTCGTCCGCCTTCGTGGATACCCGCGCGCTGAACCCCGCGGCGCATCTCGGAATGCAGGCGGCGTTGCAGCCATTCGTGGATAACTCCATTTCCAAAACCATCAACGTACCGCGCGATTACCACTTCGAGGATTTCAAGGAAATCTACCAGCAGGCCTATCACATGGGCCTCAAGGGCTGCACCACCTTCCGTCCCAATCCCGTCACCGGCGAGGTGCTGCGCGGCGATGGCGAATCCGCGCCGCATTGCTGCACCGTCGAGCGCGAGGCGGACTGACGGCAATCCCTGTTATCCGGCGCGCCATCCCGTTACAATTCAGTCACCAGCTTCAGAAACCGCCATGAAAAAAGCCGTAGTAGGAAAAATCGTCCCCGACACAAAGCTGCAGGCCACCGCGGACAAGACCTTCCGCCTGCATGATCTCAAGGGAAAATACACGGTACTGTATTTCTATCCCAAGGACGACACCCCCGGCTGCACCCTCGAGGGGCAGGATTTCCGCGACCGCGCCGATGAATTCAAGAAACTCAAGACCGCGGTGTATGGCATCTCGCGCGACAGCCTCGCCTCGCACGAAAAATTCAAGGCCAAGTTCAAATTCCCCTTCGAGCTCATTTCCGACGAAGACGAGGTGCTTTGCCAAATCTTCGACGTAATTCGTGAAAAAAGCCTGTATGGAAAAAAATATCTCGGCGTGGACCGCAGTACCTTCATCCTCGACAAGGACGGGGTGTTACGCCGCGAATTCCGCGGCGTGAAGGTCAAGGGACACGCGGACGAAGTCATCGAGGAAATCCGGAAACTCCAGAAACCCGCGTCAAAGCATCAATGACCACCAAGCGAAAGATTTTCGTCGTCGACACCAACGTTCTCATCCACGATCCGACATCGATCCTGCGATTTCAGGAACACGATGTGGTCATTCCCATCGTGGTGCTGGAAGAACTCGACAACATCAAGGTCGGCATGTCGGAAGTGGCGCGCAACGTGCGCCAGGTCAGCCGCCTGCTCGACGAGCTGGTGGAAAAGGCCAACGGCGACATCAGTCACGGCATCAAGCTGCCTTCCGTCACCAAGGATATCGAAACCGGGCATCTGTACTTTCACATGGAGGAGGCACGCAGCCCGTTGCCGTTCGGCCTTTCCGGCCGCAGCTCGGACAACGCCCTGCTCGGCATCACGCTGGATCTGAGCAAAAGCCATCCGGACCGGCAGACGATTCTCGTTACCAAGGACATCAACCTGCGCCTCAAGGCGCGCGCGCTCGGCATTCACGCGGAGGATTACACCAACGACCAAGTGCTGGACGACGCCAACCTGCTGTACACCGGCGCTTCGATTCTGGACGCGGATTTCTGGGAAACGCACAGCAAGAACATGGAATCGTGGAAGGAGGAAGGCCGCACCTTCTACCGCCTGCGCGGGCCCAAGGCGCGCGCCTGGCTGCCTAACCTGTTCCTGTACAGTAACGAGCAGCGTCCGTTCGAGGCCGTGGTGCGCAAGATTGAGAGCGATTCGGCAATCATCGAGGTCGTGAAGGACTATGCCTCGGAACGCAACAAGGTCTGGGGCATCCATGCGCGCAACCGCGAACAGAATTTCGCGCTGAACCTTCTGATGGATCCGGAAGTGGATTTCGTCAGCCTGCTCGGCCAGGCCGGCACCGGCAAAACGCTGCTTACCCTGGCCGCGGCGCTGATGCAGACGCTGGAGACCAAGCGCTACATGGAAATCATCATGACGCGCATGACGGTGCCGGTGGGCGAGGACATCGGCTTCCTGCCCGGCACCGAAGAGGAAAAGATGGGCCCGTGGATGGGCGCACTCGAGGACAACCTCGACGTGCTGCAGGAAACCGCGACCCACGAGCACGGCGCCTGGGGCCGCGCCGCCACCCATGACCTGCTGCGCAGCCGCATCCGCATCAAGTCCCTGAACTTCATGCGCGGCCGCACGTTCCTGAAGAAATTCCTCATCATCGACGAGGCGCAAAACCTGAGCCCGCACCAGATCAAGACCCTCGTCACCCGCGCCGGCCCCGGCAGCAAGATCGTCTGCCTCGGCAACATCGCCCAGATCGACACGCCCTACCTGACGGAAACCACTTCAGGTTTGACCTACGTCGTGGATCGCTTCAAACAGTGGGAGCACAGCGGGCATATCACACTCCAGCGCGGCGAGCGCTCGCGCCTAGCCGATTACGCGTCGGAG
This sequence comes from Sulfuricaulis sp., assembly GCF_049587675.1. Lineage (GTDB taxonomy): Bacteria > Pseudomonadota > Gammaproteobacteria > Acidiferrobacterales > Sulfurifustaceae > Sulfuricaulis. Next base: position 3,531 of record NZ_JBAVEJ010000198.1, on the reverse strand, counting down.
ATTCTCTAGCTGTTGTCATCCCCGCCTTCGCGGGGATGACGCAGACGCAGATGTTCTATTAATCCTTGTCGTTCCCGACTAATTTCTCGTAATGCGTCCGAAACAAAATCTCCAACTCCTCGATCACTTCAACTTTATCCCTCCCCTGTATCACATGCGTCGTCATGATCGCTGAGGTTTCATTCAGCAGCTTCCTCGCATCCAGCATCGGATAAGTCGCGCGCAGGCGCTTGACCGCCTTGACCACGCTCTCCTCCGTGGGACGGGGAATATCGAGTGGTGCGGGAATTTCGGCGGCGGTGACGCTCGGCGTTGCTTCCGCGCCGGTACCACCATGACGGATCAGCAGAAACTCGGCGAATTCCAGCAACGCAGCGGCCTGCGCAGCGGGAAGCCGTTTAACGATCTCGGCCAGGCGTTTTTCAATATTGTCCGGCACGCGAGTCGCTAGATACGCTAGGAATGGGAATTCTTCTGTGCGGCGCGTTTTTCGCAGTGCTCATGCGCGAAATCCATGAACTCGTCCATGGCGCGCAGACGAAACTTCTGGCGCTGGAACACGATGGAGAACGGCCGTTCGAGAGGCGGATCGAGCGGGAGCGCCGCCAGCGTGCCCAGTTTCAACTCCTTCACCACCGTCGCCTGCGAGACGATGGACACGCCCAGTCCCGCCTCGACCGCGCTTTTGACGGCCTCGGGATTACCCACCTCGACATTGACGTTGAGTTCGTGCGGTTGCATGTTGTTCTTCGCGAGGTATTCATTGATGAACTCACGCGTGCCGGAGCCCTCCTCACGCGCCACGAACGGCAGGCCCTGGAGGTCCCCAACCGTGATCTTGGTTTTTTTCGCCAGCGGATGCTGCGGCGGGCAGATGAACACGAGCTTGTCGTGCCAGCAGACCTCGACCACCAGATTCTTGTTCACAATCGGCGACTCGACGATGCCCACGTCCACGGAATTGTCCTCGACCATGTGAACGATGCCTTCGGAATTCGAGACCTTGAGCCGGATGTTGATGCCGGGGTGTTTTTCCTTGAATGTGCCGAGCAGGCTCGGGAGCATGTACTCCGCAATCGTGGTGCTGGCACCTATAATGAGAATGCCGCTGACATCGCCTGTCAACTCGCGGACGCGAATATCCATCTCGGAATAAAGCGCGACGATGCGCTCGGCGTACTCGAATACGCGCTCGCCTGCGGCGGTAAGACTGATGCGGTTGTGGGTGCGGTCGAACAGCCGCGTGTTGAAATACTCTTCGAGCTGCCGTATCTGGAAGGTCACGGCGGGCTGTGTCATGTGCAGCGTCTCGGCCGCCTTGGTGAAGCTCAGCAGACGCGCCACGGTGTGAAAAACCTGAAGTCTCCGATCCGCCATCGAATTATCCCATCCACCCGTAAGCCGTTTCCCGGCAATTTATTTATTTAAATTTAAATATATTGGCCGGCGCATTTCAACACAAAGACTGCTCGATAGATACTCGCGCCACTCGTGAGAGAAACGCGCGTCAGAATCCTTGCAGTTTGAGCTTGAGGTCCGTGGGGCTGGTCGCATAGAACAGGGCGGTTTCCTCATCAATGAGCCCCTGCTTGACCAGACTAAGTAGGGAGGAATCGAAACTCAGCATGCCCTCGGCCAGTGTCCCTTTGCGGATAAGGTCGGAAAGTTCTTTGATCTTGACCGGATCGAGTATGTACTCGCGCGACAATGCCGAAACCGTCAAGACTTCGCACGCCACGATACGCCCCTGCCCGCTTTTGCGCGGCAACAAGCGCTGGCTGACCACACCGCGCAGGTTCTGCGCCAGCTTGGCGCGGATGCCGACCTGTGCCTCCGGTGGGAAACTGGTGACGATGCGCGAGATGGTCTCCGCCGCTCCCGGTGAGTGCACCGTAGAGAGCACAAGGTGGCCGGTTTCCGCGGCGATCATCGCCGTTTCAATGGTTTCCGGGTCGCGCATTTCGCCCAAGAGAATCACGTCCGGATCCTCGCGCAAGGCGGCGCGCATGGCGTCGGCAAAAGTATTGGTGTCTATGCCGACTTCACGCTGTGTGATGATCGAACGCTTCTCGGAGAACAGGAATTCGACCGGGTCCTCGATGGTAATGATGTGTTCGCTGCGCGCGAGGTTGATACCGTTGATGAGCGAGGCCAGGGTGGTGGATTTGCCGGAGCCGGTCGCCCCGGTGAGCAGGACCAGGCCGCGCTCGAGTTTTGTCAATTCCGTCACAATTTCCGGCAGGAATAATTCCTCGGGCGTGGGAATGTTGGTGCTGATGACGCGCAGCACCATGCCGATGGAACCGCGCTGATAAAATATGTTGGCGCGCACGCGGCCGATATCCTTGAAGCCGATGGAAAGGTCCACCTGATGGGACTTCTCGAATAACGCGAGCAGTCGCGCCGACATCATGGTGCGCGACAACCGCTCCATGAAGTCCGGCGGCAATGGCGGGATCTCGCGCAATGTGCGCAGGTTGCCGTCCACCCGCAGGATGGGATGATTGCGCGTGCGCAAATGGATGTCCGAGGCGTTGACTCGAACGGCGTGCGCCAGCACCTGGCCCAGAAGCTTAAGGGGATCGGTCGTGCTGCCGATCGAACCGGCGGTATCGCCGGCAGGCGCAGCGGCTGGGGTGTTTTTCGGGCTGGACGTTTCGGACATGTTGAGTCTATGTATTCAGTCTGTGTTTAGTTTAGATCATTCTGAGCGTGATGCGATTTCGCGGATTTCCGTACAAATAAACGAGCATGGTTCATAAAACAAAACAGACACGTTTTGCGTGTCTGTTTGTATTAGCGGGCACCGGCGTTGCTACCGGCTGCCTATCGGGCGCCTATTGTTCGCGCTTGAAACCGGCCACGGCTTCCAGTGCCAACTGGATCCCCCACGGGGCCGTCATGATCTTGGTGAATCCGTGTTCACCGGCCATGGTCGTGTCCGGGAAATTCAGGGCTATGCGATAACGCGCGCGCAGGGCGATCACACGGTTGCCGTCCACCATCAATTCATAGGGCAGGTAAGCGGTGTGTTTCAGCTCGCCAAAATCGACGATGTCGATGATTTCCTTGTCGGTATCCTTGTTGCCTTTGTCGATACCATCACCCTTGGGGATCGCGATACCGAAAACGCTAATCTGCTTGCCCGGCAGATCGATACGATAAACTTTCTTGGTACCGCCAACACCGGCGGCCAGATTCTTTTCAACCGTATCCACGGCGGTCTTATAGTCTGGATGTTCCATGAAAACATCCACATCTTTGAAATACGGCATGAACATGGCGTAACGGTACATGCCCGGTCCCAGTTTTTCCTCAGGAATACCGTTTTCCGAACCAAATGTCTTCACGGCGCCCAGAGCAGTCTTGAGCTTGTTGGAAACAGATTCGAGCTTGCCCATGCCGTAAGCCGTGCCGAGATAGGCCGGGTTCACATAGGCCACCTGGATTTTGCCCTTGACGTCGGTCACCGAGATACGCTGGGCGGCGCCGAATCCGCCGTTGAACGTCTTGGCTGCGGTCGTTTTCAGA
>NZ_JBAVEJ010000197.1:0-1874 GCF_049587675.1 Sulfuricaulis sp. | reverse complement strand
GTAGAACCCCGCGCCACCGCAGATCTCGTCGACGACGTCGGGACCGACGTCCGCAGCTGCGACACCCAGTTTCGGCAGTTCGGCGGGCGGTCGATGTTCGCGGGCGAGATCCACACCGTGCGTTGCTTCGAAGACAACGCGTTACTCAAGTCCGTGCTCTCGGAGCCGGGCGAGGGCGCTGTGCTGGTGATCGACGGCGGCGCATCGTTGCACAGTGCGCTCGTCGGCGACGTCATCGCCGGACTCGGCCAGTCGAACGGCTGGTCCGGAATCATCGTCAACGGCGCCGTCCGTGACGCCGCCGCGCTGCGCGAGATCGACATGGGCATCAAGGCTTTGGGCACCAACCCGCGCAAGAGCAGCAAGACCGGGGCCGGGGAACGTGACGTCGAGGTCGAGTTCGGCGGAGTCACTTTCGTGCCCGGCGAACACGCCTACAGCGACGAGGACGGAATCCTCGTCGTCACGCCGACGCGGCAGTGACGGCTGCTCGCCGTCTCGAGAACAGCAGCGCCGGGTCGTCGACGCGGCCGTGGCGGATCAGGCCGATGTCGAGCAGGTAGTTCTGTTTGAGGCGCCAAGGCAGCTTCGCACCCGCTTTCGGTAACCGGTCGAGCGCCCGCAGGATGTAACCGGGGGTGAAATCCATCAGCGGGCGTTTCTCGACGGAGTCGCCGGGATGTTGCGGAACAACGGTGTCGAAGCCGTTGGCGTCCATGTAATTCAGGACGCGGCAGACGAATTCGGACGCCAGGTCGGCCTTCAGCGTCCACGACGCGTTGGTGTAGCCGACCGTGAACGCCATGTTCGGCAGCTCGGTGAGCATCATGCCCTTGTATGCCATCAACCCGTTGAGATCGACGGGCACGCCGTTGCGGGCAATGGCGGCTCCGCCGAACAGCTGGACGTTCAAACCTGTTGCGGTGACGATGATGTCGGCGGTCAGCTCTTCACCCGACGAAAGCCGGATACCGGTCTCGGTGAACCGGTTGATGGTGTCGGTGACGACGTCGGCCTGCCCGCGCCGGATCGTGCGGAACAGGTCGCCGTTGGGCACCAGGCACAGTCGCTGGTCCCAGGGCTTGTAGTTCGGGCTGAAGTGCTTGTCGACGTCGTAGCCCTCGGGCAGCATCCGTTTGGCCATTGTCATCAGCTGCTTGCGCATGAAGTTGGGGAAGCGCCGGCTGATCCGGTACTGCGCCGACTGCAGCAGAATGCTCTTCCACCGGTTCACCACATAGGCGAGGCGGGGTGGCAGCAGCTCCATGGTGCGCACGGCGAACGGGTCGACGTCGGGCAGCGACAAGATGTAGCTCGGTGACCGCTGCAGCATCGTGACGTGGCCGGCGCCCGAATTGACAAGCGCGGGAATCAAAGTCACCGCTGTGGCGCCGCTACCGATCACGACGATCTTCTTGCCTTGGTAGTCGAGGTCTTCCGGCCAGTGCTGCGGATGGACGATGATCCCTCGAAAGTCGTTGGCGCCGGGGAACTCCGGTGAGTAGCCCTCGTCGTAGTTGTAGTAGCCGCTGCACGCGAACAGAAACGAGCAGGTGATCTCGGTTTCCTCGCCGTCGCGATCGATGCGAAGGAACCATTTGTTCTCGGCGTCGGACCAGTCGGCGGCCAAGACCTTGTGGTGGTAGCGGATGTGCTTGTCGATGCCGAACTCGGCGGCCGTCTCCTTCAGGTAGGTCAGGATCGACGGGCCGTCGGCGATCCCACGCTCCGACGTCCACGGTTTGAACCGGAAGCCCAGGGTGTACATGTCGGAGTCCGAGCGGATGCCCGGGTACTTGAACAGGTCCCAAGTGCCACCGAGATCGGCGCGCGACTCCAGGATCGCGTACCTCTTCGACGGGCAGCGGTCCTGC
>NZ_JBAVEJ010000196.1:0-16969 GCF_049587675.1 Sulfuricaulis sp. | reverse complement strand
CGTGGCCACCGCCGCAGAGCGCATAGCATTGGGACGCGCGCAACTGGTGCTCGCCGGCGGCACCGAGGCCATGAGCCGCGCGCCGATCCAGTGGAACGCGGCCATGGTCGGCTGGCTCGGCAAGATGCTGCGCGCGCGTCAGCCGCTCGACCGCGTGCGGGCGCTGACGCGATTCCGCCCCGCGTATCTGAAACCGGTTTATTCCCTGCTGCTCGGGCTCACCGACCCGCTGGTGAAGCTGTCCATGGGCCAGACGGCTGAGATCCTGGCACACCGCTTCGGCCTGCCGCGCGAGTCCCAGGATGTCTATGCGCTGCAAAGCCACCGGCGGCTGGCGGCGGCCTTCGATGCCGGCGACATGCGCAGTGAAGTCGAGACGCTTTACGACACGAACGAACATATATACGCAGAAGACACCGGTCTGCGGCGCGACACCGATCTCGAGCGGCTGGCGCAGCTCAAACCGGTGTTCGACCGGAAGTACGGTTCGGTGACCTCCGGTAACAGCTCGCAGGTGACCGACGGCGCCGCCATGCTGCTGCTCGCGAGCGACGAGGCGGTGAAGCGCCACGGACTTGCCGTACTCGGCGAATGGGTGGATCACGAATGGGCCGGCGTCGATCCGAGCCAGATGGGTCTGGGGCCGGTGCATGCCGTGGCGCAATTGCTGGTGCGGCAGAATCTGAAAATGCGCGACCTGCAGCAGATGGAACTCAACGAGGCTTTTGCCGCGCAAGTGCTGGCCTGTCAGGCGGCGTGGGACAGCGCGCAATACGCGCGCGAGGAACTCGGAATGGATGCGCCGCCCGGCGCCATGGACCCGTCGCTCCTCAACCCTGAAGGCGGCGCGATTTCAAACGGTCATCCGGTGGGCGCGAGCGGCGCGCGTCTGGTGTTGCATCTGCTGCACGCGCTGAAACGCAAAGGCGGCGGGCAGGGCGTGGCAACACTGTGTATCGGTGGTGGCCAGGGCGGCGCGATGCTGTTGCGCGTGCAAGGTGACCATCGATGAGCAAACACTGGCATCTCGATTACCACACCGATTACGCGCTGCTGACGCTCGATGTCGCCGGCCAGTCGGCCAACGTGTTGTCGCAGGAAGTGTTGCTGGAGCTGGACCGGCATCTGGGTGAACTGGAGGGCAAGCCGCTTCAGGGGCTGATCATCCGCTCCGGCAAGGCCTCCGGGTTCATCGCCGGGGCCGATGTGCGCGAATTCGAAAGGATTACCGATCCGGTGCGCGCCACCGAACTTGCGGAGCTCGGCCAACAGGTCTGCGCGCGGCTCGCGGGCTTGCCGTTTCCGTCGGTGGCCGTGATCCACGGTTTTTGTCTCGGCGGCGGCCTGGAACTGGCGCTGGCCTGCCGTTATCGCCTGGCGCGCGAGGACGCCGCCACCCGCCTCGGACTGCCCGAGGTGCGCCTGGGCATTCATCCCGGATTTGCCGGCAGCGTGCGTCTGCCGCCGCTGGTGGGCGACATGGCGGCGCTCGACATGATGCTCACCGGCCGCACGATTTCCGCGCGCGAGGCGCGGCGTTTGGGACTGGTGGACGAGATTGTGCCGGAACGGCATTTGCTGGATGCGGCCGAAAAGTTCCTGAAGTCGGGAACACCGCGCCGGAAAGCGCCTTGGCATCGACGCGTGCCCGGGTGGAGACCACTGCGAACGCTCGTCGTGCGCATGTTCACACCGCGCGTGCGGCGCAAGGCGCATCCCGATCACTACCCCGCCCCGTGGCGCATACTCGATTTGTGGCGCGATCGCGCCACCGAGAAACAGGAGGCGCAGTCGCTCGGTGAGCTGCTGGTGTCGCGCAGCAGTCGCAATCTGGTGCACGTGTTTCTGCTGGGCGAGGAACTCAAGCGCCGCGGCAAGATGCAGCCCCACGGCATCGAGTACGTGCATGTGATCGGCGCCGGCGTGATGGGCGCGGACATCGCCATCTGGGCGGCGCACAAGGGCTTCCGCGTGAGTCTCCAGGACCAGAAGCCCGAAATCCTCGCACGCGCGATGAAGAAGGCGTACGGGTTTTTCAAGAGCAAGCTCAAGGAGCCGCGCGCGGTGCAGGAGGCCATGGACCGGTTCATGCCGGACCTCGAGGGCCATGGACTCGGGCGTGCCGATCTCGTCATCGAAGCGATCGTGGAAAAGGTCGAACCCAAACGCGAGCTGTTCCGACTGGTCGAGCAGAAGGCGCGCCCGCAGACCCTGCTCGCCACCAACACCTCGAGCATTCCGCTGGAAGAAATTGGCACGGTGCTGAAAGATCCGTCGCGTCTGGTGGGACTGCATTTCTTCAATCCGGTGGCGCAAATGCAACTGGTCGAAATCGTGCGCGGTGCGCAGAGCTCTGAAGCGTCGCTGGCGCGTGCGCGCGCCTTCACCGGCGCCATCGAGCGCCTGCCGCTGGATGTCAAAAGCAGCCCGGGCTTTCTCGTCAATCGAATCCTCATGCCGTATCTGATCGAAGCCGTGAAACTGGTGCAGGAAGGAGTTGGCATCACCACGATCGATCAGGCGGCCACCGAGTTCGGCATGCCGATGGGGCCGATCGAGCTGGCCGACAGCGTCGGGCTCGATATCTGTCTTTCCGTGGCGGAGGAATTATCCGAACCCCTGCACATGGACGTGCCGGACAAGCTGCGCGAACTGGTGGGTCAGGGCCAGCTTGGCCGCAAATCCGGGCAGGGGTTCTATCGCTATAACGCCCGCGGCCGGCGCGAATCGCCGTCGCCGGACAAGACCGCCGCCGACATTCCCATCACCGAACGGCTGATTCTGCGCTTGCTGAACGAGGCCATGGCCTGCTTGCGCGAAGGCGTGGTGGGGGACGCCGACGCCGTGGATGCCGGCATGGTGTACGGCACCGGCTTCGCCCCCTTCCTCGGCGGGCCGATGAGCTACATCGACAGCCTCGGCGTGACCGGGATCAGTCACAGTCTCCATCGCCTGATGCAGGAATACGGGCCGCGCTTCAAGCCTGACGCGGGCTGGTCGCAACCAGAATTGCTCAAGCGGCGCTTGCGGTCATCGAACCCGACATGACGCTGCCAGATCTAGGCAACCTCGCCGATCTCTTTTGGCACCGGGTGCATGAAACACCAGAGGCCCCCGCCTACCGCCAGTTCGACGGGGGCGCCTGGGTGGACATGACCTGGGCCGAGGTCGGTCGCGCCACGGCACGCTGGCAGGCGGCGTTCGATCGCGAAGGATTGAAACGTGGCGACCGCGTGGCGCTGTGCCTGCACAACCGTGTCGAATGGGTGTTGTTCGATCAGGCGGCGCTCGCCCTCGGGCTTGTCACGGTGCCGCTGTATTTCGATGACCGCCCGGAAAACATGGCCTGGTGCCTGAACGATGCCGGCGTGCGGCTGTTGTTGCTCGAGGACGCTGGGCAGTGGCCGGCGCTGCGCGATCAGGCGAAGTCGGTCGCACGGGTGGTTTGTCTCGCCGGCGAGACCGGTCAGGATAACAGGCTCGTGCGCTTGCAGGACTGGCTGCTGCACGCCGGCGGGGAGCTCAAGCGCGCGACCGCCGCGCCGGGCGACTTGGCCACGATCGTCTACACCTCCGGCACCACCGGGCGGCCCAAGGGCGTGATGCTGTCGCATGGCAACATCCTGAGCAACGTGATTGCCTCCATGCTCGCGTTGCCCGCTTACCCGTCCGACCGGTTCCTTTCTTTTCTGCCGTTATCGCACATGTTCGAGCGCACCTGCGGTTACTATTCCGCGATCTGGGCCGGGGCGCAGACGGTGTACGCGCGCTCGATCAGTCTGCTGGCGGATGACATCCGCGAACAGCAGCCGACGGTTCTTATCAGCGTCCCGCGCATCTTCGAACGCATCTATTCCAGGATGCAGGAGGCCATGGCGCCCGGTTCACTCAAGCGCAAGCTGTTCGAGAAAGCCACGGAGGTCGGCTGGCGGAGTTTCCGCGGCGAATCCACCTTCACCGACAAGCTGTTGTGGCCGGTGCTCAAGGTGCTGGTGGCGAAGAAACTTTACCGGCGTCTCGGTGGGCGCATTCGCATGATCATCGTCGGCGGGGCGGCGTTTGCACCGCATCTGGCGCGCGTGTTCATCGGTCTCGGGCTGCCGATTATCCAGGGTTATGGACTTACCGAAACGTCGCCGGTGCTGGCCGCCAACCGCATGGGCGACAACGATCCCGCCTCCGTCGGCCGCGCGCTTGAGGGTGTCGAGCTGCGCTGCACCGAAAATGGAGAGCTGCTGGCGCGCGGGCCAAACATCATGCTGGGTTATTGGAACAAGCCCGAAGCGACCGCCGCCATGATCGATAAGGAAGGCTGGCTGCATACCGGCGACGTGGTAACGATTCGTGGCGGCAGCGTGTACATCACCGGACGCGTGAAGGACATCATTGTGCTGTCCAACGGCGAGAAGATCCCGCCCACCGACGCCGAAGCGGCGATACTGCGTGACGCCGCTTTCGAGCAAGTGATGGTGCTCGGCGAGGGCCGGCCCAAGCTCGGCCTGCTCGCGGTGAGCAAGACCGGAGACGCGGCGACATTGTGTGCCCGTGCCAACGCCCAACTCTACGACTTTCCGGGTTATGCGCGTATCTGCCATATCACGTGCCTGCAAGAACCCTGGACCGTCGAGAACGGACTGCTGACCCCGACCCTCAAGCTCAAGCGCAATGAAATCGAGAAACGCTTCGCGCGCGAAATCGAGGCGATGTATGCGTCGTGCGATGTTTGCTGTCCGACCGGTGAACGGAAGGGTGCCATCTGAACCACTGCATCGCTTCAGCGGCATGGCTCTGGCGAACCAGGGGCCATTCCCTCAGAATGCGAAGACAACGCCAGCGATGAACAAGGAGGAACGATGCAGATCGGCATGATTGGCCTCGGCCGCATGGGCGGGAACATGGCGCTGCGCCTGATTCAGGCCGGCCACGGCGTGGTGGGATATAACCGTAATCCCCGAAACATCGACGCGGAGGTGAAGGCCGCAATTGTTTCCGTGCCGTCCGTGGCGGAGCTGGTGAAACGGCTCAAGACACCACGCGCGGTCTGGCTCATGATCCCGCACGGCAAGCCGACGGAAGAAACGATCGATACGTTGCTCGAACTGCTCACCCCCGGCGATATCATCGTGGACGGCGGCAACTCGCGTTACACCGATTCCGCGCGCGCCGCCGGGCGCTGCGCCGGGCGCGGCGTGAATTTTCTCGACGTCGGTGTCAGTGGCGGGGTGTGGGGCAGGGAAATCGGCTATTGCCTCATGATCGGTGGTCCCAAAACGGCCTTTGATTATTTGGAGCCGATCTTTGTCGCGCTGGCGCCGAAGGATGGTTATGCGCTCGTGGGCGCGAGCGGCGCGGGACATTTCGTCAAGATGGTGCACAACGCCATCGAATACGCCATGCTGCAGTCGATCGGCGAAGGCTTCGAATGTCTGCAGCGCTCGGAGTATGGTATCGACTTGGGACGCATCGCCGCGCTGTGGCAGCAGGGGTCGGTGGTGCGCTCCTGGCTGCTCGATCTGCTGACCAAGGCGCTGCGCGAAGAGGGCAATGCCCTGGAGCACATCGCCGGTTACGTCGACGATTCCGGCATGGGGCGCTGGAGTATCGCCTATGCCGTGGAAAACGCCATTCCGATTCCGGTGATCACGCAATCGCTGTACGAACGGTTTGCTTCGCGCCAGGAAGACCGCTTCAGCGCCAAGGTTATTGCGGCGTTGCGCAAGCAGTTTGGCGGTCATGCGGTGAAGAAGGAGTGAACCGATGAGCGAGATGGAATTCGCCCCCCGTTGCGTCGGGCTCAGTTCCGGCAAGCCCACCGAGCCTTGCTGTATCGTGGTGTTCGGCGCCGCCGGCGATCTGTCGCGGCGTGAACTCATCCCCGCGCTGTACGACCTGGCCTGCCAGTCGCTGCTCCCGGAACCGTTCACCATCGTCGGCTTTTCGCGCGACAACTGGGACGACCAGGCCTTCCGCGAGCGGATGCGCCGCGCCGTCGCCGACGAGCGCTCGTTCGACCCCAAGCACTGGGAACGCTTCGCGCCCCACCTCCACTACGTGACGGGAAATTTCGATGCCCCGCCCGAAGGCGATTACGCCTTGTTGCGCGACAAACTGCAATCGCTGCAGCGGCGTCACGGCATTCCGGACAACGTGCTGTTTCATCTCGCCACGCCGCCCGATTTTTTCTGCGGCATCGTCAACCGCCTCGACGCCGCCGGCCTGGCGACCAGCGATCACGGCTGGCGGCGGCTGGTGATCGAGAAGCCCTTCGGCACCGACGAGCGCTCGGCGCGCGACCTCGACCGGAAAATTCTCGAAGTGTTCAAGGAAGATCAGACTTATCGCATCGATCATTTTCTCGGCAAGGAAACGGTACAGAACCTGCTGGTGGTGCGTTTCGCCAACCCCAGCTTCGAGCCGATCTGGAACCGCAACTACGTCGACCACGTGCAGATCACCGTGGCCGAGGACATCGGCATCGGCACGCGCGCGGGCTTTTACGAGAAGACCGGCGTGGTGCGCGACATGGTGCAGAATCACCTGTTGCAATTGTTGTGCATGACCGCCATCGAGCCGCCGGTGCGTTACGATGGCGCGGGGTTGCGCGACGAAACCGCGAAGGTGATGCAGGCGATCCGTCCGTTGGATGTTCGCAAAGATGCCGTTCGCGGGCAGTACGGACCGGGACACATGGACGGAAAAGCGGTGCCCGGGTATCGCGCGGAAAAGAACGTGGCGTCCGACTCGAACACCGCCACGTTTGCAGCGCTGCGCATCATGATCGACAACTGGCGCTGGGCCGGCGTGCCGTTTTACCTGCGCACCGGCAAGCGCCTGGCGCGCAAGGTGACGGAAGTAGCCATCCACTTCAAGCCCACACCGCACCTCATGTTCCCGATCGAGCAGGACAGCTCAAGCGGAAATGTCCTGGCGTTCCGGCTGCAGCCGGAGGAGGGCATCATGCAGACCTTTGTGGCAAAGCAGCCGGGTCCGGGGCTGTGTTTGGAGCCGGTCACCATGAATTTCCGCTACGCCAGCGCCTTCGGCATCGAGCAGCTCCCAAGTGCCTATTCATGGCTGCTGCACGACGCCATGGGCGGCGACCAGACGTTGTTCGCGCGCGCCGACTGGATTTACCGCGCCTGGCAGATCGTCGAGCCGGTCATCGCCCAATGGACCTCGGAAGTGGCACCGGACTTTCCCAACTACACGGCCGGGTCGTGGGGCCCACTGGCGGCCGACGGTCTGCTGCGTGCGGACAAACGCGCGTGGAAATCACTATAGCAGGACACTGTGCCGCGCGATGACCATCGCATCGTGGTTGCCCCGGAAGCACTGCCGGAAGTCGCGGCACGTCACATCGCCAAGCTGATCGAGCAGGCCGTTGCTGACCGCGGCCGGGCGAGCGTGATGCTCGCCGGTGGCAGCACCCCGCGCGCGGTCCACCGGCAACTGGCGCTCAACCCGCGTATTGCGTGGGACAAGGTCGAGATTTTTTTCGGCGACGAGCGCGCCGTGCCGCCCGGCGATCCGCAAAGCAATTACCGCATGGCGCGCGAGTCGCTGCTCGACGCCGTGTCCATTCCCTCCAGCCAGATACATCGCATGCCGGCGGACCGTCCCGATCGCGAAGCCGCGGCCGAGGAATACGCGCGGCGGCTGCCGGAACGCATGGACCTCATTATTCTCGGGCTTGGCGAGGACGGTCATACCGCCTCGTTGTTCCCGGGTTCATCCGCGTTGCGCGAAACGGTGCGCAAGGTGGTGGCCGTCATCGGGCCGAAGGCGCCCGCGCAGCGACTGACCGTCACACCGCCCGTGATCGTGGCGGCGCGCGAGAAAATCATTCTGGTCAGTGGATCGGGAAAAGCCGTTGCGGTGGCGCAGGCCTTGGAAGGTCCGGATCAACCCGTTCAATGCCCGGCGCAGCTGGCGCGTGACGGTATCTGGATCATGGACCGCGACGCCGCTTCCGGTCTGCGCCACCCGCCGCGGTAGCCCCCAGCCGTTTCACGTTCAGCGCGCGGACGTAAACGTCGCGTGATACTGCTGCAGCAGCTCTGCCGTCAGCAGAAACACGCTTTCATCTTCCGAGGAAGTGGTAAGCCAGGTGAAAGGCACCGCGGGAAATTTTTCCTGCAAGCGTTCGGCGCTGTTGCCGACTTCGGCCACGAGTATGCCGCCGGGATTCAGGTGTGCCGGCGCTGCGGCGAGAATCCGAATGACGGCATCCAGCCCCTGCACGCCCGAGGCCAGCGCCAGCGCCGGTTCATGACGGTATTCCGGCGGCAAGGTCCGCATCTCATCATGCGCCACGTAGGGAGGATTGGTGACGATAAGATCGTAGCGTTCGTCTTCCAGTGCGCTGAACAGATCGGAACGCACCAGCCGCACGCGTTCGCTGAGTCCGTGATGCTCCACGTTGATGTGCGCCACCGCGAGCGCCGCGTCGGAAATGTCCGCGGCATCCACGCGCGCCTCGGGAAAGGCATGGGCACAGGCGATGGCGATGCAAGCGCTGCCGGTGCACAGGTCGAGAACCCGGCGCACGCGCGCGGGATCGATCCACGGTTGAAATCGCTCGGCGATGAATTCCGCGGTGAGCGAGCGCGGCACGATCACGCGTTCATCGACGTAGAATTTCAACCCGGCGAACCAGGCTTCTTTCAGCAGGTAGGCGAGCGGCTGACGGGTGCGAATGCGTGAATCGACGAGCGCGCGGATCGTGTCCTGCTGTGGCGGCGTGGGTTCGTCTTCCAGATGTTCTTCGAGTTCGTGCGGCGTGAGTTTCAATGCGCTGCCCACCAGCCACGCGGCTTCATCCAGGGGATTGTCCGTGCCGTGTCCGAAGTAGAGTCCGGCTCCGGCAAAACGCCGTTCCGTCCAACCGATGAAGTCGGCGACCGTGCGGGGCGGGGCGGTCAAAACGGGTTACTTATTTGAGTTGGTCTAGATCGGCCTGGACCATCGCCGCCGAGCGCATGAAGGCGGCCGATTCCTCCGGCGTCAGGGGCAGTTCGATCACCTGCTCCACGCCGTTCTCGCCTAAAACGACGGGCACGCCCATGCCGATGTCGTGCAGTCCGTATTCGCCCTGCAGCACCGCTACGCCGGGAAGGATGTGGCGGCGATTGTGGCTGATGGAGTCCACCATGGCGGCGATGGCGGCCGCCGGGGCATCGTAGGCGCTCGCGGTTTTGCGCAGCGAAAGAATTTCGGCGCCACCGCCGCGCGTGCGTTCGACGATTTTCTGAATTTGTTCCTTTGTCAGGAAGTGCTCGATCGGAATGCCGTTGATGCAGGTGAAACGCGTCATCGGCACCATGGTATCGCCGTGGCCGCCGAGCACCATGGCGGTGATGTCCCTCACGGAGAAACCGGTTTCCATGGCCACGAAGCTGGCCATGCGCGCCGAGTCGAGCACGCCGGCCATGCCGAAAACACGGCTGCGCGGCCAGCCGGTGCGCTTCCAGGCGGCGTAGGTCAGCACGTCGACCGGGTTCGAGACCACAAGCAACAAGGCATGGGGCGCGGTCTTGAGCAATGTATCCACGATGTCGTTGACCACCGCCAGATTGGTGTCGAGCACGTCGGAGCGCGACATGCCGGGTTTTCGTGGGATGCCGGCGGTGATTATCACCAGCTCCGAGCCGGCCATCGCATGGAGGTCGTTCGAGCCGTCGAGCGTGGTGTCGAAATGGAAAATCGGCGCCGATTCCTGGATGTCGAGCGCCGTTCCCTGCGGCACGCCTTCCTTGACGTCGATCAGCACCACCTCGCGGCACAATTCCGCTTTGGCAAGATTGTGCGCGGCGGATTCACCGACGCGCCCGGCCCCGACGATTGTGATTTTATTCATGGCCTGTCCCTTTGGTTCTGGTCCAAGAGTGAGTATAGCCGGATAAATTCCCGGCCCGCCGCGCGGGAACGGTCACACTCACGGTTTCGGGTAATGTGCGGGATAGGCCGCGCGCGCCACGCCGGAATCGATGGCCGCGCGCGCCACCGCCGGCGGCACGGTATGAATCAGGCGCGGGTCGAGCGGCTTGGGGATGATGTAGTCGTGGCCGAATTCCAGGTGCGTCAGGCCATAGGCGCGCAGCATCTCCGCCGGCACCGGTTCGTGGGCAAGTTTGGCGAGCGCGCGCACGGCCGCGACCAGCATGGCGCGCGAGACAGAGCTGGCGTGCACGTCGAGTGCCCCGCGGAAGATGTAGGGAAAGCCGAGCACGTTGTTGACCTGGTTCGGATAATCCGAGCGCCCCGAGGCCATGATGAGGTCGGTGCGCGCCGCGTGTGCTATCTCGGGACGGATCTCCGGGTCGGGGTTGGCGAGCGCGAACACAATCGGTTTGGGCGCCATGGACTTCACTATTTCGGGCGAGACCACGTTCGCGGCCGAGACGCCAATGAACACGTCAGCACCCAGCATGGCATCGGTGAGCGTGCGTTTATCAGTCGCCTGGGCATAGCGACGCTTATAGATATTGATGTCCGGGCGACCGGTATGGATCACACCCTTGCTGTCGAGCAGCAGAATGTGGTCGCGCTTGGCACCGAGGGCGATCATCAATTGAATGGTCGCGAGGCCCGCGGCCCCTGCCCCGAGCAGCACGATCCGTACCCCGGATAATTTCTTGCCCTGGAGTTCGAGAGCGTTCAGCAGTCCCGCGCAGATGATCACGGCCGTGCCGTGCTGGTCGTCATGAAACACCGGGATGTCGAGGCGTGCGCGCAGTATCTCCTCGATCGCGAAACAATCCGGCGCGGCGATGTCCTCGAGATTGATGCCGCCGAAAGTCGGCGCGATGTGGGCCACGGTGTCGATGAAAGCGTCGCGCGACGGCGCGTCAACCTCGATGTCGAACACGTCGATGTCGGCGAAACGCTTGAACAACACCGCCTTGCCTTCGAGAACCGGTTTGCAGGCCAAGGCCCCCTGGTTGCCCAAGCCAAGCGTTGCCGTGCCGTTGGTGATCACGGCCACGAGATTGCCCTTGTTGGTGTAGCGATAAGCGGCCTCGGGATCGGCGGCGATGGCGCGCACCGGCTCGGCCACGCCGGGCGTGTAGGCGAGCGAGAGGTCGTACTGGGTCTCGCACGGCTTGGTCGGCACCACGGCGGTCTTGCCGGGCTTCGGCAGCGCGTGATAGTCGAGCGCGGCCTGCTTCATTTCTTTTTTCATGATTTGCTACCTATTCGATGATCTTGATGAGTTCGCCTGCCTGAGGCTCGCCGTCCGGAAATTTGTCATTGATCAGGCGCAGCACGGATTCGCTGTCATCCTTGATGGGTGATTTTTTGGCGAAGTTTGCGAAAGTGTCGTTAGCAAGAGTGCGGGCGATACGCACGTGTAATCCTTGCGTGGCTTTTTCTGTAAGGTGCTCTTCTTGAGCATTAAGGGGACGCAGGCTGTGTGCTGTTGCCATAAATCTGGCATCGAAGGCAGCAAAACTTTCGGGTGTGTTGGTGACACCCGAAAACAGGAAGCGCTTATCGTTGTAGTACACGACGCTCACACGAGTCCTGCGACTGCCGAATGACGGAGAAGAAGGGGCTATTCCGGAATAAGAAGGAAACCCCATTCCTTGAATTGGACGACCCTGCTCAAGGCTGGAGACGCCCATTCGGATCTTCAAAAAAACATCCGGCTGCATTTCTTTGACGAGATCTTCAATGTCTACCCGAAGGATGGCCTGAAAATCGGGGCTAGTGGCCTCGATGAGATTGTAATTAATATTCAATTGCCAGCCCTCCGGAAAGCTGAGCGCCACATCTATATCTTTGTGGTAACAATGGTTATCGCTGCACACAATATCAATCTGCTTGATGTCGCCAAATTGTATTTTGTCAATCTGTTTTAGGTAGTCCTCGCGAGCGATATTGATCGTGGTGCTGGTTTTAAATTTATTGGCCTCTGCTACAACTTCTTGCAAGCGCGTGTCCGCGCTCGGATGGCTTGCAAACACCCCATGGTATATGCGCAGCGGACGATTCTCGGCGGCGGCGCGTTTTTTCTCGAATTCTTCCTGGTTCTTGAGCACGCCAATAACCTTGATCATGGCTTGCGGATCGTAGCCCGCGCGGGCGAGGTACTCTGCGCCGAGACGGTCGGATTCCAACTCATGGTCGCGCCCGTAACCGGAGAGCATCGCGTTGCCAAGGACATTGAACAAATCTTGGGTAACTGGGATTCCAGTGGCAACGCCTACCAACGCGCCAACAAAACCGGTGGCCGAAGCCGCCGTGTACTGGCGCACGGCGTGACGTGCCGTGACGTGACCGATCTCGTGTCCAAGCACCGTGGAGAGTTCCGCCTCGGAGTTGAGGTAGGCGAGAATGCCGCGGGTAATATAGATATAGCCGCCCGGGAGCGCGAAGGCATTGACTTCCGGAGTGTCGAGTACGGTGAAATGATAGGTAAGTCCAGGACGATGACTTTGTGCCGCCAGCTTTTGGCCGACGCGCTGCACATAGGCTTGAAGCTCCGGATTGTCGTATACCCCGTACTTATT
The DNA here is from genome assembly GCF_049587675.1 of Sulfuricaulis sp. Lineage (GTDB taxonomy): Bacteria > Pseudomonadota > Gammaproteobacteria > Acidiferrobacterales > Sulfurifustaceae > Sulfuricaulis. Next base: position 4,457 of record NZ_JBAVEJ010000196.1, on the reverse strand, counting down.
GCGGACTTCAGCATCGTTTCTGCTGCCGATACTGATTTCCGTAGCTTCAGTCATGAACACGACGTCCGGTGTGCCGCTGACCGGATTCGTGGCGCAACCCGTGATGCCGCCGGACACCACCATGGTCAGCAGAAAGGGGATCAGCAGGCCCTGAAAGGCGGGGATACGCATGGGTTCAATCGCGCCATGTTAGCATGGCCGGATGTGGCACACGCAGGTGCAGTCTTCCCTTGGATTCCGTGAGCCAGCCGCGCGCCACGATGTGGCGGCCGACCCAGTCCCTGGGTTTGCCGCGGTGGTAATTTTTCCAGTCCTCGTGGGTCACGACCAGGGCCACCCGCGGCGACAGATCGAAATAAATCAGCTTGCGGTGACTCTGGTAGCGCAGAATAGTGCCCTCGATGAAGCGGAATCCCGTGCTCTGCGCGGTGAGCCGCTCCGCCGGCGTCGGCGCGTAAGCCGGCTCGCCCCACACGCCGCGCCCCGCGCCGCGTGCCTCGTTTTCGATGTTAATAAGAGCCGGGAGCTTGCCCACGTTCGGCGGGATCGCCACCGCCCAGGCCAGCCCCTCGCGCAGCAGGATTTCCTCGACATCGCGACCGTCCGGAAGATAAACATGCGCCAGCAGCCGGCCATAATGGTCCTGGCGTTCACGCTCGAAGGCGAGCGTCACGCGCTGGCCTCGTACCAGCTGCGCCAGCCGATCGCGCGCCCGGGCCGCCAGCGGCTGGTCCGGCGCGCCATCCCTGCGGAGCTCGGGGGCATTGATGCCGATGAGGCGCACGTGCTGGTTGTTTTGCAGGATAACGGTGTCGCCGTCGAGTACATACCTCACCTCGGTGGTTTCCGTGGCGGCTAGCGTTGCCACTGCCGTGAACAGGGCCCAAAATAAAAAGGCGCTCCTATAGAGCGCCTGTTTGCGTGCCGTCATTTTCACGGCTTATTTTTTCATGCCGTACTTCTGGCGGAATTTCTCCACGCGCCCGCCGGTATCCACCAGTTTCTGCTTGCCGGTGTAGAACGGATGGCACACAGAGCAGACTTCCACGTGCAGGTCGTGTCCCAGGGTCGAGCGCGTCTCGAAACTGTGGCCGCAGCTACAGTTGACCTTGGTTTCCTTGTAGGCGGGATGAATGCCTTCTTTCATGTCATTGATCTCAAAGTAGTTCCAGCAATTTTCGGTCGCCGGGTTTTCAGAGGGCGCGTAGTCTATGCAAAATCAAGGGCTTGAGCAAGCGCCCCGTCAGCGCTTCATGGAATCGAAGAATTCGCCGTTATTTTTGGTGGCCCGCAGCTTCTCGATCAGGAATTCCGAAGCCTCGAGTTCGTCCATCTGGTGCAGCAGCTTGCGCAGGATCCAGATCTTCTGCAGTTCCTCCGGGACCAGCAACAACTCTTCGCGGCGGGTGCCGGAACGGTTGATGTTGATCGAGGGGTAGGAACGCTTTTCCGCCAGACGCCGGTCGAGATGGATTTCCATGTTGCCAGTGCCTTTGAATTCTTCGTAAATCACATCGTCCATTTTGGAGCCGGTGTCGATCAGCGCGGTGGCGATGATCGTCAGGCTGCCGCCTTCCTCGATATTGCGCGCGGCGCCGAAAAATCTTTTCGGCCGTTGCAGCGCATTCGCGTCGACACCACCCGTCAGGACTTTGCCTGAAGCCGGAACCACTGTGTTGTAAGCGCGGGCGAGGCGGGTGATCGAGTCGAGCAGGATCACGACGTCCTTCTTGTGCTCGACAAGGCGCTTGGCTTTTTCGATCACCATCTCGGCGACCTGCACGTGGCGGCTGGCCGGTTCGTCGAACGTCGAGGAAATCACCTCGCCGCGCACCGAGCGCTGCATTTCCGTTACTTCCTCCGGGCGCTCATCGATGAGCAGCACAATGAGAAAGCAGTCGGGATGGTTGGCGGTAATCGCATGAGCGATGTTCTGCAGCATGACCGTTTTACCGGCCTTGGGCGGCGATACCAACAGGCCGCGCTGGCCCTTGCCGATGGGCGCGATGAGGTCGATCACGCGCGCGGTCAGGTTCTCGGTCGAGGCATTGTCGCGTTCGAGTCCGAACCTTTCCGTCGGATGGAGCGGTGTGAGGTTTTCGAACAGAACCTTGTTCTTGGCTTCGTCCGGATTCTGGAAATTGATCTCGTCGACTTTGAGGAGGGCGAAGTAGCGTTCGGATTCTTTCGGGGGGCGGATGTTGCCTTTGACGGTGTCGCCGGTGCGCAGGTTGAAGCGGCGTATCTGCGAGGGTGAGACGTAGATGTCATCCGGCCCGGCGAGGTAAGAGGCGTCCGCCGATCGCAGGAAGCCGAAACCGTCCTGGAGGATTTCGACCACGCCTTCGCCGATGATGTCCTCGCCCTTTTTCGCCTGGGCCTTGAGGATCGCGAAGATCAGGTCCTGTTTTCGCAGTCGCCCGCCGCCTTCGACGTCCAGGGCCGCGGCCATTTCGGCAAGCTCCGTGGCGGGCTTGCGCTTGAGTTCAGAGAGGTTCATCAGGGTTGCGTTCATTTGGTCACCGCTTCCGGACGCACCAGGGGCGCAAACTGCCCGCTGTCGAAGTCCGGGGAATGAATAATCAGGAAATTAGTTTAAAAAGCAGGAACGTCTTGGAATTTTTTTACATCCAGCCATTCAACATTAGCATCAGTTATTGTCCCCGTCCAGCCCCGGGGACCACGTGTAGTCCTAGAGATTTCCGTCAATGAAGGCAGCCAGCTGCGACTTGGAAACCGCGCCCACTTTGGTTGCCTCGACACTGCCGTTCTTGAACAGCATCAAGGTCGGAATGCCGCGGATGCCATACTTCGGCGGGGTCTGCGGGTTCTCGTCGATGTTCAATTTGGCGATCTTGAGCTTACCCTGGTATTCCGCGGCGATTTCCTGGAGCACCGGCGCAATGATCTTGCACGGGCCGCACCATTCCGCCCAGTAGTCCACCAGCACCGGCCCATCCGCTTTGAGCACTTCCTCCTCAAAGCTGTCATCGCTGATGTTTACAATACCTTGACTCATGTGTTGCTTGCCTCCGTCGTCATTGAATGAGATTCGGCCGGACTGGCTGGCCGTGGGCTGTCGTGAACGGGTAATGGACAATAGTTTGGGCAGAAATACCCATGGAATGCAAGTCGGACTGTTGCCAAATCCCAAAAGTGCCGTCGGCGAAGCAATAATGTTATGCTTGGCGCCCGTTTTATGAGTGATCACCACCTTACCGGCCAGTCCTTTGCCGGCCTAAACCTGCCCGAGGCCTTGCTTCAGGGCGTGCGCGAGGCCGGTTTCGAATTTTGCACGCCGATCCAGGCCGAAGCTCTGCCGCTGGCACTGGCCGGGCAGGACGTGGCCGGCCAGGCACAGACCGGCACTGGCAAGACCGCGGCGTTCCTGCTCGCGGCCTTCAATTATCTGTTGACGCACCTGCCGGAAGATCGTCGTCCGACGCAGCCGCGGGCAATCATGCTCGCGCCGACGCGCGAGCTGGCGGTGCAGATTCACAAGGATGCCGTGGCGCTGGGTGCGCACACCGGATTCAGGCTGGGTCTCGTTTTCGGCGGCACCGGTTACGACACGCAGCGGCGCATGCTGGAAGAGGGCGTGGACGTGCTGATCGGCACGCCCGGGCGCATCATCGATTATTTCAAGCAGCACGTGTTCGACCTCGAGGCGGTACAGGTGATGGTGCTCGACGAGGCCGACCGCATGTTCGACCTCGGCTTCATCAAGGACATTCGCTTCCTGCTGCGGCGCATGCCGCCGCCCGGCGCGCGCCTGAGCATGCTGTTCTCGGCCACGCTTTCCTACCGCGTCACCGAGCTCGCCTACGAGCACATGAACAATCCGCAGTTCGTGCGCATCGAGCCGGACAAGCGCACCGCCGACAAGGTCACGCAGGCGCTTTACCACACGGCGATCGAAGAGAAGATTCCGTTGCTAGTGCACCTGCTGCGCCAAAAGGATCCAACCCGCAGCCTGGTGTTCACCAACACCAAGGACGCAGCGGAAACCATCGCCGCCTGGCTCAAGGTCAACGAGCTGAATGCCGAGGTGCTTTCGGGCGACGTGCCCCAGACACAACGCCTGCGCATCCTGCAGGATTTCATGGAAGGCCGGTTACCGGTGCTGGTGGCGACCGACGTGGCCGCGCGTGGTTTGCACATCCCCGACGTCTCGCATGTGTTCAATTTCGACTTGCCGCAGAATGCCGAGGATTACGTGCACCGCATCGGCCGCACCGCACGCGCCGGCGCTTCGGGCGATGCCGTGAGTTTCGCCTGCGAGCGCTATGTGTTTTCGCTGCCGGAGATCGAGGAGTACATCGGTCACAAGCTCCCGATCCACCCGGTGTTGCCGGAAATGCTGCCCATCCTGCAGCCGCCGGCCCGGCGCGAATACCGTCCCCGTCCCGGCGCCGAACGCGGCCGCGGCGGCCGTCCGGATCGGCATGGGGGTCGGG
>NZ_JBAVEJ010000195.1:0-2141 GCF_049587675.1 Sulfuricaulis sp. | reverse complement strand
CAACTTTGTTGCATGAAATCCGCCGTGTCTTGCCGCCGAGAATTCTCTTTCGACCGTGTATCAGGCCATTTCGGCCGGCCTCGGATTTTCTGGACTAGAATCAATATAGAGGCCGAAAGCCACTGGCGATTGGCGGTTCAAGCGGGATTCTGCGCTGGTGGTCCGATCGGCGGAAGCGAGGGATCGCTATGCTGGATGTCCTCAACATTTCTAAGCATGTCACGCTGGCGAGGCGGTTTGTTCCCGTCTTCTGCATCTTTCCTTGCATCATTATTTTCTCGCTGCTGCTGACGTTGGGCACGATGGAGATACTGTCCGTCGCGCGCGCCTACGTGGCCGGCGAAGGCCAGTGGTCGAAGGCTCAGCGCGACGCAGTCTACTCGCTCACGCTGTACGCCCAGACGCGCGACCTGGCATATTACGAACGTTACCGGCAGGCACTCTCGATCCCGCTGAGCGATCGCCAGGCACGAATCGAAATGGACAAGCCCGACTACGATTTTGCCAAGGCCTATACCGGATTACTGGAGGGGGGGAATCATCCCGACGATATACCTGGCATGATCCGACTTTACCGCTGTTGTGCAGGTTATTCCTTCTTCAAGCGCGCCGTGTCGATATGGATGGGAGGCGACGCATACATCGATCAGTTGCAGCACTTGGGTAGCAATCTGCACGCCGAAATATCCTCCGGCTCGCCGTCCGCGAAACGTATTGAGGTGATCCTTCATCAGGTTCGCGCCGTCGACGCGGACGTTAAGCCGCTGGAGGACTCCTTTACCGCCACGCTCGGCGAGGCTGTCCGGTGGCTGAGAACAATGCTGACATGGGTCGTTTCCGCGATCGTTACGATCCTGGTTGTCCTCGGCATTTACCTGACCGCGCGCTTCATGGTCCGAATTCAGCGCACCGAAAAAGACTACTGCCTGTTGGCCAACGCGATCGCGGACACCGTGGACGGCATCATGATCCTGGACACCCAGCGACGCATCGTCGCGGTCAATCACGCGTTCACGACAATCACGGGTTACGCGCCGGAGGAGGTCGTCGGCCATCTATTGACTCGTCCGCAGACGCAGAAGATTCCCGGACCGACGCTTTTTTCCATCTGGGCGGATGCGCGCACCACGGGTCGCTGGCAAGGCGATGTCTGGAACGTGCGCAAGAACGGCGAACTGTATACCATGCGCCTGAGCTTGAGCGCCGTGCAAGACAAGCGGCGCGACGCGGTCAGCTACTATGTCGCGGTGTTCAACGACATCTCACCGCACAAGGTCCACGAGGAATGGCTCAAACACCTCGCGACCCACGATTCGCTGACGGGCCTGCCAAACCGGACGGAGTTCGAGCGGTGTTGCCGCGAGGCGATGGCACGCGCGCGCCGCCAAGGGCGTCGGCTGGCGTTGCTGTATATCGACCTCGATAAATTCAAGCCCGTCAACGACACCTATGGGCACGTAACCGGCGACGAACTGCTTCGGGTGCTCAGCGTTCGCATGCAGCAAATGATGCGGGAGACGGATGTCGTTGCCCGCATCGGGGGCGATGAATTCAGCGTGTTACTCGCCGATCTCGATGATGTATCGAGCAGCTATATCGTGGCGTGCAAGCTGCTCGACATGTTGTCGGAGCCGGTGGTGAGCCAGCGAGGCACGCACACCGTCGGAGCCAGTATTGGCATCAGCATCTATCCCGACGACGGCAACGATCCACAGACACTGCTGCGGCTGGCCGATGCCGCGATGTATCGGGTCAAACAGAGCGGGCGAAGCGGCGTCAGCTTCTATTCCGCTCCGTCGGGGTCGCGACCTCCCTCATCGACAACGACCCCCGTCCGACAGCGATAACGGACTGCCCGCGCATTGCCCGATAATTGTCATTTCCGTTAGCTTTTCGCGCCCAAGATTCCAGCCTGAAGTCTTAGAAGCTCTGCGGAAATGTGCAGTTTTCCCTGTCAGCATCTGGTTGGCGTGGTAGTTGCCTTACCTCTCGTTCATGGCAGAGATCGGTTCTGTCATGGGGTGGAAGTTCAGACAAAGGTAAACCCGACCGAAAGGTCGGGGGCGCAAAGTCACCGGCCTGCAGGGCGAAAGCCCCACGATAGCGGGATTTCCGGAACGAACGACAAAGCATGGTAGTGG
>NZ_JBAVEJ010000194.1:0-1790 GCF_049587675.1 Sulfuricaulis sp. | reverse complement strand
GGTTGACGCCAGGCCAGGCAGAGGCTGCACGCCGGCGCTGTCGGCAGAACGCTCATGGCAGGGCGCCCAATCAGCGTACCCCTCTGTGCCAATATACCTGAGACACTCCCCTTCGATTTAATTAGGGAAGTTTCTTGGAGCAAGCCATGACCGACCAAGCCGTACGGACCGAATCACAGACCACACCGGCGCGCATCCCCAGCGAGGTGCTGGAGAAGGCCGCCCGCCGCCGTTTCACTGCCGACTACAAGCAGCGCATCTTGGCCGAGGCCGATGGCTGCACCGAGTCCGGACAGATCGGCGCCCTGCTGCGCCGTGAAGGGCTCTACTCGTCGCATCTGACCAAGTGGCGCACCCAGCGTGACGAGGCGGTGCGCGCCGCCCTGTCCCAATCACGTGGGCGCAAGCTGCTGGAGAAGCACCCACTGGCCGAGGAGAACGCCCGGTTACAAAGGGAAAATCAACGTCTACAAGCGCGCCTGACCCAGGCCCAGACTATCATCGAGGTCCAAAAAAAACTTTCGCAACTGCTGGGCCTGGAGCTACCCCCGACCAACGGCGTGACCAGCTCATGAACGCCGCCATCGAGCTGAGCCGCGAGACCGGCGTCAAGTCTGCCTGTGCGGCGCTAAACGTCAACCGGGCGCAGTTCTATCGTGCCCAGGCGGTGGAGCAGACCGCGTCCGTTCGGGCGCGCCCCCGCCCACCCCTGGCTCTGTCGGCAGAGGAGGAACAGCGCGTGCTCGACACCCTCAACAGCGAACGCTTCATGGACCGTTCACCCTATCAGGTCTATGCCGCGCTGCTCGATGAGGAGCAGCACCTGTGCTCGATCCGCACCCTGTACCGCGTCCTGGCGCGTCACGGCGAGGTGCGCGAACGCCGCAGCCAATTGCACCACCCCACCTACACCAAGCCGGAACTGCTCGCCACCGCGCCGAACCAGGTTTGGTCATGGGACATCACCAAGCTCAAAGGCCCGGCTAAGTGGACCTACTTCTACCTCTACGTCATCCTCGACATCTTCAGCCGCTGCGTGGTGGGCTGGATGGTGGCGCACCGCGAGTGCACCGAGCTGGCCAAGCGGCTGATCGCCGAAACCTGTGCCCGCCAGGGCGTCCAGGAAGGGCAACTGACCCTGCACGCCGACCGGGGGAGCAGCATGACCTCCAAGGGCGTCGAGCAGCTCCTGGTCGACTTGGGCGTGACCAAGACCCACTCCCGCCCCCATGTCTCCAACGACAATCCCTATTCCGAAGCGCAGTTCAAGACCCTGAAATACCGCCCGAACTTCCCCGCCCAGTTCGGCTCCATTGAAGACGCCAGAACCTTCTGCGGCCCCTTCTTCGACTGGTACAACCACGACCACTACCACTGTGGCATCGCCCTACTGACCCCCGCCAGCGTCCATAGCGGCCAAGCCACCGAGATCGTGCTCAAACGCAATCAGGTCCTGCAGGCCGCCTTCCAGCGCCATCCCGAACGCTTCAAAGGCAAACCGCCCACAGCCCAACCCGTGCCACCCGCAGCATGGATCAATCCACCGCCTAATTCACTATCTCAGGAGAATCTCCCGTCACCGCAAAACGATACCCACGATCTACAGTAATTTATGTTCCATTGTGTCTCAAAGTCATTGACACATTCCGCAGTTCAGGGATAGCTATATGGGGAATAGGTCCGCAGGATGTGGTCATGGGTAACACCACTTATGACTGGGAGCGGCTAGGCGCCGATCTGGAGGCGGGGAAACGCGGTATCCCAAAACACCCCGAGGGCCTGATCCAGAT
>NZ_JBAVEJ010000193.1:0-35946 GCF_049587675.1 Sulfuricaulis sp. | reverse complement strand
GTCTCAATGTGAACAGTTGGTCGCTGAGCATGGACAGCGATCCGTTCGTAACCAACAACTTCACCCTCACGAATACCAGTGGCTCAATCCAGACCTATAGCCTGGGAGCCACAATCGGTGTTTCGCCCACGATCCCAATTGGGGCGATGCAGGGTTCGATCGGCTTCACCTTGACCGACAACAATAATAATGGCGCCACGCTGACGACCTCCGGGGCATCGATCTACCAGGGCTCGATCGATGGCAATGTTGCGCGCACACTGTGGGATCCGACGACCAGTTTCACGGCTCCATTTGCGTCGACTTCCTCGAGTACCTATTTCGGGTTCCCCACGCGGGAGGCTGCGCCCGAATCCATCGATTCCAACATTGGCATCCTGATCACTTTCTCGTTGACGCCTGGTGATAGTGCGTCATTCACCAGTAATTTTGATGTGGTGCCCGTTCCGGTTCCGGCTGCCGTATGGTTGTTCGGTTCCGGGCTGCTCGGATTGTTCGGTTTGTCGCGACGCAAGCGACGCTGAGCCCGTTCTGAGATTGATCCAATCTGTATGAACCCCGCTTCGGCGGGGTTTTTTGTTGTTTGGTGCGCGGAACCTGGTGACGGTGCACCGTGACTCACCGTTGCCAAAGTCCGCGGATGCGGAGATGATGCGTGGCCGGAGCCCACATGAATCACTCCGCCACGAATTCCTCAAAGCACCTGTTGCTTTCCATCATCGAGCTCGGGGGCTATCCCGATTTCAAGCCGCTCTATCAGCAGGCGGGCTACGCCGTGGAATCGGTAACGTCGGTGCGCAAAGCACTGGGCCTGCTCAAAAAGATTCATCCCGACGTGATCGTCGCCGAGTTTAATTTCCAGTCGGACTTTCGCGATCGCACCAGCAGTCTCGAGTCGCTACTCGCTGTAGTGCAGCGTTTCCCGAAAACCAAAGTCATTGTCTTCTACGAAAATGAACACGCCCATCAGCTCGCCAGGCTCCAGGCACAGTTCCCTATACACGCCGCGCTCGCCTATCCGATCGACACGCATCTGCTCGAGGCCAGCCTGCGATGAATGCGTGTCCGGTGATTAGCGGCCGGAAACCGGCGTTGCGGGACTACCCGGCGCCGATGTTATTCCATCGGACCCGATGGCGCGGGCGCGCACGGCATCGATGACCTTGGGCAGATAGCGGTTCATCGCGACGTCACGATCCAGCGGGCAGGGTACCGCCGGGCTCGAAATGCAGCGAATATATCGCGTCGGTAGCCGCGCCGCCGGAGACCGGCGCTAGTTCCCAGTAACCCGTGAATGCTGTAGGGGTAATTACTGCTTCGCCCGACGCGGACAAGTTCTACCTCGGAACCAGGCGCCATTCGACGCGCCAGTGTTCCTGCGGGAAGGACGTGTAACTGTCGCGGCTCTCGATGACATAATGGCGGTCAGCCACCGGCCCGGGAAAGCGCAGATGCTGAGATACCCGGCGTAGTCCGTCTTCACGGTGCACCACTCGACTACGCACGACGTACGGCACGAATTCGGCGAAGCGGTCGTAGTCCGTGATCACCGAGAACAGGCGCGCCGGCGGGACCTCGATGCGGACACGCGCCAGGGCCGCGGGTATGGCGGCACCCGGCACGGCGCGGTTATAGAGTCGCAGGCCGCCCCGTTCCGAAACCGGTTGCCAGCCGGCCTTCAAGACTGGGTCTTCGTCCGGGGCCGCCGGTCCAGCGGATTCCGCCGTTGCCAACCCCGTGCCGATGAGCGCCAGGAACAAGAATACAACCTGCATGTCGAAGCACTCACGACGCCTGCGAACGTCGGATGAACCACAAGGAGGCTTCATGGAGAAGCATAATAAGTCAGAACGTGGGGCACGGCGCAAAAGATTTTCAGCCGTTTTCGCCTGTGCGTTGCTGTTTTCGGTTCCGCTTGCGGTATCCGCCGCGGACGCCGGGGCCCAGCAGATCACGGTCCATCTCGGCGATTACCGCTTTCAACCCGATACTATCGAAGTCGTTGCCGGCCGTCCGGTGGAACTGACGCTGGTGAACGACGACAAAATCACACCGCATAACTTCACGCTGAAGGAACCGAATGCCGGCATCGATCTGGATGCGGCGGTATCGGCGGGCAAATCCACCACGCTGCAGTTTACCCCGCAGACGGCCGGCAGTTACATTTTTTACTGCAACAAAAAACTTCCTTTCATGAAAAGTCACCGCGAACACGGCATGGAAGGAAAACTCATCGTCCGGCCCGCCTCGTGAGCGCGGTATAGAGAAGCCCATGCGGGTTCTCCTGGTTTCAGCGAACCGCGAGCGGATTCCGGATCCGATCTTCCCGCTGGGATTGGCCTATATCGCCGCCGCCACGCGCTAGGCGGGACACGAAGTGGCCGTGGCCGATCTGTGCTTCGGGCGGCATCCACTCGCTGACTTGCGCCGGCAGGTGAACGCATTTCAACCCGACGTCGTCGGCCTCTCGATTCGCAACATAGACAACGCCGCCTATCCGCTTACCGTGGAATATCTCGATCAGCATCGCGAGGTCGTGGATACGCTGCGCGCCGTCACGCGTGCACCGATCATTTTGGGCGGATCCGGATTCGCGATTTTGCCGGAGCCGTATATGCGGGCCCTGGACGGCGACTGGGGCGTGGCGGGAGAAGACGAGCAGGCGTTTGTGGAACTCCTGGCGGCGCTTGATCACGGATGGAATCCAACCTGCATACCGGGCGTGATATCCCGTCGCCGCACTTCGGGAGATACGCCGGCCTCCGCCACGCCGGTGCGGCGTCACCTCGATTGGGCGGTGGGGCTGCGTCCGGCGGACGATCTTTTCGATTACCCGCGCTACATACGCCGCGGCGGCATGGGCAACGTCCAGACCAAGCGCGGATGCGTGTTCAAGTGCAATTACTGCACCTATCCCTTGTTGGAAGGAAACCGCTTCCGCGCGCGAGGCCGGCGACTTGGTGGACGAGCTCGAAGCGTTGATGGTGGATTATGGACCACATGACGTTTTCTTCGTCGACTCCATCCTGAACTTTCCGGTGGGCCACGTGGAAGCGCTGTGCGAGGAAATTCTGCGGCGCCGGCTGCGGCTGCGCTGGAGCTGTTATGCGACGCCCGTCAAGCTGGGCCGTGAGCAGGCGAGCCTCATGGCGCGTGCCGGCTGCGACGGGATGGAACTCGGCAGTGACGCCGCCGAAGACGGCCAGCTGGAACGCCTCGGCAAATCGTTCGATGCCGAGGTCGTACGCCGCGCCAACGTGCATGGCCTGGAGGCCGGACTGCGCGTCTGTCATACGGTGATTTTCGGCGGGCCTGGTGAAACCGAAGCCAGCGTGCGCGCCACCTGCCAGGCCCTACGCGCCAGGCGCCCAACCGCCGTGGTCGCCATGGCCGGCGTGCGACTCTATCCCGGCACGCCGCTGACCCGACAACTGATGGCGGAAGGAAAAATTCGTTCTGATGAAGCGGGACTTTTGCCCACGTTTTATGTCGAACCGGAGGTGAGAGATTTTCTGCCCGGCTATTTGCAGCGTCAGGCGCGCGAGGCGGGCAACTGGATATCAGCGAAAACCCCAAGGGAAATTTTCTCTACACGCCGGTGTATCTGGACATCCCGCACACCGACGACCTAATCATGGTCCAGATCACACTGAACGAAGGGCCGTACGGTCGAGTTGAAGAAGGCGCTATACAAGGCCATTGCCGGAAGTTTGCAGAAGCTGATCGGCCTCAAACCGCAGGATGTGTTTATCAGCTTGGTCGAGGTCAAAAAAAGAAAACTGGTCGTTCGGGAACGGCGTGGCTCAGTACGCCGGTTAGACATTCTCCGTCCGGAGCTCGTAGCGTTTCAGCTTGCGGTAAAGCGTGCGCTCGTTGATGCCCATGATGTTCGCGACGATCCGGCGGTTACCGTCGTGTTGCTCCAGTAGCGTGGAAATATAATGCCGCTCCACTTCCGCGATCGAAAGTTTGGAACCGTCGGCGGGCATGACCCCTCCCACCTTGCCATGGGCGTGGTCATGCGTCGAATCCGCCGCCGCATGATTGATTCCATGATGCTCGTTGAAGTGGATGTGCTTGGCGTCGATGATGTTGCAGTCGCAGGTGGCGAGCGCCTTTTGCAGGATGTTTTGCAATTCGCGTATATTGCCCGGAAAGGAATAACTGACGAGGCGCTCGATCGCGGCGTGAGTGAGCCGGCAGAGATTGTGTTCGGGTTTGCACAGACGTTTGATCAGTATTTCCGCCAATGCCGGTATATCTGTGCGCCGTTCGCGCAGCGGCGGGATGCTCACGTTGATGCCGGCGATCCGGAAATAGAGATCCTCGCGGAATTTTCCCTGCGTCACCATTGCCATCAGGTTGCGGTTGGTGGCGGCGATCACGCGCACGTCCACCTTGGTCAGCTTGTTGCCGCCGAGGCGGCGAAACTCGCCGCTGTCGAGGACACGCAGCAACTTGGCCTGCATCGGTAACGGCAATTCCCCGATTTCATCCAGGAACAGGGTGCCGCTGTCCGCCAGTTCAAACAGACCCTGCTTCAGCCCGGCGCAGCCGGTGAACGCGCCGCGCTCGTGGCCGAACAGTTCGCTCTCGCACAAGGCTTCGGGAATGGCGGCGCAGTTCAATTCGACGTAGGGGTTTTTTTTGCGCGCGGATTGATCGTGCACGAACTTGGCCGCCAGCTCCTTGCCGGTGCCGCTCTCGCCGTATATCAGCACGGCGGCGTCGGATTTGGCAGCCACGATCAGGTTTTCGATCAAGGCGAGGAAGGCGGGCGAGTGCCCCACCATTTGCATGTCCTCACAGCTTAGGTTGGTCGACGGCGCGAGCCGGTTGATGACCTCCAGCAAATACCGGTCGCCATTCGGGTCGTGCAGCGGATGCGCCTTGATTCGTACCCGGTCCGGCCGGTTGGCGTAATCGTAATGCGTGTGCAGCACCTCGAACGGCTTGTCTGTGCTGAATACCTGCTTATGAGGGCAGTCCTCACCGTTCATGTGGCATGGCACCGCGGAGTGATGCGAGACCTCGTGACAGCGGTGATTGACGACCTTGTCCGGATCGATCCCGTAAGAAGTGCAATACGCCTGATTGGCCGCGACGATGCGGTAGTTTTCGTCAATGATGACGGCGGGTGAGTCCTGGGCGTTGATCAGGGAATGGACGTCGATGGCCGGTTTATTCATGGCAATGTCTCCTCGTGGCTTTCTTATATAGTCATGTCGCGTTTGTATTGATGCTCTCCATCCGCTGAAGCCGCTGCGGACCTGCGACAATTTGTCATGGCAGAATATCATGACAAATTTGATCTATGTCAATAATGAAAAAAAATAACTATCAAAAACAATACTTTGGCATGTCGAATTTCTGGCACCGATTTTGCTGTAGGTGCATGCGACACTCTGCCGCAACAGAATCCATTTAGGATCAGAAGCCGGCAGGTTATTTGTTGTACCCGACAATGAATAAAGCTAGGAGGAGATCCAGATGACTCGAATGAAACTGTTGAATGCCGCGTTAGCGGCAACACTGGGAGCCGGCATGGTCGCTGTTAGTGACAGCGCCCAGGCTTGGTTCCAAGGACCACCCAAGTATCTGATCGTATGGACCTCGGATCAGTATATGGACGGCAGAAACGTCAGTCCGCTGGATGGCATTCTGGGCTTGCCGGCAGGAGCCCTGCCGGATGCCGATTTCCTCGCAGTAATCGACGCTAACCCCGTCTCGCCGACCTATGGCCATGTCGTAAACACGGCGGAGATGCCCGCGGTGTACGGCCAGCACCTGCTGTCCGCGACGGAGAACTTCGTGGACAATGCGCTCGACATCGCGCTGGTGAACAGCTCGGACCCCGGTGCCCCGGCGAACCTCGCCGCGGTCGGTCGTACCGTGATGGACGACGATATCCTGGGCGGCGTGCCGAACTTCAACTTCCCCGGCAACGGTCTGCCGCAGGTGGTCCCGGCACCGTCATCGGTGCTCAACGAAGCGCACCACCACAGCGTGGTGCCCACGGTACAGCCCGACGGCAAGATCACCGCTTACTACGGTGGCCTGATCAGCGCCAACATTTTCGGGTGCGACATCAGCGATCCGATGAATATCCATCCGGCGCCGAACAGCACGCTTGAGAATATCCCGCTGCACGGCAGCACGACGCAGAACCTGTGCGGGTTGACCGTCAGCGGCGCCGTGCATACCAACCTGACCGGCACCGACGACCTGGAGTGGAATCCCGTCAGCGGCCGCTACTACACCACCATGATGGGCGCGGGCGGCAACCGCGGCAACTTCGGTGGCGGCACCGGCACCGTTGCGGTCAGCCTGCCGCCGGTGCTCACGACCCCCGGCGGCATCCAGGAACTGGATCCGTTCACCGGGAGCGTGATCGGCGAATACAGCGCTGTGCCTACCCATTCGGTCCCCGGTCACGGCAAGTACGTGAACGGCACCGACATGCTCGGGCCTGAGCGCTATGCGCCGCGCAAACAGATCCGCTTCGGTGGCGTGGACGGCAACGGCAACTGTGCCGCCGGTGACGTCCCGACGGCGCTGGGCTTCTCGGTGTTCAACCTGTGTGTGCCGGGTGTCGCGCCGTTTAACCAGATCGGCGCCGACACCGGTGCGGTGGACCTGGATCATGGCATCAATCAGGGTCCCGACACCGGTCTGTTGGCGCATCCCCACGGTATCGGCCTGCGCACCGACCTGACCGGCAAAATAGGCGACAAGAACGGCCACCAGATCGGCACGACCAGCGGCGGTATCCTGGTTAATTCCGACTACGCCGATCCGGTAAGCCTGGCGCTGACCGGTTCCGGTGCGGGTCCCGGAACCTCCGCCCAGGATCTCGGCACCACGGTGCGTTTCTGGAACGTTGGTAATCTGAGCGCCGGTCCCTACGCCGTCGTGCAGATGCCGGACGGACCGCGCCACGAGGGAAACCAGATCCACGAGGAACCGGAAGGCCTGATGGCAATGCGCGTCATGCATAACCACGGGCACAAGGGCATGTTCGTTGCCTCCATGTGCGGCGGCGCGGTGTACTATTCACCCGACATCACGGTCATGAACCCGCAGTTCAAGCTGGTTTACGACTTCGGCGCCTGCACCGGTGCTTCGGTATTCACCATCACGCAGGATGACAACTACATCATCATGCCGGTGTCCGGCATCCAGCGTGCCGGCGACCCGATCCATGACCGCGATTACGCGGGTGAGCACAACTCGCGCATGGCGGTGCTCGACGTTCGTGGGTTGTTGTCTGCGGGTAACAGCTTCCAGTGTAACGCGGCTCCGGCCTCGGCCTGGAACAACACCGGCGCAACCACGCCGCTCGGCCAGAAAGAGACGCTCGGACCCAGCGGCATCGTGTATCACAACTCAGGCGATCAGCATAACGGCGGGACATTCTGGCCCAACAACGGCAAGTCGGATTGTCCGAAGCTGGTTGATCAGGTCGATCTCAGCGCACCTGGCGAGGATGGGGTGGTGGGCACGGCCGACGATCATCCGGACAGCGTGACCAGCCGCGGCGGACCGCACTTCGTGGTCCACGACGGTTTCGATCGCTATATCGCAACCTCTCTCTACTTCGTGGATTTGCGCAAGTACGCCATCGCGGACGTGGACGTCCTGCTGTCGGCGCTGGGTCTGGGCCACGCCTGGGAATCGCTGGCGGGACACCCGAACAGCTTCCCGCCGGGTGGTCCCAATACCGGCAACTTCCCCGCTGGCGGTCTCGGCGCGGCGTTCCAGCTGCTGGATGACAACAACCTGCTGCCCTTCAAGACGGGCGGTTGGGGCAGCGTGCTGCCGGGCACCGGGTCGGTCGGTGACGATACCGTCTGCATGATGCGCTGGAACCGCTGGACCGGCAACCTGGATCTCGACAGCCGGTTCAACACGGGCGACACGCATTCGCCGACTGGATGTCTCGACATGGACTTCGGCGACGCGGGCAAGACATGGCCGGCCAACGGGACGCGACCCGCGAATGCGGGCAACGCCGAGCCGCACGGCATGTCGTTCTACACCGTGGGTTCCTACCGGTTCTTCAGCAATGGCGAGATCGGCCCCGGAACCCATTACACCCCGGGACTGGGATTGTCGTCGGAGCAGACGTTCTGAGCCGTTCGGATTAGCGGGCTCCTCCCCGCGCCGCGATTTATTTCGCGGCGCGGGTCCGAGACCCGGCCGTCACGGGCCGGGTCTTTTTTTTGATGTATAGGATGTGCGAATGTCGTGAGAGCGCATGCAGCGCGGAGCGGCGTCCCGCGTGAATTCGACAGGATGTGTGTAGGGTATTGGGCGGATGTCAGCCGGGCAGATAACGGTTATTATTCTGCGACTCCACACCCGTCGTTGATGGATTGAATTAGAAGTTTATGCATCGTAGAACCATGTTGTTGTGGATGATCGCCCTCGCTGTTGCCTTTGCCGCCGGCTTTGTCGTAAATCGTTATCTTTTTCCCGTTAACCGCGCGCCCGAAACCGCGGGTGCGGGAACCGTCCCCGGGCACGACCACGTGCACGCGGAAACGACCTACGTCTGCCCGATGCATTCCCAGATTATTTCCGACAAACCGGGCACCTGCCCGATTTGCGGGATGGCGCTGGTGCCGGTGAAGCCGGCCGCCGCGGAAACCGCGACGGGCGCCGATGCAGGACCGGCGGTTCAAATCGAGCCGGAGGTCATCAATAATCTCGGCGTCAAGATCGCGCGCGTGCGCCGCACGACGCTGGTGCGGAGCATCGAGACGCCGGGTTTCGTTCAGCAAATCGAGCCGGCCCAGCATGTGCGCGTGCAAGCGCCGTTTGCGGCCAAGGTCTCTGCGCTGCAAGCCAAACCGGGACAATGGATCGAAGCGGGAAAACCGTTGGTGACGCTCGAATCCGAGACGCTGCGCACGGCCGAGCAGGTGCATATCGTCTTGATGAAGGAAAGCACGCCGATGCAGGCCAACTCCCACGACACCATGCTGCCCGCCGCGGTGGAAGCCGACCATGGCATGACGCTGGAAAAGTCGCGAGCGGAGCTGGCGCGCCTCGGGCTTACCGATGACGCTGTCCGGGAGCTCGAACAGAAACGGGTGGCATCGTCGAAGTTGACGCTGTATGCGCCGTACTCCGGCCGGATCGCGAATCTGCAGGTCACTACCGGCGATTCGGTGAAGAACGGGGCGACGCTGTTCGAACTGTCGGGAATGGCGCGCGCCTCGGTGCTGGCCAATGCCTTTCAACGGGACGCGGCCTGGATCCAGAGCGGCCAGCCGGTCGAAGTCAGGTTGCCCCATGTTTCGAGCCAGATGTGGTCCGGCGTGGTCAATCAGGGCGCCGTTGCCATCGATCCCAGCTCGCAGAACATCGGTGTGCGGCTTTCATTTACCGCGCCGGCGCATCTGCTCAAGAGTGCCATGTATGTCGTGGCCACGATCCACGGCGACGCCCGCCCGGGCGTGCTCGCGGTGCCGCAAGAGGCGCTCATCCGCACCGAGTCCGAAGACCGGGTGATCGTCGCCCTCGGCGGCGGGCGGTTCAAGCCCGTGCCGGTGCGCACCGGCATCGAGACCGGTGGCCAAGTCGAGATCCTGAGCGGCCTCAAGGAGGGTGACGAGATCGTCGTCTCCGCGCAGTTTCTGATCGATTCCGAAAGCAGCCTGCAGGCGAGTTTCCGCCGCATGACGGCGCATTAGGGTATCGCGCCGCCGCATCACGATTCAGCAATCATGATCGCCCGTCTCATTCGCTGGTCCACCGTCAACCGTCCGCTGGTGCTGCTGGTCACGCTGCTCGCCGTCGGATGGGGCATCTACGCCGTACGCCATACGCCGCTCGACGCGATCCCGGACCTGTCCGACGTGCAGGTCATCATCAAGACCGTGTTCCCTGGCCAGTCACCGCAGGTCCTGGAGGATCAGGTGACGTATCCGCTGACGAGCGCCATGCTGGGCGTGCCCGGTGCCGTGCACGTGCGTGGTTACTCATTCTTCGGCGAATCGTACGTGTACGTCATCTTCGAGGACGGCACGGATCCATACTGGGCGCGATCGCGCGTGCTGGAGTATCTGAGTCAGGCGCGCGAGCAGCTGCCGCCGGGAGCGCGCACGCAACTCGGCCCGGACGCCAGCGGCGTGGGATGGATCTACGAGTATGCACTCATCGATCGCACGGGCCGCCACGATCTTGCGGAGTTGCGCAGCCTCCAGGACTGGTTTCTCCGATTCGAGTTGCAGACCGTGCCTGGCGTGGCCGAGGTCGCCACTATCGGCGGCATGGTCAAGCAATACCAGGTCGTGCTCGATCCCGGACGCATGCGCGCCCACGCGCTGTCATTGTCCGTGATTCGCCAGATGATTCTCGACGCCAACCAGGAGGTGAGCGGCTCGGTCATCGAGATGGGCGAGGCGGAGTATCTCATCCGCGGCAAGGGATACATCAAGAACCTGGACGACCTCAGGCGTATTCCGTATCTCACTCGGCGCGAGGCCGGGGCCGCGCTGCTGCTGCAGGATATCGCCGACATCCGCCTCGGTCCGCAAATGCGCCGCGGCATCGCCGACCTGGACGGCAAGGGTGAAGTCGCGGGCGGCATCGTCGTCATGCGCTCGGGCGGCAACGCCCTGACCATCATCGAACGGGTCAAGGAAAAACTCGAGCAGCTGAAAAAAAGTCTGCCCGAAGGCGTGGAGATCGTCGAGACCTACGACCGCTCGGCGCTGATCACGCGCGCCGTGGCGACGCTCAATCACCGCCTGATCGAGGAGTTCATCCTCGTGGCCCTCGTCTGCGCCGCGTTCCTATTTCATCTGCGTTCATCCTTGGTGGTGGTGTTCACCTTGCCCGTGGGGATCCTTGTGGCCTTCGCCGTCATGCATCTTCAGGGCATCAACGCCAACATCATGTCGCTCGGCGGCATCGCCATCGCGCTCGGCGCCATGGTGGACGCCGCGATCGTAATGATCGAAAACGTCCACAAGCGCATCGAGCAGGGCGCTGCCTCCGGCGTACAGCGCCTCGCCGCGATGCAGGAGGCGATGGTCGAGGTCGGACCGCCGCTGTTCTTTTCGCTGTTGATCATCACGATCTCGTTCCTGCCGGTGTTTGCGCTCGAAGCGCAGGAGGGCCGGCTGTTCGCGCCGCTGGCCTACACCAAGACCTACGCGATGGCCGCCGCCGCCGGCCTGTCCGTGACACTGGTGCCGGCCCTGATCGTGTATCTGGTGCGGGGGCGTATCCGCGAGGAAATGGCTAATCCGCTGAACCGCATGTTGGTGCGCGCGTATCGCGCGGTGATCGATGCGGCCTTGCACCGTCCGCGCGCCACTCTGGCGATCGCCGTGCTGCTGGTGGCCACGAGCTTGTGGCCGTTGTCGCGGCTCGGCTCCGAATTCATGCCGCGGCTCGATGAGGGCGATCTGCTCTATATGCCGACCACGCTGCCGGGTCTTTCCGCAGGCAAGGCGCAGCAACTGTTGCAGCAGACCGACCGGCTGATCAAGACCGTGCCCGAAGTCGAGCGAGTGTTCGGCAAAATCGGCCAGGCCGAGACAGCCACCGACCCGGCCCCCCTGACCATGATCGAAACCACGATACGGCTCAAACCGCATGCGCAGTGGCGTAACGGCCTGACGTTGCCGAAGCTGATCGAGGAGCTGGACGAACGGGTACGGATTCCCGGGTTGACCAATTCCTGGCAGATGCCGATTGCCACACGCATCGATATGCTGGCGACGGGCATCAAGACGCCGCTCGGCGTGAAGGTCGCTGGACCGGATCTGCGCGTGATCGACACGATCGGGGCACAGATCGAAGGGCTGCTGCATCCGCTGCCCGGCACGGCGTCAGTCTATGCCGAGCGCGCCGGACGCGCGCGCTACATCGAAATCGACGTGGATCGGGACTCGGCGGCGCATTACGGCCTGAGTGTGGCGGACATCTATGAAACGATCACCCTGGCGGTTGGCGGCATGAACATCGCTTATACCGTGGAAGGCCGCGAGCGTTATCCGATCAACCTGCGTTATCCGCCCGAGGCGCGCAATTCGCTCACGGCGCTGAAGGATCTGCCGGTGTTTCTTCCCACCGGGCAGCAGATTCGCCTCGCGGACGTCGCGGATGTGGCGATCAAGGACGGTCCCGAGATGATCAAGAGCGAGGACGCACGATTGAACGGCTGGGTCTACGTCGATATCCAGGGGCGGGATCTGGGCTCCTACGTCGCCGACGCCCAGCGCGTCGTGGCCAACCACGTGCAGCTGCCCCCGGGTTATTCGATCGGCTGGTCCGGCCAGTATCAATACCTTACGCGGGCAGCCGAACGGTTGCGCTATATCGTGCCCTTTACCCTCGCGCTGATTTTCCTGTTGCTTTACCTCAATTTTCGTAACATGACCGAGCCCCTAATGGTGATGGGTGCGTTGCCGCTGGCCCTGGTCGGCGGTATATGGTTGCTCTTTGTGTTGGATTATCAGCTCTCGGTCGCCGTCGGCGTCGGCTTCATTGCTTTGGCCGGCGTCGCCGCCGAGTTCGGCGTGGTGATGCTGGTGTACCTCGACCAGGCGGTGAAACGCCACCGTCCCACGACACTCGCCCAGTTGCACGAGGCGGTGATCGAAGGCGCCGTGCTGCGCGTGCGTCCCAAGGCCATGACGGTCGCGGTCGTGATCGCCGCGCTCTTGCCGATCATGCTGGGCGGTGGCACCGGCTCCGAGGTCATGCGGCGTATCGCCGCGCCCATGATCGGCGGCATGGTCACCGCGCCGCTGGTGTCCATGCTTGTCATACCTGTACTTTATGTTTTGTGGAAACGACGTTATCTCGAGAGGAGAGGAGAAGTATGAAAAAGATATTTTCTGTTTTAGGCATTTTGGGTCTGATCGTTTGTCAGACGTATCCGGCGTATGTGTCCGCGGCAAATCCCAAAGCTCCGGCCAAGGCTGCGAGCGTCGATGTCGATCCTGAGGTCAAGACACTGGTGGAGCTGGCGGGTCAGGGCAAGACTGAACTGCTGCTCAAGCTGCTCGGCCCGCAGACGAACGTCAATCGGGCGGACGAATCCGGAACGACTCCCTTGGCCGCGGCGAGCAAGGGTGGTCATCGGGACATCGTTTCTGCGCTTCTTGAACACGGCGCGGATGTCGACGCCAAGGACAAGCGCGGCTTGACGCCCCTGTTACACGCCGCCGCGAATGGCCACGCGGAGATCGTCCGCTTGTTGCTGGACAAGGGCGCACGCTTGCGGGCGCAGGATATCAGCGGCGCCGACGCGCTGATGCTCGCCACCCATCACGGCCATCTCGAGGTGATGAAACTGTTGCTCGACCGGGGTCTCGATATCAACATCGCCGATGACGACGGCAGCACCGCGCTGCTGGTCGCGCTGCAGAGCAAGCAACCGGAAGCGGCGCGGCTGCTGATCGAGCGGGGCGCCGATGTCAACGTCGGTGACGAGCTCGGGAACATCCCGCTGCCGCTCGCCGCCAGGATGAGCGATGTAGCCACCGTCAAACTGCTCGTCGATAAAGGCGCCAACCTCATGGCGCGCGATGGCAACGGCAACTCCCCCCTGATCTACGCCATCTGGCAAAAAAACCTTGATCTCGTGAAACTCTACCTGGACCACGGCGTCAGCGTCGAAACCACCTTCATGCAGGAGGCGAGACCCTTGATGGTCGCGGCGGGGCTGGGCAACCGGGAATTGACGGAGTTCTTCCTCAAGAAAGGGGCACAGCTCGAAGCTCGCGATGGCGGTGGTTCGACCGCTCTCATTTACGCGGCACGCACCAATAAAGGCGAGGTCGTTGAATACTTGCTGCAGCAAGGCGCCGACGTCAATACACGGGACACTGCGGGGCGTACGCCTCTCGTCATTGCCGCCACGACCGGCGGTTTGGAGGCCATGAAGGCGCTTATCGCCGCACGGGCTGAGATCGAGGCCAAGGACACGATGGGTCGTTCGGCGCTGCAGTGGGCGGTCGAACAGAAACGCACCGACGCCGTGCAGCTGTTAATCGACAACAAGGCGGCGACCGATGCTGGCGATGGCAAAGGCGTCACGCCGCTGATGCGCGCCGCCTCGCTCGGCGAGGAGAAAATAGCCGTGGCCCTGCTCGACAAGGGCGCCGATGTGAACGCGCGCGCCAAGGGCGACGTCACGCCCTTGATGTTCGCCGCGCTCACCGGGCAGGTGGCGATCGTGAAATTGTTTCTCGACCGCGGCGCGAAGATCGACGCGCGCGACGAACAGGGCCGTACCGCCCTGTTCTACGCCGCCGGTCGGGGATTCGCCGTCATTACCCGCATGCTGCTCGAGAAAGGCGCCGACCCCAACCTGTCCGACAAGCTGAACAAGACCGCGACCGACTACGCGATCG
The DNA here is from genome assembly GCF_049587675.1 of Sulfuricaulis sp. Classification (GTDB taxonomy): domain Bacteria; phylum Pseudomonadota; class Gammaproteobacteria; order Acidiferrobacterales; family Sulfurifustaceae; genus Sulfuricaulis. Next base: position 21,568 of record NZ_JBAVEJ010000193.1, on the reverse strand, counting down.
AGGCCGACAAGATGCCGGTGGTCGAACTGATGAAGCAGCACGGAGCGAAATCTTCCGCCAAACCGAAAACCCCGAGCGCCGCATCGCCGAAGAAACAAAGCGCGACGGGCGCGGACAAGAAACAGGACGCCACGGTCAGCAAGCCGGAACCGAAGAGCAGCTCTCAGGAAACGCAGGGCCGGTAGCGAGTCTTCGAGCCTCCGACCGGTAATCGATGCGGACGGATTTACTCGTGCTTGAATATTTCGCATTCGGGATAACGTCGACGGGGGGCGGAATTTTATCGGGTTTCGTATTTCCACAAAGAAAGTGCCCGATTCACTTGCTTGCCTGGGGAGGGAAGGGTTGGAATAAAATAGCTCTGGTAGTGTTTACAGAGATGCAGTATCGGATTGTTCCACCATTCATGCTGACCTTAGGAAAGGAGACCAAGATGAAACTTCGTATAATCGTCACCGCCGTCGGCCTTATGCTCGCGGCCAGCAATGCCTTCGCGTTCCATTGTCCCAAGGAGATGAAGAAGATCGACGACGCGCTCGCGGCAAAACCCAACATCACCGCCGCACAACTTGCCGAGGTCAAGAGCCTGCGCGTCGAAGGCGAGACCCTGCACAAGCAAGGCAAGCATCAGGAATCGCTGGACACGCTCGGCAAAGCGGAGAAGATCCTGAACATCCAGTAGCCGGGAGCACTTTTCTCATCCCCTTCCCATCCGCGCAGGGTTTGGTGTGGATGAGGTTTTTGGTCCCAGCTTCCCGGGAGAGGAGGCGAATAAATCGATCGTCGGCCTTGTGGCAGGCATCGGCCGGATTCAGACGGCCTTACAAGCCCGGGCACGCCTCGCGCACTAGTTCATTGGCGAGTAATTCCTTCTTGACCTTGTGGCGCATCGGGCCCCGTCATCGGCTGCGGTGCGCCGATCTTGAGGGTGCCTGCTATGGCGAACACGTACGGGTTTTATTCGGGCTCGTATCCCAGGTTCGGCGACAGCCAACGTTCGATCGCGGCAAGATCCATGCCCTTGCGCCGTGCGTAATCCTCGATCTGGTCTTTGCCGAGGTTGCCCACGGCGAAGTACTGCGACTCGGGATGCGCAAAGTAAAAGCCGCTCACGGCAGCGGCCGGCCACATGGCGAAGCTTTCCGTCAGTTTCACACCCGTGTTCTTCGTTGCATCAATCAATTTGAAGAGCAATTCTTTCTCGGTGTGATCCGGGCAGGCCGGATATCCGGGCGCGGGGCGGATGCCTTTGTATTCCTCGCGCACCAGCGCTTCGTTGTCGAGTTTTTCATCGGCGGCATAACCCCAGAATTCCTTGCGCACGCGCTCGTGCAGCCGTTCGGCAAAGGCCTCAGCGAGGCGGTCGGCCAGCGCTTTGGCCATGATGGCGTTATAGTCGTCATGCTGACTCTCGAATTTTCTCGCCAGTTCCTCGGCTCCGTGAATGCCGACGGCGAAACCGCCGACATAGTCCTTGAGACCGGAATTTTTCGGCGCGACAAAATCCGCCAGTGCGCGGTTCGGCCGCCCCGGCGGTTTTTCGTCCTGTTGACGCAGACTGTGCAGTACCATAGCGAGCTTCTGGCGTGACTCATCCTGGTACACCTCGATGTCATCGTCGCGCACGCTATTGGCAGGGAACAGGCCAACCACGCCCTTCGCTGTGAATAATTTTTCCTGGATGATGCGCCCGAGCAACGCCTGGACGTCGTTGAATAACTTGGTGGCCTCCACGCCGGTTTTTTCATCCGTGAGAATCGCCGGGTAGCGGCCTTTCATCTCCCAGGTGATGAAGAACGGCGTCCAGTCGATATAGCGCGTCAGTTCATCGAGCGGATAATTCTCGAGCACGGTGATGCCCGGCTTGCGCGGCGTCGTCGGGGCATGGCTTTTCCAGTCAATCTTCGTTTTGTTGGTGCGCGCATCCGCGAGAGCCAGCATCCGTGCGCCGGACTTCTTGCCCTTGTGGCGCGTGCGCACCTCTTCGTATTCAGCGTGGATTTTCGCGACGAAGTCTGCCCTGAGGTCCGTGCTCAGGAGATTCGAGGCCACGCCAACGCCGCGTGAGGCGTCCTTCACCCATATCACGGGGTGCGGGTAATTCGGGGCGATCTTCACCGCCGTGTGCACGCGCGAAGTCGTGGCGCCGCCGATCAGCAGCGGGATCGTGAAGCCCTCGCGCTGCATCTCTTTCGCGACATGCGCCATCTCGTCGAGCGAAGGCGTGATCAGGCCCGACAGCCCGATGATGTCGACTTTGTGCTTGCGCGCCTCTTCGAGAATCTTCGCCGCCGGTACCATGACGCCGAGATCGATGACCTCGTAGTTATTGCACGCCAGCACCACGCCCACGATGTTCTTGCCGATGTCGTGCACGTCGCCCTTGACCGTCGCCATGAGGATCCTGCCCTTGGCGCGGCTGTCGGCGGTCTTCTCCGACTCGATGAAGGGGATGAGCCAGGCCACGGCCTTTTTCATGACGCGCGCGCTTTTCACCACCTGCGGCAGGAACATCTTGCCGGCGCCGAACAGGTCGCCGACGACGTTCATGCCGTCCATGAGTGGGCCTTCGATGACCTGGATCGGGCGCGCAAATTGCTTGCGCGCCTCTTCGGTATCCTGTTCGACGAAGCCGTCGATGCCATGCACCAGCGCGTGTGTCAGCCGCTCGGTCACGGGCGCCTCACGCCAGGAAAGATCCTCGGCCTTGGCCTTGCCGCCTTCGCCGGCGAACTTCGCCGCGATTTCGAGCAGGCGCTCGGTGGCATCCGGGCGGCGGTTCAGGATCACGTCTTCGACGCGCTCGCGCAGTTCCGTCGGGATGTCTTCGTAAACTGCCAGCTGACCGGCGTTGACGATGCCCATAGTCATGCCGGCCTTGATGGCGTGGTATAGGAACACCGAATGGATCGCCTCGCGTACCGCGTTGTTGCCGCGGAACGAGAACGACACGTTGGACACGCCGCCCGAGACATGCGCGTGCGCCAGGCGCTGCCTGATCTCGCGCGTCGCTTCGATGTAGTCCACGGCGTAGTTGTTGTGCTCCTCGATACCGGTCGCGATGGCGAAGATATTCGGGTCGAAGATGATATCCTGCGGCGGTAAGCCTACTTTCTCGGTGAGCACCTTGTACGAGCGCGCGCAGATATCGAACTTGCGTTGACGCGTGTCGGCCTGGCCCTTCTCGTCGAAGGCCATGACCACCACAGCCGCGCCGTAACGGCGGCAGGCGCGCGCCTGTTCGATGAATTTTTCCTCGCCTTCCTTGAGGCTGATGGAGTTCACCACCGGTTTGCCCTGTACGCATTTCAGGCCGGCCTCGAGCACGGTCCACTTCGAAGAGTCGATCATGACCGGCACGCGCGAGATTTCCGGCTCGGAGGCGATCAGGTGCAGGAAGTCCGTCATAGCCTTCTCGCCGTCGAGCATGGCCTCGTCCATGTTCACGTCGATCATCTGCGCGCCGTTTTGCACCTGCTGGCGCGCGACATCGAGGGCCTTGTCGTATTCGTTATTAAGGATAAGTTTTTTGAACACGGCCGAGCCGGTGACGTTGGTGCGCTCGCCCACGTTCACGAACAGACTGTTGGGGCCGATGTTGAGCGGCTCCAGCCCCGCGAGTCGGCATTGCGGTGCGATTTTCGGCAGCGTGCGTGGATGGATGGTCCTTACGGCATCGGCAATCGCCTTGATGTGCGGTGGCGTGGTGCCGCAGCAACCGCCGATGATATTAAGGAAGCTGGATTCGGCCCATTCCTTTATCTGCCCGGCCATGAATTCGGGCGTGTCGTCGTAACCGCCGAATTCATTCGGCAGACCGGCGTTGGGATGGCTGCTGACATGCACGTTGGCGACGCGCGCCATTTCCTCGACGTACTGGCGCAACTGCGTCGTGCCGAGCGCGCAGTTCAGGCCCACGCTCAGCGGTTGCGCGTGCGCGATGGAATTCCAGAAGGCCTCGGTGGTCTGTCCGGAAAGCGTGCGCCCGCTGGCGTCGGTGATTGTGCCGGAGATCATGATCGGCACGCGGATGCCGTGTTTTTCAAAATACTGGTCAATCGCGTACAGCGCTGCTTTGCAGTTGAGCGTGTCGAATACCGTTTCCACCAATAACAGGTCGGCGCCGCCGTCGAGCAGGCCGCGCACGCACTCGCTGTAAGCGGAGACGAGCGCGTCGAAACTGATGTTGCGAAAGCCCGGGTTGTTGACGTCCGGCGAGAGCGAGGCGGTGCGGTTGGTTGGCCCGAGAACGCCGGCCACGTAGCGCGGGCGCGTCGCGTCCTTGCGTTCGTATTCGTCAGCCGTGGCGCGCGCCAGGCGTGCGCCTTCCCGGTTCAGTTCATAGGCCAGCTCCTCCATGCGGTAATCCGCCATGGAGATGGACTGGGAATTGAAGGTGTTGGTCTCGAGGATATCCGCGCCGGCCTCGAGATAGGCGGCGTGGATGTCATGGATGATCTTCGATTGCGTTAGCGTCAGAAGATCGTTGTTGCCCTTGACCTCGTACGCCCAGGCGGCGTAGCGTTCACCGCGGTAGTCTTTTTCTTCCAGCTTGTAGCGTTGGATCATGGTGCCCATGGCACCGTCCAGGATCAGAATTCGCTCTTTGAGGAGGCTCTCAAGCCGTGACAGGCGTTCGCGGCGCGCGCTGTCGGGGACGACGTAGGGACGTTGGGACATTCTTCTTCACGTTCTGGCTCATTTAGAGCCGATGGAGTTTACCGGAAAGTCGCGGTGAATGCTTGAACGACAACCCCGCCTGTAGCGCCCAGTGCCCGAGGCGAATGCTCTTTCGGCAATGGGCGCAGATAGCCGCAATGAACTATGTTTTCTTGGGCGCTAATGCCACCGTCTCCGAAAGCGGTGCGCCACAGAACCGGCGGCTAGCGGGGTTGTCGGACATCAAACGGCTGATGACGATCCAGCGTTATGCCGCCTTGCTTCCGTACTTGGCCTTGGCCGCGCGTGCGGCTTTGGCCTCCTCCGAGGAATAGGCGCGGCCGGACCAGAGCATGGTGTAGGCAATCTCTTCGTTGCCGTTCTCGCACAACTCCAGAACCTTTTTGAACAAAGGCTGGAAGGTTTCGCTGCGATGTGACTGTTCGTGTTCCTCGAAGGATCGCCAGAACGTCACGACCAAGGCTTCCCTCTCCTTGAGCGGGTTTTCGACCGCCTGGCCGATGGTCGAGCCCTCGTTCGAGATGGCACCGCTGTTCAGGGCGACGAAACCACCGACGAAGCCGGTGTCGGAGTGATAAGTCTTCACGTTCTCGCACAGCATGGCGACGCGTTCCTGAAGATCATCCACGGTGTACCCGGGTTTGAGCAGCATCCTGTTGACCGTCACGACTCCGTCAGCTGGAAAGCCATTGATGAGTTGAGTCATGGTTTAGCACCTCCGCGCATTACGAATTGATAGCCATTAATTTACGAATATCCCCATAGAATATTAGAATACGCTAATATTCTATCTATAACTTACTAATTCAGTCAACTAATATGGGTACAAAATTCAGGGGTTCAAGAAGAGCAAGATGCAGGCCAGTAACGCGGGGAATATCTCGACATGGGGGTCTGAATACCCCGCGGGGATTACTCGATGGAACGTGCCGTCGTTCCCAGATGGAGAATACGTTGAATGAAGTCCTCGTAGCTCAATCCTGACTTGATGGCGGAGAGGCTGCAATCCTCGTCGCGGGCGATCCCGGGGTTGGGGTTCGCTTCAAGTACATAGAGCTCGCCGTCGGCCGTCACGCGCAGGTCGATCCGGCCGTAGCCGTTCATGTCGAGCAGGTGATAGACGCGCTTGCAGAGGTGGCCGATACGTTCGGCCATGCCGTTCGGCAGGTTGCGCGCGAACTGATACTCAATCTTCCAACGCTCGCGATACTTGTCGTCCCACTTGACCTTGTAGGTCGCCATGCGCGGCGTGCCGGGCTCGGTGCCGCCGAATTCCAGTTCACGGATGGGCAGCACTTCCAGCTTGGCATTCCCCAGAACGGTGACGTAGAGTTCACGGCCGTCAATGTACTGCTCGGCGATGGCGTCGCCGTGGAGTTTCTCGTGGATCAGCGCGACGCGCTCGCGCAACTGGGTTTCGTTCTCCACGTACGAGGCTTGGGCGATGCCCACCGAACCTTCTTCGGTCAGGGATTTGACGATCAGCGGGTAGGTGAATTTTCGACGACGGCTGATCTTGCGCCCGAGACGGAATACATCGAAGTCCGGAACGCTGATGCGGTGATAAGTCAGGATCATCTTGGTCAGCGCCTTGTCGCGCGCCAGCAGCAGCCCGCGGGGGTTGCAGCCGGTATAAGGGATGCGCATCATTTCGAAATAACTGACGACGTAGTAGTCGAAGGCGCTGTTGCCGGCGAAGTCTTCCAGCAGGTTGAACACGATGTGCGGCTTCCATTCCTCGTTCATTTTTCGAATCGGCGCCAGATCATCGTAGACGCCGACCACTTGCACCTCATGGCCGAGATTCAACAGCGCGGTTTTGACGTCGTACTCGGTGCGGTATTTCTCCATCCGCGGGTCATCCTTGTTGCTCAAGTCATCCGGCGGCACCAGCGTGTAGTGCACCACCATCATGACGCGCAGTTTTTTCATATGGCAAGGCGTGAGGTCCCGCTGCGCAGGGAACCCATGTAGAGCATGACGAGCGAGGAGATGAGGGCGATCTTGGTTTCCTCGCGGTTGCGCGAGGCGTGCAGGTTCATTTCCTCGCAATGGTGGATCATGTCCTCGATGGTGAGGTTGATGCGGTAGCGCGAATCCGAAGTCCAGCGCGCCACCGTGGCGATCGCCTCGCGCCGCAGGCGGCGGATGAAATGCGCCGCTCTTTCGTTCTTGCGTCCGCCCGCGGCCGGGAAGATCTGCCGCAACTGCTGTTCATGGAAACGCGGCAGATCCTGTTGCAGTCGCGTTTGCTTTTCCGCGTAATATTCGCGCAGCGTGATGCGCAGCGTGGTGGTTGATTCGATCTGCTTCTTGGTGCGCACCGGCGGAGAATGCCCCACGATTTCTTTCATCAGCCCGTCGACGTAATTGAGTTTCTTGAGCGCCGGCCAGTCGCGGTATTTCTCACGCCAGCGTGAATCCGGATCCAGCCATACCGCGAAGGTTTCCGCCCAATCTTCCGCCGGATGGCTTTGGGCGTACCAGTTGTCGAGATGCAGGACGTAATTGCGGCTGTAGGGCCGCGGCAGATAGCTTTCGGGATAGATCTTGCTCGCGCGCCCGAAGCGCCGGCGCCAGCTCTGCTTGAGGTGCAGCCGGAATGCGTTGGCGAGCGCGTGCGCGGTTTCGTGCCGCAGCAGTTTCATCCGCGACTCCGCGGTGTTGCCGTCGAATTCAAGCATGTGTGCTTTTTCCAGGCGCATGAGCCGCGGGTGCGCGAGATAGAACGGTATCGCGAAACCCGGGACCCCGTCGGGACAGAACCAGCAGTCCGACAGCCAGGTGTGCGGACGGAACACGAAGCCGCGGCTTTCCAGTTCCCGGTAAAGAGACTCGATTTCCTTCTGCAACTTGGTGCCCGCGAGCGTCAGCCCCAGATCGCACAAGCGCGTGTCGAGCAGATGTTCGTCGGACCGGCGAGTCCAGGACGTCATCACAGGACGGCGTGACGACGATTTTTTGCGTCGTTTTCGATTTTTGGGTTTGCGGGAAGGAATGTCCGTCTCCTTGTTATACAGTGTTTCTTAGTAGACAGGGGTGACACGATAACCGGCTTTCGCGAGAAGATTCAACAACCCGGATTCGCCCGGGAGGTGGGCGGCCCCCACGGCGATGAAGGCGCCACCATCCTTGAGTATAGGCCCCATGCGCTCGGCCATGCGCGTATTGCGCCGCGTCAGCAGCCGGTCCATGACGGATCGATATAGTCGGTCATTGTCCGGTTTGTGCTTTTCACTGGCCTCGGCCAGGGCGGCGATATCGCGGGCGAGATAGGCCTCGATCATCTCCTCGAGATCTTTTTCGAAAGTGTTCTGTTCTTGTACCGCCTGTTTCAGGAGTGCGACCTGGTCCGGCAGGGGCAGTTCATCGAATACCGCCACTTGTTCCTGGATGGTTTCGAGCCCGGAGACGGGCTTGTTCTGGCGCGTGGCCCGGTCCTGCAGGATGAGGTCGAGAGACTCCCCGGTTTTCGGCGGCGGCATGGACAGCGCCATCATCACCGCCCAGGGTTTCTGTTTCTCCACGCCGAGCGTCGGAATGCCGCGCGCGGCCAGCGCCTTGATCGATTCATCGTACAGTTTTTTGCCGATCACTTGTTCCAGGGTTCGGCCGTCGTTGAAGTACATGGCCTCGGCCATGTGCACGAGTCCATCACCGTCGATGATCGCCTCCATTGTGAAGCGGTTCGACGCGTCGAGCGCCTTGATTACCGGTCCCGGCAGGGATGTGACGCGCTTGTCCTCGGAATGGATCGTGCCGAATAGATAGCTCGTTGCGGCGCCCGGCGCCTCGATTTTCCATAACAGCCCCTTGGCATATTTGACCGCCGCTGGCAGTTTGGCCTGCGCGGGGACGCCGGTATTCGTTGCCGTCGCGGCAAGTGCCGCGCCTGAAGTGAACAGCAGGGCACATAAAAGAGTGAAAAGATGTTTGAGAAATGAATACGGACCAGTCGTGGACTGAGTCGAGTCTGATGACGGGAAACCGGCGCCGCGCATGGGTGGTGTCAGGATGAGTGCCCGATTACCATGTAGCCAAGAGTATATTAGGAATGCCGATGCGACAAATACTTCGTTTTGCATTTCTGTCTGCCGGTCTACTCGCGGGCCAGGCGCATGCCGACGAATTGCCACTCTGGGAATTTGGCCTGGGCGTGGCCGGGTTGAGCATTCCCGATTATCGAGGTTCGGATGTGCAGCGCGGGTATCTGCTGCCGTTGCCCTATGTCCAGTATCGGGGAGACATCTTCAAGATTGACCGTGAGGGCGCCCACGGCGATTTGTTCAGATCGGACCGCTTCAGGCTCGATATCAGCCTCAATGCCGGGCCCCCGGCGAAGAGCAACCGAAACGACGCGCGCAGCGGCATGGCGGACATCGATTTCACGGTCGAAGCGGGCCCTTCGCTCCATGTTTTTCTCGCGTACAACGAAGCCCGCGATCGCGTCTGGTCGCTACGGCTGCCGATACGTGCCGCGGTCGCCACCGATCTCAGGCATGTTCAGCGAATCGGCTGGGTGTTTGAGCCCAATCTCAATTTCGATGCCACCGGCCTTGCCGGAGGTTGGGATATCGGTGTTGCCGTGGGACCGATGTACGCCTCCGAGGACTACCACGATTATTATTATGAGGTTCAGCCAGCCTTTGCCACGGCCGCGCGACCTGCCTACGATGCGCGGGCCGGTTACAGTGGCAGCCGGCTGACGCTTGCGGCGAGCCGGCGATACCCGCGCTTCTGGGTTAGCGCGTTCACGCGCTATGATAATCTTTCCGGGGCGGTCTTCGCGGACAGCCCGCTGGTCAAAAAGAACAATTCGTTCATGGCGGGTGTCGGCATTGCCTGGATACTGACCACGTCTCGCGGAAAGTCTCAAGTAGGTCTCCCATTCGCCCTGAGCCAGTCGAAGGGTGAACGGGGAATACCGCCAATCGCGGGTGATTCGTCCGTTCGTGGTTCGACAAGCTCACCATGAACGGACTATATATGAGCTTCCCTAAGCATCTGCCACCTGTTTTATTCAGAGTGAACTGTTCATGATGACACCACGCACGCAGGATGAGTATCTGGATCTGATCGATCAGGCGATCTTCGAAATCGAAGATGTTCTTATGTGCGCCGAAGACGAAGGCGACCCGGAAGACAGCGTGTTTTCCGACATTCTGCCGGTCTATGAAAAGCTGTCGAGCGATCTCAAGAAACTGCATACCGATATCCTGCAGGGCAAGCATGCCATCGGCCAGGGCGAGGATCTGCCGTTCATGCCGCTGGTGTCCGCGTGGAAGGAGAGGATTCCATTCCTCGACCTGTTCGCGGCATTGAACTACACCTACAAGACCGGATTCCAAGCCTAGCGCCCAGTGCCCGAGGCGAACACTCCTTCGGTAATGAGCGCAGCAGCCGCAATGAACTAAGTTTCCTTGGGCGCTACTGCCGCCGTCTCCGAAAGACCTGCGCCTCGGGATCCGGCGGCTGTATTTGTTCGCTGCCGGCTTTGTCGGTAACATGCCAGCATGTCCGGCAACACCATCGGCAAGCTTTTCACCGTCACCACCGCGGGGGAATCCCACGGCCCGGCCTATATCGCCATCGTGGATGGTTGCCCGCCCGGTATGGCGCTGTCCGAGGCCGATATCCAGCCTGACCTCGATCGGCGCAAGCCCGGCCAATCGCGGCACACCACGCAACGGCGCGAGTCCGACGAAGTCAAGATTCTTTCGGGAGTATTCGAGGGCAAAACCACCGGTACGCCGATCGGACTGCAGATCCTGAACACCGATCAGCGTTCGAAGGATTATTCCAAGATCGAGGACCGGTTCCGCCCGGGTCACGCGGATTTCACCTATTTGCAAAAGTACGGGCTGCGCGACTACCGCGGCGGCGGACGCTCGTCGGCGCGAGAAACCGCGATGCGCGTGGCGGCCGGCGCAATCGCCAGGAAATATCTTCATGAACGCTATGGCGTGACGATTCGTGGTTACCTCGCGCAGCTCGGGCCGATCAAGATCGAGCTCAAGGATTGGAGCGAAGTCGAAAATAATGCTTTCTTCTGTTCTGACGCCTCGAAAGTTCCCGAGCTGGAGGCTTATATGGACGCGCTGCGCAAGGAAGGAAATTCCATCGGCGCGCGCATCAATATCGTCGCCTCGCATGTGCCCGTGGGCCTGGGCGAGCCGGTGTTCGACCGGCTAGACGCGGACATCGCCTACGCGATGATGAGCATCAACGCCGTGAAGGGCGTCGAGATCGGCGCGGGTTTCCGCGCGGTGGAGCAGAAGGGCACGGAACATCGCGACGAAATCACGCCCAAGGGTTTTCTCTCGAACAACGCCGGAGGCATTCTCGGCGGCATTTCTACCGGTCAGGACATCGTGGTCAGTATGGCGCTCAAGCCCACCTCCAGCATCCGTCTGTCCGGTCGCACGGTGAACGTGAAGGGCGAGGCCGTTGAGATTGCCACCACCGGCCGTCACGATCCGTGTGTGGGAATTCGCGCGACTCCCATCGCCGAAGCGATGCTCGCCATCGTACTGATGGATCACGTGCTGCGGCATCGCGCGCAGAACCTCGACGTAAAAAGTCCCACACCCGTGATCCCCGGCAGCGTCTGAGATTCCCGCGAGCATGAGCACGGCGCTCATCAACCCGGGACGAATCGGCAGGGCGGTGCTCGGCGCCGGCGATTACTGGAAAGGTTTCCACGAACTCCTGTTTTACTCTTTCCGCCGGCTCGGCGCTTTGGGCAAGCCGCCGGTACGCCTCGTTTTCCTGAAACAGATCTATTTCACCGGAGTCGAGGCGCTGGGAGCGGTCACGGTTATCGCCGCGTTGTCCGGCATCGTGATCACCACCCAGGTCACCAGCCTGGTGGGCCAGGACATCGCGCTCACGGCGAAGATCATGCTCTGGACCATCGTGCGCGAACTCGGACCGCTGTTGTCCGCCATCGTGATCATTGCGCGCAGCAGTTCGGCCACTGCCTCGGAACTGGCGAGCATGAAAATCCGCGGCGAGATCGACCATCTCCGGTTCATGGGCATTTCGCCCGGCGACTACCTGGTGGTGCCGCGCATCGCCGGCATCACGCTCTCCGTCGTGGCCGTCACCTTCTATTTCCAGATGACGGCGATCGTGATGGGTTATGCGTTTGCTGCCGTCATGGGGTTCATGCCGTTCATTAAAAGCCTTTCCGGCGTCATCACGACGCTGAGCCTGGCCGAGGTGCTGGTTTCGCTGCTCAAGGCCTTCATCTTCGGGTTGGTGATCTCGATTACCTCCTGCTATTACGGCCTGCGCGCGAGCGGCACCGTGACCGCCATACCGCGCGCCGCGACCGGGGCTGTCATGCGCAACCTACTGACGATTTTCCTGCTCGATGGAATCATTTCTTATGTTTTCTTCGTGTGACGTCCTGATGAAGAGTTGTAACAGCTTATGATCCGTTTCGAACGCGTGACGAAAGGACCGGTTCGCAATCTGTCGTTCGATCTTGAAAGCGGCGGCACTGCCAAAATCCTGTTCGATTCGGAAGACCGGAAAAATATTTTGTTCGGTCTGCTTGCCGGTTTGCAGCGCCCGGAGGCCGGCAAGGTTTTGTTCTTCGGCGAGGATCTGTTCACCCACGAAGAAAAAGAACGCCTCGTGCTGTTCCAGCGCATCGGCGTGGTGCCGGCGCACGGCGGTCTGATCAGCAATCTCAAGGCATGGGAGAATATGCTGCTGCCGGCGTGGTATCACCGCGGTTTGACGGCGGAGCAGGCCGAACGACCGGTGACGGAGATATTCGATCAGCTAGAACCGGGCGAGACCGGGTTGAAGCAACGCATGGGCGAGTTGCCCGGCCAGCTGAGTCTGTACGAACGGCGCGTTGTGGCGCTGGCGCGGGCGATGCTGATGGAGCCAGACATACTGATATATGATTTCACCTTTACCGGTCTGGAGCGCGACGCCGCGCAGCGTTTGATGAAGCTGACCGGTGAGTTTCAAGGCAGAAAGGCCGGCCGTGTGTCGCTGTACCTGTGCCCGGACGACGCGGTGTCGGCGCGTCTCGCGGCCGACAGCACCATCACCCTGACTCAATGACGCGAGGAAATCATGGCCATATTGCACGATGACGATACGCGCTTCAAAGGGCTCGAGAAAAAAATCGGGTTCTTCGTCATTATTGCTCTCGTCGGTATCGTCCTGACCGTCGCCGCCATCGGCATTCAGCAGGACGTCTTCTCGCCCAAGACCCGGCTCTTTATCATCACCGACAGCGGGCAGGATATTAGCGAGGGAATGGCGGTCAAGCTAAGAGGTTTCAACATTGGCAAAGTGGAGAAACTCGAGCTTACCGATGATGCCAAAGTCAAGGTTACGCTTTCCATTTTACGCAGCCACATGAAGTGGGTGAAAAGCGATTCGAAAGCGCGCCTGCTCAAGGAAGGCGTCATCGGCGCGAATATCATCGAGATCACCCTCGGGTCCGAAAAGGAAACACCTCTGGAACACAATGCCGCGATCGCGTTCGAGCGCGAGCGTGGGCTCGGGCAAGTGGTCGATCAGCTGTACGCGGAAGTGATACCGCTGATCGATGATCTGAAGCGCGTCGCACGTCGCGCCGATACACTGCTCGCGGGGTTGCCCGCGACGCAGCAGAAACTGGATACGGCGCTCACCAGCGCCACGAAAAATTTCGAGAATCTGGAAAAGGTCACGGCCTCCGACCTGCCGGCGATGACGAAGAGCGGGCGCGAGACAATGGAGAAAGCCAGTGAAACGATGGAGAAAACCAACAAAGTCGTGGATTCGGTCAGCCGCACCTGGCCGATCAGTAAGAACATAAAAGAGCCGCGTTCGGAAACCTTGCCGGTTGACAGTTATGCGCCCGACCAGGTTCCGAAACAAAAATAACCGCGAAATCACACCATGAAGCGATGGCGCATGCTCCTGTTCGTCACGCCGGCGGTTCTGGCGCTGACCGCCTGTGCCGGAAATCCCCCCGTGCTCACGGAACAGCAGCAAGACGCCATCCAGTTCAATCAGCGCGGCGAGACCGCGTTCCGCCGCGGCGATTACGCGCAGGCGCTGCAGGAATATCAGGGGGCGCTGGCTATCCACCGCTCGGTCGAGAACGTGGCGGGCATCGCCACCGAGCTGTTGAACCTGTCCGTCGTTTATCGCCGGCTCGGCGACAAGGCGGCCGCGCAAGCGGCGCTCGACCAGATACTGATGGACATGAGTCTCGCCTTCAGCGCCGACCAGAAGGCCGAGGCCGCGTACCGTAAGGCCAGTTATTACCTGGATGACGGCAACGAACCCGAAGCGCGATCATGGGTGAACAAGGCGCTCGAATACTGTCACGGCTGCAGCGCCGAGGGCCGGCTTAACAATCTACTGGCCAGAATGGCACTTGCTGGATACCCGCAGGATGCTATGAACCACGCCCGCCGCGCGCTGGCCTTGAACAGAAATGCCGGCGACAAAAACGAAGAAGCCAATTCGTTGCGCCTGATCGCGGACGCCGCATTTCAGTCAGGAGATTTCAAAACCGCGCAGCAATCCTATGATGATGCTCTGCGGCTTGATAAGGACACCGGCGCCGCCACCAAGATCGCGCTCGATCTAATGGGCCTTGGCCGCAGCGTCGCGCGGCAGGGGCGGCGCGCCGAGGCCGTCGAATATTTCCAGCGCGCCTATTCCGTCAGCGAAGGCGCAGGCGATGCCAAGGTCATGGAAGAGGCCACGGCAGAAATCAAGAAAGTAACCCTCTAGCAGGTTTCCCATAGCCGGTACTCTATGCCTTACTGGCGCCTCTCCGGATATTATTTTTTCTACTTCGCCACGCTCGGCGTGCTGGTGCCGTACTGGGGTCTGTATCTCCAGTCGGTTGGCTTCACGCCGGTGGACATCGGCAATCTCATCGCCATCCTGATGTTTTCGCGCATCGTGGCGCCGATGGTGTGGGGCTGGATCGCGGATCATCGCGAGTCGCGCATGGCGGTGGTGCGGCTCGCGTCGTTCCTGACGATAGCGAGCTTCAGCGGCGCTTTCTTTGGTTCGTCGTTCTGGTGGCTGGCGGCGGTGATGCTGCTGTTCAGTTTTTTCTGGCACGCGTCACTGCCGTTGCTCGAAGTGTTCGTCATGCGTCATACCGCCTCGCGTCCGGGCGCCTACGGGCGCGTGCGGCTGTGGGGTTCGATCGGTTTTATCGTCGCGGTGACGGCGCTCGGGCCGGTGATCGATGCGCGCGGTCCGTGGTGGGTGCTGCCGGCGTTGCTGACGATGATGCTCGGCATCGGGTCGTTCAGCCTGACGTTGCCGGAATCGGAGATGCGGGGTTCGGTCGAACATGCGGGACCGTTCCGCCAGGCGCTGCTGCGACCCGAGGTGTTCGCGTTTCTACTCGCTTGTCTGTTGATGCAGATCAGTCACGGGCCGTACTACACCTTTTACTCGATTTATCTGGAAGGCTATGGCTACTCGAAGACGCTAATTGGTCTGCTGTGGGCGTTTGCGGTGCTATGCGAGATCGGCGTGTTTCTTGTGATGCAGCGCTTGCTCGTGCGCGTGGCGCTACGTGCTGTTTTGATCGCCAGCTTTTTCCTTGCCGCGGTGCGCTGGCTGTTGATTGGTCATTATCCGGAGAGCCTAGCCGTGCTGATGCTGGCGCAGACGCTGCACGCGGCCACGTTCGGAAGTTTCCATGCGACGGCGATGCAACTGGTGCATCGCTTCTTTACGGGGAAGCATCAGCATCGTGGGCAGGCGATTTACGGGAGCCTGAGCTTTGGCATTGGTGGAGCGGTGGGGAGTTTCTACAGCGGGCACACCTGGGTGACGCTGGGTCCGACGGTCACCTTTAATATCGCCGCCGCGAGCGCGGGGCTGGCGTTTCTAGTGGCGCTGTTATTGATCCGGCAAGATCGTTCTTGAACGAAGGCAGGCTACGAAACACATTGTTCGGCATCCGTGACCATACGGGCGGCCGGGTCAATAACGAAAATCATTAAGTGATCCTGATCATTGCGGCGGCATGAGCCGCCGCAATGATCAAGCCAAAGACTTGAGATAGCGCTGCCGCCGATAGGCCGACAGCAGGATGATTTCGGCGCTGCGCCGGATTGGTGGGATGGATTTGATGGGCGCCTTGGTGTCCGCGAAGATTTCATTCAGCGCGGCGCCCAGATCGTCGAGTACTCGGTAGAGATCCACGTCTGTCGCCGTCGACCGCAATGCCTCCTGGCGGATCGGCGCGAGGGCCTGAAGGGTCTTGTCCAGATTGACCGGATCGGTCAGCCGGCGGCAGGCATTAGACACGTAAATCGCGCGCGCCAGCCCCGTCATTGTGTCGTGATGCAACGGGCTGCCCTCGAAAATATTTTTGATAGTCGTCGCCGCCGGGTTCACCGGGAATTGGTGAGAGCCTAGGCGTTCTTCCAGCTGCGACAACAGTTCCTTGAAGTTCACACCGCCTCCGTTATGTCTCGATAAACTCTACCGCCTCGTTGTTGGCGGTCTGCGTCAATTCGCCGGTCGCATCCCCACTGCGTGTGGGGCCCCTGCTCTGCGGCTCATGCCGCTATCTCTCGAATGATCCGTATCATGGCCTGACCGGCGTTAGAGAGGGTGCGCCTTTCATGGGTCACAATCCCCAATTCACGTCGTATCTCCCTTTTTTCAATCTGGACCACTTTCAGCCCTTCGTCAATCATAGTCCGTGGCAGCGCACTCCATCCGAGGCCGATGGCGGCGAGCATTTTGAGCACCTCCAGGTAGTTGGTGGCCATCCCGACCTGGATCCGGTCGCGCAGCGGGCCAAAGCTATTGAGAATGATTTCACGGGTATAGGTTCCGATACCGGGCAGAATCGCCGGATAATCGAGCAACATAGCGGCTTGTACCCGTTTGACCTGTGCCAGCGGATGGCTCCGGCTGACGACGATATCCAGCGGGTCGTCCCAGATTTTCTCCACCCGCAAGGGCGGATCCGCCGATGGCGGCAAAGTGACGACCGCCAGCTCCAGTTCGCCTCTCGCGACGGCATTACAAGCCTTTTCCGAATCCATGAAGTGCAGATTCAACCGTACTTGTGTGTAGGTTTCGTGAAACCGCTTGAGTGGCCCCGGAAGACGGTGCAAGCCGATATGATGACTGGTCGCGACCGAAAGCTCGCCGGCAATGGTGCCGGAAAGGTTGGTAATGTCGCGTTTGATGTCTTCCAATTCGCTCAATACGGCGCGGGTGCGCAACAACAGCGCCTCGCCGGCTGGCGTGAGGTGAATCTTGCGCCCGACGCGGTCAAACAGGCGCGCGCCGATTTCCTGTTCCAGCGCGGCGATGCGCTTGCTGATGGCCGGTTGGGTCAGAAAGATGCGCTCGGCGGCACGGGAAAATGACCCGGATTCGGCAACGGCGATGAAGGCTTGGAGGGCTGATATATCCATAACTGTAAAGAATAGAATATATGATAAACATGAATTTGTGTTATTTATATATCATGCCTAAGATCTACGCAATTCATTGAACACTTGGCCGTCATGTCCGGAAAAACACTTTACGACAAGCTCTGGGATGCGCATGTGGTGCGCCGCAATGACGACGGCACCTGCCTCATATATATCGACCGTCATCTGGTGCACGAGGTGACAAGCCCGCAGGCTTTCGAGGGGCTCAGGCTCGCGGGACGCAAGCTGTGGCGGGTGGACGCCAACCTCGCGACCGCCGATCACAACGTGCCGACGACGCACCGCAATCGCGGCATCGCCGACCCGGTATCGCGGTTGCAGGTCGAAACGCTCGATCAGAATTGCCATGACTTGGGCATCACCGAGTTCGGCATGAACGATTCCCGCCAGGGCATCGTGCACGTGATCGGACCGGAACAGGGTGCGACGCTGCCGGGCATGACCGTGGTGTGCGGCGATTCGCATACTTCGACGCACGGCGCCTTCGGCGCGCTCGCTTTCGGCATCGGCACATCCGAGGTCGAGCATGTGCTCGCGACGCAATGCCTTATCCTCAAAAAAGCCAAGAACATGCGCGTGTGCGTGGAAGGCAGTATTCCGCCGGGCGTGACGGCCAAGGACATCGTGCTCGCGATCATTGGCAAAATCGGTACTGCCGGCGGCACGGGGCATGCGATCGAGTTCGCCGGCTCGGCGATCGAACAGCTCTCGGTCGAGGGCCGCATGACGGTGTGCAACATGGCCATCGAGGCCGGCGCGCGCGCCGGCATGATCGCGGTGGATGACAAGACGATTGAATATTTCCGCGGACGTCCGTATGCGCCGAAAGCCGGACAGTGGGACATGGCGGCGAAAGCCTGGCGTGAATTGAAAAGTGATCCGGGCGCAAAATTTGATAAAGAGGTGGTGCTCAAGGCGGCGGATATCAAACCGCAAGTGACCTGGGGCACGTCACCCGAGATGGTGGTGCCGGTGGACGGCGCGGTGCCCGATCCGGAAAAGGAAGCCGACGCCGTCCGGCGCGCCGGGATACAGCAGGCGCTCAAGTACATGGGATTGAAACCCGGTACTTCGATTCGCGATATTCATCTCGACAAGATTTTCATCGGCTCTTGTACCAATTCGCGCATCGAAGATTTGCGCGCCGCCGCCGGTGTCGTGAAAGGCAGGAAAGTGGCCAAGAGCATCAAGCTCGCCATGGTGGTGCCGGGCTCGGGCTTGGTTAAGGCGCAGGCAGAGAAGGAAGGCTTGGACAAAATTTTCCGGGATGCCGGTTTCGAATGGCGCGCGCCGGGCTGCTCGATGTGTCTGGCGATGAACGCCGACCGGCTCGAACCGGGCGAACGCTGTGCCTCGACGTCGAACCGTAATTTCGAGGGACGCCAGGGTGCCGGAGGCCGTTCGCACCTCGTGAGCCCCGCGATGGCGGCGGCCGCGGCGATCGCCGGGCATTTTGTCGATGTGCGGAAGATACGCTGATGCAGAAGTTCGAAAAGCTGAACGGACTGGTCATTCCGCTCGACCGTGCCAACGTGGACACGGACGCGATCATTCCCAAACAATATTTGAAGTCGATCAAGCGCACCGGTTTCGGGCCGAGTTTGTTCGATGACATGCGCTATCTCGATCCGGGCGAGCCGGGCATGGATCACAGCAAGCGCCGCATCAACCCGGATTTCGTACTCAACCATCCACGCTACCAGGGCGCGCAAATCCTGCTCGCGCGCGACAACTTCGGTTGCGGTTCCTCGCGCGAACATGCCCCGTGGGCGCTCATGGATTACGGGTTCCGGGTTATCATTGCGCCCAGCTACGCCGATATCTTCTACAACAACAGCTTCAAGAACGGCCTGCTGCCGATCGTGCTCGAGCGTGACGCTGTGGATCGCCTGTTTCGCGAGACCGAAGCGGAGCCGGGTTACCGGCTTGCCGTGGACCTGATCGCGCAAACCGTGACGACGCCATCGGGCACCGTGTTCAAGTTCGAGATCGACGCGTTTCGAAAGCACTGTTTGTTGAATGGCCTCGATGATATCGGGCTGACGTTGCAGCATGTGGACGAGATTCGCGCCTACGAGGCACGACACCGGCAGGAAGCGCCGTGGCTGTTCGTTAAATAATGAGTAATGAAGGAGCCGTAACCCCATGACGAAGATGATTGCCATATTGCCGGGTGACGGCATCGGGCCGGAGGTGGTGACCGAAGCAGTCAAGATTCTCGAGCGTTTGCGCCGTGATTTCGGCCTGAAAATCGAGACGGAAACCGCGCCGGTGGGCGGCACGGCTTACGATATTCACAAGCAGCCGCTGCCGGAGGCCACGCTGAAGCTGGCCAGGAACGCGGATGCCGTGCTGCTGGGCGCGGTCGGTGGCGAGAAATGGGATACGTTGCCTCGCGAGCTGCGCCCGGAGAAGGCCCTGCTCGGCCTGCGTTCCGATCTCAAGCTGTTCGCCAACCTGCGCCCGGCGATTCTCTATCCGCAACTGGCCTCGGCCTCGACGCTGAAGCCCGAAGTCGTTGCCGGACTCGATTTGCTGATCGTGCGCGAGCTGACCGGAGACATCTATTTCGGCGAACCGCGCGGTGTGCGCACGCTCGCGAACGGCGAGCGTCAGGGATTCAACACCATGGTGTATGCCGAGCACGAGGTGGAGCGCGTGACGCGGGTGGCCTTCGAGGCCGCGCGTAAGCGCCGCAAGAAACTCTGCTCGGTGGAAAAAGCCAACGTGCTCGAAACTTCGGGCCTGTGGCGCGAGGTGGTCATCCGGGTCGCCCGGGATTATCCTGACGTCGAGCTGAGCCACATGTACGTGGACAATGCGGCGATGCAGCTGGTGCGTGCGCCCAAGCAGTTCGACGTGATCGTGACCGGAAATATATTCGGCGATATCCTCTCGGACGAGGCATCGATGCTGACGGGTTCGATCGGCATGCTGCCGTCGGCTTCGCTCGACGCGGCGAACAAGGGCATGTACGAGCCGATTCACGGCTCGGCGCCGGACATCGCCGGCAAGGGTGTCGCGAATCCTCTGGCGACGATTCTTTCGGCGGCGATGATGCTGCGTTATACCCTCAACGAGCCGAGCTTGGCAGACAGAATCGAGCGCGCGGTATCGAAGGTGCTCGATCAGGGATTGCGCACCGGTGACATTTATACCGAAGGCACGAAAAAGGTCGGCACCGCCGAGATGGGTAACGCCGTCGTGGCAGCGCTGGAGCAGTAATCGAATTATGTTGATTATTCTGAGGAAGCATCAATGAAGCGGGTAGGTCTGGTGGGTTGGCGCGGCATGGTGGGCTCGGTGCTCATGGGCCGCATGAAGGAAGAACGCGACTTCGATCATATCGAACCGGTGTTCTTCACCACGTCGAACGTGGGCGGCAAGGGCCCGGCTGTCGGCAAAGACGTACCGCCGCTCAAGGATGCAAAGAGTGTCGACGAATTGAAGGCGATGGACATCATCATCACTTGCCAGGGTGGTGATTACACCAGTGATATTTTCCCGAGGCTGCGCGCCGCGGGCTGGAAAGGTTACTGGATTGACGCCGCCTCGACGCTGCGCATGAGCGACGACGCCGTAATCATTCTCGATCCGGTGAATCTCGGTGTTATCAAGGATGCGCTGACCAAAGGCATGAAGAATTATATCGGCGGTAACTGCACCGTGAGCCTGATGCTCATGGCGCTTGGCGCATTGTTCCAGAAAGGTTACGTGGAATGGATGAGCGCGATGACTTACCAGGCCGCCTCCGGTGCCGGCGCGAACAACATGCGCGAACTATTGAAGCAGATGGGCGCGGCGCATGCCGCAGTAAAGCCGTTGCTCGACAACCCTTCCTCGGCGATTCTCGACATTGACCGCCAGGTGGCTGAGACGATTCGCGGTGCCCAGTACCCGACCGAATTCTTCGGTGCTCCGCTCGCAGGCTCGCTGATCCCGTGGATAGACAAGGAGCTCGAGAGCGGACAGTCGAAAGAGGAGTGGAAGGGCCAGGCCGAGACCAACAAGATTCTCGGTCGTGGCGGCAACCCGATCCCGATCGACGGCATCTGCGTGCGCATCGGCGCCATGCGTTGTCATAGTCAGGCGCTGACCATCAAGCTGACCAGGGACATCCCGCTCGATGAAATCGAGGGGATGATCAAAGCGTCCAGCCAATGGGTGAAAGTGGTGCCGAACAAGCGCGAGATCACCATGAAGGAACTCACTCCGGCGGCGGTTACTGGCACCCTGACCGTACCGGTCGGGCGCCTGCGCAAGCTTAATATGGGCAGCCAGTACCTCGGGGCCTTTACCGTGGGCGATCAGCTGTTGTGGGGAGCTGCGGAGCCACTGCGCCGTATGTTGCGATTACTGCTCGAATTCAAGTAAAACCACGTTTTTCTGCCGCCCCCGTGATGGCGCCGGCATGGGTATATTGATGTCGACAACGACAC
>NZ_JBAVEJ010000192.1:0-26999 GCF_049587675.1 Sulfuricaulis sp. | reverse complement strand
CGCTGTACGTGAAGATTCCGATGGTGGCGAATTTCGAGAACAAGCAGGCCGCGAAATACAGTCATTTCGTCGAACAATTCGCTACCCAGTACCAGATCAGCCCGAGCCTGGTGTACGCCATCATCCGAACGGAAAGTAATTTCAACCCGTTCGCCGTCAGTTCCGCGCCGGCCTACGGCCTGATGCAACTGGTCCCCGGCAGCGGCGGCCGCGAGGCCTACCGGCACGCCAAGGGTTCGGACGAGATTCCGTCGAAGCAATATCTGTTCGACGCGCAGAACAATATCGAACTCGGTGCGGCGTATCTTAGCGTGCTTACCTACAAGCAGCTCGAACCGGTCTCCAACGAGGTGTCGCGGGAGTATTGCGTGATCTCGGCCTACAATACCGGTCCGAGCAACGTGCTGCGCACTTTTTCCAAGGACAAGGTCGCGGCCGTGAACAGCATCAACAGCCTGCCGCCTTCTGGCGTGTATCAGAAATTGCGTTCAAATCTTCCGTATGAAGAAACCCGCGAGTATTTGCACAAGGTAGTCAATTACCGCAAGCAGTTTGTCACCAAGGCGAATTGAACGTTTCATCGAGCATCAAGGAGAGAGCCATGCGTAACAAATTCATTTTGCCGTTGTTTCTGATCGCATCTACCCTGCTTGGCGGCTGCGGCTACAACACGCTGCAGACCACCGACGAACAGATCAAGGCCGGCTGGGCCGAGGTGTTGAACCAGTATCAGCGACGTGCTGATCTGGTGCCGAACCTGGTGAACGTGGTGAAGGGATACGCCGCGCATGAAAAGGACGTGCTCACGCGCGTGACCGAGGCGCGCGCCAAGGTCGGAACGATCCAGGCGACCCCGGATCTTATTAATGATGAACAGGCGTTCGCCAAATTCCAGGCGGCGCAGGGCGAACTGAGTTCGGCGCTGTCGCGGCTGCTCGCGGTGTCGGAGAATTATCCGCAGCTCAAGGCCGACGGCCTGTTTCGCGATCTGCAGGCGCAGCTCGAAGGCACGGAGAATCGCATCACCGTGGCGCGCAATCGCTACATCCAGGCGGTGCAGGCGTACAACGTCACCGTGCGCCAGTTCCCGAGCAACCTGACGGCGATGCTCTTCGGTTACAAGGTGAAACCGAGCTTCACCGTGGAGAACGAAAAGGAAATCGCCAAGCCGCCCAAGGTCGACTTCGGCGGCACACCGCCGCCTTCGCCGACCAGCGCCGGTTACCAGTAGTTCGCCAGTCGCTGATGACATGAGAGCGCCGACATGAAGGTGCTCGTGCGCGGGTTGTGCCTGCTGGCGTTTTTTCTTGCGAGCTTTGCAGTTCACGCGGAAGTAGCGGTGCCGCCGCTCAAGGCGCGCGTCACCGACCTGACCGGCACGCTGACGCAGTCACAGCGCGATACGCTCGAACAGGAGCTGCGCGCCTTCGAAAGCCGCAAAGGCAGCCAGATCGCGGTGTTGATCGTTCCCACCACGCAGCCCGAAGCCATCGAACAATATTCCCTCCGCGTCGCCGAGGCCTGGAAACTTGGGCGCAAGGGCGTCGATGACGGAGCACTATTGCTGGTCGCCAAAGACGACCGCGAATTGCGCATCGAGGTCGGCTACGGCCTCGAAGGCGCGATACCCGACGCCGTGGCCAAGCGCGTGGTCAGCGAAATCATCATTCCTTATTTCAAGCAGGGCGATTTCTACGGCGGCATCCATGCTGGTGTCAGCCGCCTGATCCGGCTCGTTGATGGCGAGCCATTGCCGCCGCCACAGGCACGGGACAATTCCTGGTCCGGCATTTTCGACTATGCGCCGTTCATCATCATCGCGGCATTCGTCGGCGGAGGCATGTTGCGCGCGCTGTTCGGTCGGCTGATCGGCGGGTCCGTGGCCGGCGGCGTTACCGGGCTGATCCTCTGGTTCATTGCCGGTTCCGCGTTGATGGCGCTGATCGCCGGCATCGTCGTGTTCGTACTGGTGATGGCCGCGGGTGTACAGCTCGGTTCCTCGCGCTACGGCGGTTGGCCTGGCGGAGGCTATGGTGGTGGTTACGGCGGTGGCTGGAGCAGCGGCGGCGGAGGAGGTTTCGGCGGTGGAGGCGGTGGATTTGGAGGCGGCGGCGCCTCGGGGAAATGGTGATGAATCTCGCGCGCATATTTCGACACCTGTTCATGCCGCCGTGGCGCGTGCGCCTGGCATTTCCGGCGCGCACGTTGCGCGCCATCGAAGCGGCCATCCATGAGTGTGAGGCGGCACACGCCGGTGAAATTCGTTTCGCCGTGGAAAGTGCCCTGCCGCTGATCCCGCTGTTGCGCGGTCAATCGGCGCGTCATCGCGCGCTCGAAGTATTTTCGCACTTGCGGGTGTGGGATACGGAACACAACAACGGCGTGTTGATTTATCTGCTGCTGGCGGATCATGACGTGGAGGTCGTTGCCGACCGCGGAGTTCACGCGCACGTGGGTGGCGAGGGCTGGGAGAAAATTTGCCGCGAGATGGAAGTGTCATTCCGCGAGGGCAAGTTCGAATCAGGCGTGCTTCATGGCATACGCGCTGTCAGCGCCCATCTCGTCAGACATTACCCGGCACAGGGGAAAGGCAAGAACGAACTCGACAATAAGCCGGTGGTGTTGTAGATCGCGCCCGAATCAGTCGCCCGTCGGGTAGATGTGGAACTCCAGTACTTTCTCTAGGGCGGTCAGCTTTTCAGCCAGGCGCCGATAACTGTCCTTTCCTTTGGCGCGGATGGTCATCTGGTATTCGAAGATCTTGCCTTCGTCACCCAACTGGTAGCTCAAGTTGGCGACCGAGAAACCGTGCTGCATGATCATCTCGCGCAACTCGGGTTCGGCCGGCGTTTCCTGGCGCTTGAAGCGCACTTGCAGGCGCGCGTAGTACTGCGCGGGCATGATCGCCTCGATCCAGCGGAACAGTGACAGCGTGCCCAGCGTCACCAGCGTTGTCACGATGGCCGGGAAATAAAAACCGATTCCGAGCAGAATGCCGATCGCGGCGGTGATCCAGATGGACGCCGCCGTGGTCAGGCCGCGCACCGTGAGACCTTCCTTCATGATCACGCCGGCACCGAGAAAACCGATGCCGGTCATGATGCCCTGCGCCATGCGCGTCGGGTCCACGCGCATCGTTTCCAGTGGCGCATTCGGCAGCAGTTGCCACTGGTAAACAGTCACCAGCATCAACAGGCTGGAAGCCGTGCAAACCAGGGTATGGGTGCGAAAACCCGCCGGGCGGCCATGGTAGGTCCGTTCGAGGCCGATGAGGCCTCCGGCCAGCACCGCCAGGCCAAGATGCAGCAAAATCGTGAGATATTCCTTTTCCACAACTGCAGTTTAGACGGAAACCCGGATGGCGCCACAAGCAAGGCCAGTATCTGCCGGACAGGGTGAAGGATAGACGACAGTAAAGACGACTATGCTTGACTTGAACAAAAACAGACAAGAACCTATTGGCGCATGATTCCTGCAAAAGACCGAACACTCGTCCATCATGACCGTTGACGTGACAACGCTGATCGTTGCGATCGGCGTAACTTTCGCCGCGACCTTATTATTGATGTCGTGGTATTCGCGTCTGCGTAACCGGACTTCCTCCATCGAGAAACCAGCGACGCAGGCCGGCATGGAGCACCTGCGAACCGTTCTGGACAATATCGCCGATGCCGTCATGACCATTGATTCACAAGGTGTGATCGGGATGATCAACCCGATGGCAGCCGGCATGTTTGGCTATACGGAAGGCGAGATACTTGGAAAGAACGTGGACATGTTGTTGACGGATATCCGGGCTGGGGGAGCGGCCGGCATCAGTATCGGCGCGCGCGAAGTGGTGGGGGTTCGCAAAAGCGGCGCCACGTTCCAGGTTGGCCTGACCGTGCGTGAAGCCGGCAATCAAGGCCGGCAAGAATTCGTTCTGATAGCCCGCGACATCACCGCGCAGAAACAGGCAGAACAGCGCCTGGTTTATCTCGCCCAATACGACGCATTGACCGGTCTCCCCACGCGCGCCCTGTTTCACGACCGCGCCACCCATGCGTTGGCGCGCGCCCATCGCGAAGAAAAGCTTGTGGCGATCATGTACCTGGATCTGGACCACTTCAAGAACGTCAATGACGGCATGGGTCATCATGCCGGCGATGAATTGCTGAAAGCGGTGGCCAAGAGAATTACTTCATGCCTGCGGGACGTCGATACGGTCTCGCGCATGGGGGGCGATGAATTTACCGTCATCCTGGAAAGCATTCCGCATATCGATAACGCCACGATCGTGGCGGAGAAGATCCTTGATGTCATGCAGGAACCGTTTCAAGTGGACGGTCACGAGATTCACATGACGGTCAGCATTGGTATCACGCTTTACCCGATGGATGACAAGGACCTGACCAACCTCCTGAAGGATGCCGATCAGGCCATGTATCGCGCCAAGCAGGCGGGAAGGAACAACTTTCAGATTTTCGGCGCCGATATGGCGGAGAACATCGCGGCGGTCAAGCTCATCGAAACGCAGATCGAGCATGCACTCGAGCGCGGTGAGCTGTTATTGCATTACCAGCCGCGCATGGACATGTTGAGCGGAAATATCATGGGCGTGGAGGCTTTGCTGCGCTGGCGGCACCCCGAAATGGGAATGATATCCGCGAATGACTTTATGCCGCAGCTGGAACGGTCAAAGCTCGTTTATTCCGTGGATGAATGGGTGCTTCGCACCGCGTGCCTGCAGAACCGTCAGTGGCAAAAAATCGGTTTGCCATCTCTGTGCATGACGGTCAATGTCTCGCCCTACCGCTTCCGCCGCAAGGGTCTCGTGGAACTGGTCACAAATATTTTGAAGGAGACGGGCATGTCGCCGAGCGACCTGGAACTCGATATCCCCGCTGAAAACCTGGTGGGTATCGGGCAGGAAAACTATCGCACGGTGCTGGATCGGTTGAATGCTCTCGGAGCGCATGTGGCGCTGGCGGATAACGGCATCGGAGATTCCTTTATCGATTCCATTAAACGGCTTTCTCTGCGGGTGATGAAAATCGACCGGTCATTCGTGCGCAATGCCGCGGTTGACCCGGATCAGGCCGCTATCGTGCAGGCGGTTATCGCCCTGGCACGCGCCTTGAAGCTGAAAGTGGTCGCCGAAGGTGTTGAAACCGCGGAGCAACTGGCGGCGCTGCGCCGCTATGGCTGCGACATGGTGCAGGGATATCTGTTCAGCAAGCCAGTGGCTACCGAGGATATCGCCAGCATGTTACGCGACGGGAAACGGCTTCTCTGAAGCAGCTTATTACGCTGCTTGCGGCGGACCCCCAACCGGCGGCGGTGGCGGGGTTAGCGCATCGGACAGTATTGGCACGCTGGCGTCGACCGCGGAATCGTTCGATCCTGCCCCACAGACGCCACGTTGATTCTCGCCGTGCTGTAACGTAAAATTCTCGCTCAGCCGGAAACACCCTACTTTAGGCATTCAGAGCGGGAGAGAAGCACCCGGAGCGACAGGGGCCTCTCCCGTTTTTGTGCGCCTGCGCGCTGAGAGGTAACTTGTCTATGCCGTCTGCACTGCTTGCACTGGAAGATGGTTCTCTGTTCTACGGGGATTCTGTCGGCGTTCCGGGACAGGCGGCAGGCGAGGTGGTGTTCAACACCGCCATGACCGGCTACCAGGAAATCCTCACCGACCCTTCCTATGCGCGTCAGATCGTCACGCTGACCTATCCCCACATCGGCAACACCGGGGCCAATCCCGAAGACATGGAATCCCCCGGCGTGTACGCCACTGGCCTCGTGATCCGTGATCTCCCGCTGGCCCACAGCAATTTCCGCGCCGCGGAATCGCTGGCGGAATTCATGCGCCGCCACAAGCTCGTCGGCATCGCCGGCATCGACACGCGCCGGCTGACCCGCCTGTTGCGCGAGAAAGGCGCGCAGAACGGCTGCATTCTCGCGTTGGAAAAGGCCGGCAAGCTCGACAAGAAGGAAGCGCTCAAAGTGGCGCGCGCGTTCCCGGGACTGAAGGGCATGGACCTGGCCAAGGTGGTGACCACCAAGAAACCCTACACGTGGGAAGAAGGCTTGTGGGAACTGGGCAAAGGCCATGCGCAGCAGGAACATCCCCGCTTTCACGTGGTCGCCTGCGACTACGGCATCAAGCGCAATATCCTGCGCATGCTGGCCGCGCGCGGTTGCCGGCTGACGGTAGTGCCGGCGCAGACTCCGGCCGAGGACATATTAAAGATGAAACCGGATGGTGTGTTTCTCTCGAACGGCCCCGGCGATCCGGAACCCTGCGCTTACGCCATCGACACGATCCGACACATCATCGATACCGGGCTGCCGGTGTTCGGCATCTGTCTCGGTCTTCAGCTCATGGGCCTAGCCTCCGGCGCGCGCACCATCAAGATGAAGTTCGGACATCACGGCGCGAACCATCCGGTGCTCGAAGTCGTCTCCGGGCGCGTCATGATCACCAGCCAGAACCATGGTTTCGCGGTGGACGAAACCAGCCTGCCGTCGAACCTGCGCGTGACGCACCGCTCGCTGTTCGATGGCTCGGTGCAGGGCTTGGAACGCACCGACAAACCGGCGTTTTGTTTCCAGGGGCATCCGGAAGCGAGCCCTGGACCGCATGACGTCTCGCCGCTGTTCGACCGGTTTATCGGGATGATGGAGCAAAACACTTCGCCAAGATCATCGGGCACGAAGAAGAAAGAGGAAAAGGTTGCCCTGTAATCTTCCGTGACGGAAATATTTGATAGCCCATGCCAAAACGCACTGACATCAAAAGCATCCTGATTATCGGCGCCGGGCCGATCATCATCGGCCAGGGCTGCGAGTTCGACTATTCCGGCGCGCAGGCCTGCAAGGCGCTCAAGGAAGAGGGCTACCGCGTGATCCTGGTCAACTCCAATCCGGCCACCATCATGACCGATCCGGAGACGGCCGACGCCACCTATATCGAGCCGATCACCTGGCCGACGATCGCCAAAATCATCGAAAAGGAGCGCCCCGACGCGCTGCTGCCGACCATGGGCGGCCAGACTGCGCTCAACACCGCACTCGATCTGGCGCGCGAGGGCGTGCTGGAAAAATTCGGCGTCGAAATGATCGGCGCGAAACGCGAGGCGATCGACAAGGCCGAGGACCGCGAACTGTTCAAGAAGGCGATGGAATCCATCGGCCTGAAATGCGCGCGCGGCGCCGTCGCCCACAGCATGGAAGAGGCGATGCAGGTACAGGCCGCAATCGGTTTTCCGGTCATCATCCGCCCCTCGTTCACGCTCGGCGGCACCGGCGGTGGTATCGCCTACAACAAGGACGAATTCGTCGCTATCTGCGAGCGCGGACTGGACGCCTCGCCGACGCGCGAGCTGTTGATTGAGGAATCCATCATCGGCTGGAAGGAATTCGAGATGGAGGTGGTGCGCGACCGCAAGGACAACTGCATCATCATCTGTTCGATCGAAAATTTCGATCCCATGGGCGTGCACACCGGCGATTCGATCACGGTCGCCCCGGCACAGACGCTGACCGACAAGGAATACCAGCTCATGCGCGATGCCTCCATCGCCTGCCTGCGCGAGATCGGCGTGGATACCGGCGGCTCGAACGTGCAGTTCGCCATCAATCCAAGGGACGGCAGCATGGTGATCGTGGAGATGAACCCGCGCGTCAGCCGCTCCTCGGCGCTGGCCTCCAAGGCCACCGGCTTTCCGATCGCCAAGGTCGCGGCCAAACTCGCGGTCGGTTACACGCTGGATGAATTGCGAAACGACATCACCGGCGGCGTGACCCCGGCGTCGTTCGAACCGACGATCGATTATGTGGTGACCAAAGTTCCGCGCTTTACTTTCGAGAAGTTCACCAAGGCCGATCCCACGCTTACCACCCAGATGAAGTCGGTGGGCGAGGCGATGGCGATTGGAAGGACGTTCCAGGAATCGCTGCAGAAGGCGCTGCGTTCGCTCGAGACCGGCAGCTACGGGCTCGAATCCAGGCTCGATCCGGCGCAGGACAAGGACGAGACGCGCAAGCGCTTGACGACGGCGTTGCGCGTGCCGGGCGCGGAACGTATCTGGCATCTGGCCGACGCCTTCCGTGCCGGCATGAGCCAGCAGGAAATCCACGAGCTGTGTCATATCGATCCGTGGTTCTTGGCGCAGATCGAGGATCTGGTCGGCACCGAAAAGGCGATCGCGAAACACGGCAAGAAAAAGCCCTCGGCCGATACCTGGCGCGCCTGGAAGCGCAAGGGGTTTTCCGACCGCCGTCTGGCGCAACTGATGGGAGTGACAGAAAAGCAGGCGCGCAAGTGGCGCCATGCGGCCAAGGTGCGTCCGGTATACAAGCGCGTGGATTCCTGCGCCGCCGAGTTTGCCTCCGCCACGGCCTACATGTACTCCACTTATGAAGAAGAGTGCGAGGCTGCTCCCGAGAAGAAGAAAAAGATCATCGTGCTCGGTGGCGGGCCAAACCGCATCGGCCAGGGGATTGAGTTCGATTATTGCTGCGTGCACGCCTCGTTCGCGCTGCGCGATGACGGCTACCAGACCATCATGATTAACTGCAACCCGGAGACCGTGTCCACGGACTACGACACTTCCGACCGGTTGTATTTCGAGCCGCTGACGCTGGAAGATGTGCTGGAGATCATTCATCTGGAGAAACCCGAGGGCGTAATCGTCCAGTACGGCGGCCAGACGCCGCTCAAACTCGCCCACGGGCTGGATGAAGCCGGCGCGCCGATCATCGGCACTACCCCGGATTCGATCGACATTGCCGAGGACCGCGAGCGCTTCCAGAAGCTGATACACAGGCTGAAACTGGCACAGCCGCCGAACGCCACTGCCCGGACCACGCACGAGGCGGTGAAACTGGCCGACAAGATCGGATATCCGCTGGTGGTGCGTCCTTCCTACGTGCTCGGCGGGCGCGCGATGGAGATCGTGCATGCGCGCGAGGACCTGGAAACCTATATGCGCGTGGCGGTGCGCGTGTCCGAGGATTCGCCGGTGCTGCTGGACCGATTTCTCAACGACGCAACCGAAGTCGATGTCGACGCCATCTCTGATGGCAAGCAGGTCGTGATCGGCGGCATCATGGAGCACATCGAGGAAGCCGGCGTGCATTCCGGCGATTCGGCCTGTTCGCTGCCGCCGTTTTCCCTGTCGAAGAAAATTCAGGATGAGCTGCGTCAACAAACTGTCAAAATGGCCAAGGCGCTCAAGGTCATCGGGCTGATGAACGTCCAGTTCGCCATTCAGAACGGCAAAGTATACGTGCTGGAAGTGAATCCGCGCGCTTCGCGCACGGTGCCGTACGTTTCCAAGGCCACCGGCCGGCCGCTGGCCATGATCGCGGCACGCTGCATGGTCGGGCAGTCGCTGAAGAAACAGGGTGTGACGGAAGAGATTGTGCCTTCCTATTATTCGGTCAAGGAAGCCGTGTTCCCGTTCATCAAATTCCCCGGTGTGGACACGATACTCGGGCCCGAAATGAAATCCACCGGCGAGGTCATGGGCGTGGGAAGGAGCTTCGGCGAGGCGTTCACCAAGTCCCAGATCGCCGCGGGCAGCCCGATTCCGAACAGCGGGCGCATGTTCATCAGCGTGCGCGACCCCGATCAGAAGGGCGTGGTTGCCGTGGCGCGCTACTTCAGCCAGCACGGGTTCGAGATACTCGCCACTCGCGGCACGGCCGCGGTGCTGGAGCAGGGGGGCGTGGCGGCGCGCGCGGTCAGCAAGCTGTCCGAGGGACGGCCGAACATTATTGACATGATCATGAACGACGAGATTGATATAATCATCAATACCGTTTCGGACAAGCAAAGCCTCGCCGATTCCTACGCCATCCGCCGCGAGGCGCTGCAGCACAAGGTGACGAACTACACCACGCTGGCCGCTGCACGCGCCGCCTGCGAGGCACACCGTGCGGCCGGGGATATTCGCGTTAACCGGCTACAGGATCTGCACAAGGAGTTGGCGACATGAGCAGGGCGCAGGGGCCCCGCGCGCAGCGCGGGGATGCAACCGTGGCGAATGTCGCCGGCCGCCGACAGTTCGGTGTTCCGGTCATGTTCGACCTGTCGGAGGCGGCGGGTATGAGCAGGACGATGAGGTGGTGGGCATGAAAAAAACGCCGATGACTATAACCGGCGCGGAAAAGCTGAAGATCGAACTTCACCGCCTGAAGACGATGGAGCGTCCGCGCATCATTCAAGCTATCGCCGATGCACGTGCGCACGGTGATCTTTCGGAGAACGCCGAATACCATGCAGCCAAGGAGCAGCAGGGCTTTGTCGAGGGGCGCATCGCCGAGCTCGATTTGAAGCTCGCCACAGCGCAGGTCATCGACCCGAAAACAGTCAACGCCGACGGTCGGGTCGTGTTCGGCGCCACGCTCAGTCTTAAGGATGAAAAGTCGGGTCAGGAAGTGACTTACCAGATTGTCGGCGATTTCGAGGCCAACATTGCGCAAGGCATGATTTCCATCAGTTCACCCATCGCCCGCGCGCTCATCGGCAAGGAATTGGGCGACGTGGTCGAGGTGCCGGTGCCCGGCGGCGTGCACACTTACGAGATTCTGGACATCCGGTACGTTTGAGTCCCTGTCGCTTTCTTTATCCGTAATACTATTTATTCTGGAAGTTTCAGGCGCGGTTTTTCCGCCGGGCGATAAATGACCGCCATGCGCCCGATTTCCTGCACGGCATTGGCCCCGGCGGCCGCGCAGATCTTTTTCAGCATTTCCGAGCGCGCCTCGCGCTCCACGCCCGGCAGCCGGATCTTGATCAGTTCATGGCGCCCGAGCGCCAGTTCGATTTCCTTGATCACCGCCGCGGTGATGCCGGCGTTGCCGACCTGCACCACGGGCTTGCGGTGAT
Organism: Sulfuricaulis sp.; assembly: GCF_049587675.1. GTDB lineage: Bacteria > Pseudomonadota > Gammaproteobacteria > Acidiferrobacterales > Sulfurifustaceae > Sulfuricaulis. The sequence continues at coordinate 16,123 of NZ_JBAVEJ010000192.1, read as the reverse complement.
GAGCCAGGGCCTTCAGATGTTGTCGCTGTTTTACGTTCAATGCCATATATTAACAATCGTCACACTAGTCCTATGAATCCGCGCATCATACCGCAGCGCCGTCCATCCCCCCATGGCCCGTACTAAAAGCAGCCAGCGCTGGATGGCGCGTAATGCCAAGGACAAATACGTCAAACGCGCGCGCCAGGAAGGTGCCCGTTCGCGCGCGATCTACAAGCTCGAGGAAATTGACCGCCGGGATCGTCTGCTGCAGCCGGGGATGACGGTGGTTGATCTGGGCGCTGCGCCCGGAGGCTGGTCCCAGTATGTCAAAAGCCGGGTGGGCGACTCGGGACGGGTGCTGGCGCTGGACATCCTGCCGATGGAGCCGATTGTCGGCGTGGAATTCATCGAGGGCGATTTCACGGAACTGCCGGTGCTAGACTTGTTGTTGCAGCGCTTGCAGGGCAAACCGGTGGATCTTGTAATCTCGGACATGGCCCCCAATATGTCAGGAGTGGCCTCCGTGGATCAGGCGCGCAGCATGAATCTGGTGGAACTTGCACTCGAATTTTCGGACAAATCGCTGAAGCCCGGAGGTTCGTTGTTGATCAAGACCTTTCAGGGCGCAGGGTTTAACGAGTTTTACGCGCAACTACGCCACCGCTTCGAAAAGCTGGCGACGCGCAAACCATCGGCGTCACGCGCCGAGAGCAAGGAAATTTATCTTCTGGGCAGGGGGTTTAGGGGTGTCTGAGCAAAAGCGTTGTTTATCAGAGGACATCATAGGAAAATGAAGATTGTGGATAAATGGCGCCATGGTTCGTTTTGACACGAAGGTAGCTCTACCGCGTTCGTCTTGAATTATTAAGAGGCAATACTTGAACAATCTCACCAAGAATCTCCTGTTGTGGCTCGTCATCGCCATCGTGCTGATGTCGGTTTTCAATAATTTCGGCAATCGCCAGCAGGCCACGCGCCCGATGGAATACTCCACCTTCATCCAGAAGGTGAGACAGAACGAAGTCGAACGCGTCACCATTCAGGGTCGCGAGGTCACCGGCAAGCTCAAGAGCAACGAACCGTTCACGACTTATTCTCCCGGCGACCCGGGCATGATTGGTGACCTGATCGATCACGGCGTGGCGTTCGATGCCAAGCCGCAGGAAGAGCAGTCGCTGTTGCTGACCATCTTCATCAACTGGTTCCCGCTGTTGCTGCTCGTCGGCGTGTGGGTGTTCTTCATGCGCCAGATGCAGGGCGGCATGGGCGGTCGCGGCGCCATGAGCTTCGGCAAGAGCAAGGCGCGCATGTTGAGCGAAGAGCAGAACAAGATCACGTTCGACGACGTCGCTGGCGTCGAGGAAGCCAAGGAAGAAGTCGGTGAGCTCGTGGAGTTCCTGCGTGACCCGTCCAAGTTCCAGAAGCTGGGCGGGCGCATTCCCAAGGGCGTGCTCATGACCGGCAGCCCGGGTACCGGCAAGACGCTGCTGGCCAAGGCCATCGCCGGCGAGGCCAAGGTACCGTTTTTCTCCATTTCCGGTTCCGACTTCGTCGAGATGTTCGTCGGCGTCGGTGCCTCGCGCGTGCGCGACATGTTCGAGCAGGCAAAGAAACACGCTCCCTGCATCATCTTCATCGACGAAATCGATGCCGTCGGCCGCCAGCGCGGCGCCGGCTTGGGCGGCGGCCACGACGAACGCGAACAAACGCTGAATCAATTACTGGTCGAGATGGATGGATTCGAAGGAACCGAAGGCGTGATCGTGATCGCCGCGACCAACCGTCCGGACGTGCTCGACCCGGCGCTGTTGCGCCCCGGCCGCTTCGATCGCCAGGTATACGTGCCGCTGCCCGATATTCGCGGGCGCGAGCAGATTCTCAAGGTGCACATGCGTAAGGTGCCGGTGGCGGATGATGTGGATGCCAACATTCTGGCGCGCGGCACGCCCGGTTTTTCCGGCGCCGACCTCGCGAATCTCGTCAACGAAGCCGCGCTGTTTGCCGCGCGCGCCAACAAGCGCCTCGTGGACATGGTCGATTTTGAGAAGGCCAAGGATAAAGTAGTGATGGGCGCCGAGCGCCGCTCCATCGTCATGCCGGAGAAGGAGCGCATGAACACGGCGTATCACGAATCCGGCCACACGGTGGTGGCGAAGTCCATTCCGAACACCGATCCGGTGCACAAGGTGACCATCATCCCGCGCGGACGTGCGCTGGGCGTCACCATGCAGTTGCCCACCGAGGACCGTTACAGCCATGACCGTGAAAGCCTGCTGTCGACCATCTCGGTGCTGATGGGCGGCCGCATCGCGGAAGAGATATTCATGCATCAGATGACGACCGGCGCGGCTAACGACTTCGAACGCGCCACCGACCTCGCACGCAACATGGTCATGCGCTGGGGCATGAGCGATGTGCTCGGTACGCGCGTATACGGCGACAACCAGAGCGAGGTGTTCCTCGGGCGCGACGTGATGACGCACAAGAACATGAGCAATGCCGTGGCTGAGGTCGTGGACAAGGAAATCCGTCGCATCATCGACGAGCAATACGCCAGGGCGCGCAACATCATCGAGGAAAACCGCGACAAGGTCGAGAAGATGACGAAGGCGTTGCTCGAGTGGGAGACGTTGGACTCCGAACAGATTAGCGCCATCATGGCCGGCAAGGAGCCGCGTCCGCCGGCAGACTTGGGCAGTTCGCCCAAGGACGATGCCGGCAGCCCGAAGAAACCGAGCGGCAAAACCGTCAAACCGCGCCTTGACTCACCCGCCGGAGAACACTGATTCGAGCGCGACGTGTGGAATGCGGAATACTGTTCCTTGATTTTCGTTTTATTCCGCACTGACCGATGATTGTCCTCGACTGTGGCGGCCGGCCGTTGGACCTGAGCCGCCCGGCTGTGATGGGAATTCTGAATGTCACCCCCGACTCCTTTTCGGACGGGGGTGTTTTTTTGTCCCGTGAAAGTGCAATCGCACATGCCCGCCGGATGGCGGATGAAGGAGCGGACATCATCGACGTCGGCGGTGAATCCACCCGGCCCGGCGCGCAACCGGTCTCGGCGCAGGAAGAAATGGATCGCGTCGTACCGGTGATCGAAGCGTTACGCGGGAATTTTCCCCTGCCGATTTCAATCGACACCTCGAAGCCCGAAGTCATGCGCGCGGCGGTTGCCGCGGGCGCGGGATTTATCAATGATGTCCGCGCGTTGCGCGACGAAGGCGCGCTGGAGGCGGCGGCATCGCTGCAGGTTCCGGTCTGTCTCATGCACATGCAGGGTGAGCCGCGCGGAATGCAGGAAAACCCCCGCTACCGCGACGTACTGTCCGAGATTGGCGATTTTCTGCGCACGCGCCTGCAGGCGGCGCGAGCGGCGGGTATTCCGGCACAGCGCCTGGTGATTGACCCGGGTTTCGGGTTCGGCAAGACCCTGGAACATAACCTAGAATTACTGCGCGGCCTGAAGAAATTGCAAAGCCTGGGCGCGCCGATCCTGGTCGGACTGTCGCGCAAATCCCTGATTGGCAAGGCGCTGGGCTTGCCGGTGGAAGGGCGGCTGCAGGCGAGCGTGGCCCTGGCCCTGATGGCGGTGCAGAATAGTGCTCGTATCGTGCGTGTGCACGATGTCGGTCCTACGGTCGAGACGCTGCGCATGTGGTCAGCCGTTTACCCGGAAAGTTGAGGAAGAAACAAGAATCATGAACATGAAACGTCGCTATTTCGGCACCGACGGTGTCCGCGGGAAAGTGGGTGAAGAACCCATCACTCCGGAAACGGTGCTAAAGCTCGGCTGGGCCGCCGGTTGCGTACTCGGCAAAGGCGGCTCCGGTCACGCCAAGATTCTCATCGGCAAAGACACGCGCGTATCCGGTTATCTGCTGGAATCCTTGCTCGAAGCGGGGCTCTCGGCCGCTGGCGTGGACATCCGCCTGCTCGGACCGATGCCGACACCGGCGATCGCCTATCTCACGCGCACCGCCCGCGCGCGCGCCGGTATCGTGATCTCTGCCTCGCACAATCCGTACGAAGACAATGGCATAAAATTTTTCTCTTCAGATGGCACCAAGCTGCCGGACGACGTGGAGCTGGCCATCGAAGAAAAGATGCAGCAGCCGCTGACGACCGCGGGACCCGATGCGCTCGGCAAGGCCAAGCGTTATGACGACGCCGGCGGGCGCTACATCGAATTTTGCAAGAGCACCTTTCCTCACCGCATGAATCTCGAGGGGCTCAAGATCGTCGTGGACTGTGCAAACGGTGCGGCTTATCATCTGGCACCGCTGGTCTTCAGCGAGCTCGGCGCCGAAGTGATAGCGGTCGCCAATGAGCCGGACGGGTTTAACATCAATCGCCATTGTGGCGCGACTTTCCCGATTTTTCTCAAGAAGACCGTGCTGGCGCACAAAGCCGATCTCGGAATTGCGCTGGATGGCGACGGTGACCGGTTGATCATGGTCGACAGGCAAGGCGAAATCGTGGATGGCGATCACCTGCTCTATATCATTGCCACGGACCGGAAACGGGCGGGTCGGCTGCACGGTGGTATCGTCGGCACGCTCATGAGCAATCTCGGTCTGGAACACGCCTGCGGCAAGCTGGACATTCCCTTCCAACGTGCGGCGGTGGGCGACCGTTATGTGTTGAGCATGCTGAACGAGCAGGGCTGGGAACTGGGCGGCGAGACTTCCGGCCATATCATCTGCCTCGATCGCAGCACCACGGGCGATGGCATCATCGCCGCGCTGCAAGTGCTGGCGGCCATGCGCGAATCCGGCAAGACCCTTGCCGAGCTCAGGAGCGGGCTTGATATTTATCCGCAGGTCATGATCAACGTGCGCATGGACCGGCGTTTCGACGTAAAAGAATCGCTGCGCGTGCAGCAGGCCATCAAGGCGGTGGAGGGCGAGCTGGCCGACACCGGGCGCGTGGTGCTGCGTGCCTCGGGTACCGAGCCCGTGGTGCGCGTGATGGTCGAAGGTCGCGACGTGGCGCAGGTCGAGCGGCTTTCCCGCAGTCTCGCCGATACCGTCAAACGCGCCGCCGAAGAGGCAGCTTGACATTGCTGATTGGAACGTTCAAAGACATTTACCTGCCAACGAGTAGCGGCATTATGAAGACAAAACGTGTTTGGCTTATTGGCTTCACACTGCTGCTACAGCTCGCGGCGACGACGGTATTCGCGGATGTGGAATTTGCCCTGATCGCCGAAGACAGTCGCGCCAAGACGACATTACCGCCACCGGGTAAGGCACTCATTTTTGTGTTCCGTCAAGACGCGGCTGTGCCGAAGAATGTGCCGATGTGGTTCGATAATCAACCCATCGGGTTCATCGTTCCCCGTTCCTATTATTTATGGGCAGTCGATCCCGGTGAACACGTTATCGCGTCCAACCCCGACCGAAGCGTTGCTCTGAAAGTTAACATCCAAAAAGGACGCAACTACTTTGTCGAGCAAGGCATCGCGACCAATGGCGTAAAGGTTGAACTGCGCCAAGTGTCGTATGCCCAGGGACGTACGGCGGTTAACCGTTGTCGCCTTATTAAAGATAACTCAGTCTTTGCCGTCGCCGCGCTCGAGAGACCTGTGACAAAAAAAGGGCCCGAGCGCGTCGTCAAACCCGCCCCGAAACCGCTTCCCGGGACATCCGCGCCCGTACACAAGCAGGGATTGGCCTTAATTATTAAAACCGGCAGCATCAAATTGTCCAGCAGCAGCCAGTCTTTACAGACTACGTCAGGCACGGTGTCAACGGAGTTCGACAGTAAGGCATCGAGCCCGCTTGGGCTCGAAGGCGAATGGCGTATCAATAACGGTTTCGCCCTCGGCGTCGAGTACATTCATTACAGCAACAAGCTCACCGCAACCGGAACCGGGTTGACCAGCACGATGGATGTCACCGGCGTGCTGCTCAACGGAAAAAAATATTTCGCCCCCGGCGGTATTTATTATCCCTATCTCGGAGTCGGTGTTGGTGCGGCGAGCGCGGATTTCAGCGGCTCAGCAGTCACGGGCAATACGGCGGATTTTGCCATTCAGGCGATGGGTGGTCTGGAAATGCGCTGGAACCAATTCGGCGTATATACCGAACTCAAGGCGTTTTCTGCCAAGACCAAAGACAATGCCGGCAACAAGGTCGATGCCAGCAGCCGCGGCCTGCTTGTCGGCGCAAGTATAATGTTCTAAGAGTGCGCAGGCACGGGCGCGTACTCTGCGACGCGCCTGTGGCGGGTTATACGTTGTTGACGTTTTTGTTTGATAAACGCGTAGTCGCCTGCAAAGCAATTGCTTTCTGCCAAGGTGGCCGGTAACATCGCGCCCGTTTTTCAGCTGATTCGAGACGAATACGGGGGTTCCCATGGGCATGCGCCGGCCGCTGGTGGCGGGTAATTGGAAGATGAATGGCTCGCGGACGGAGTCCGCGGCGCTGCTGGAGAGAGTTAAAAAAGGGATGAGTTCCGCGTCCAAGGCGGAAGCGGTCGTATGTCCTCCGTATGTTCTGATTCCACTCGCGGCCGAGAAACTGGCCGGTAGCGTCGTTGTCTGGGGTGGGCAGAATCTCAGCGCGCACAAGTCCGGCGCCTTTACCGGTGAGATTTCCGGTCCCATGCTCAAGGATTACGGCTGTACTTATGTTATTGTCGGCCATTCCGAGCGCCGCACGCTGTATGGCGAGAATGATGCGCTGGTAGCGGAGAAGTATGGTGCTGCCCAGGCTGCGAAACTGACCCCGATACTTTGTGTGGGCGAGACCCTTCGGGAACGCGAGGCGAATCAGACTGAAACGGTGGTGGCGCGCCAGCTGGATACCGTGATTGAAAAGCACGGCATCGGTAGTTTCAAAAACGCCGTGATTGCCTATGAACCCGTTTGGGCCATCGGCACCGGCAAGACCGCCACACCCCAGCAGGCGCAGGACGTACACCGCTTTATCCGCAGTCGGCTGGCGTCCCGTGACGAAGCGGTGGCGGATAACATTCGTATTCTTTATGGCGGCAGCATGAAGGGCAGTAACGCCAGGGAACTTCTGGCCCAGCCGGATATCGATGGCGGTTTGATCGGTGGGGCGTCGTTGCAGGCGGAGGAATTCCTGATGATCTGCCGCGCCGCTGACTGACGGAGATATATATTATGACAGGACGAACGAAGCGAAGCGGAGTAGGGCTACATTTATGAAAGACCTGGTTTTGGTGATTGACGTTATTTCGGCCGTGGGGCTGATCGGCCTGATTCTGCTGCAGCAGGGCAAGGGCGCGGATATCGGCGCGGCCTTCGGCAGCGGCGCCTCACAGACCTTGTTCGGCAGCCGCGGTTCGGCCAATTTTCTGACGCGGACGACGGCTATCCTCGCGACGGTTTTTTTCCTTTCCAACCTCGGGTTGGCCTGGTTGTATGCGCAGCACGCGACGACGCCGGCGAGCGTGACGAAAAGCGTGGTCACGGAGCAGCCGGCGAAAGTGGAGACGCCAGCGCCGCCCGCCGAAGTGCCCGCGGCACCCAAGGCACCGGAGGTGCCAAAATAGTTTTATTAATGTCACAGAGATTACGCGGGGCACGAAGTAAAAATAATACCCTTCTATTCAGATCAGTATTTCTCTGCGTCTTCTGTGGCTAGAATTTGCGCTCACGCGCCGAAGTGGTGAAATTGGTATACACGCTACCTTGAGGTGGTAGTGGCGAAAGCCGTGTGGGTTCGAGTCCCACCTTCGGCACCATTTTAATTTCCATCCTGTCAGTTTGTTGACACGCGAACAACGCTCGCTCGTTGTGTCTCCATAGGCGATTTTTATACCCCTAAAAGCAGCTTAACCCTTTGAAGAGCATAAGTTTGTCAGGCAGCCGTTTGCTTGACATCCTTTGCAGCGAAAGCCTAGACTCGCCGGACTTCTAATTATTGATCCGGCATGGATTAATTGAAACAAAGGCAACGAATTCCAGCAGTATTTCTGGTCATCGTAACGCCGGGTCAAAAATTAATAACTCTTTAAGATTGCTTGTTATTGCGGCGGCAAGGCGTCTTAGGCTGAAGGCACGGCCCAGTTTATTGGGGTCCGCACTTCAAGTGGAGTCATACCGCCGCAATAACGCGGATTCCCGGGGCTCGGATGCTGCAAGGTTATCTCCCCATCCTGATTTTTATAGGCGTTGCCCTGGGCATGGGCACGGTCATCGTATTGGCCGGGCGGGTGCTGGGACCGCATCGCCCGGACAAAGCAAAACTTTCCCCCTACGAGTGCGGCTTTGAAGCGTTCGAGGACGCGCGCATGAAATTCGACGTGCGTTATTACCTCGTGGCCATTCTTTTTATCATTTTCGATCTCGAAATCGCGTTCCTGTTTCCTTGGGCGGTGGCGCTCAACGAAATCGGCATGTTCGGGTTTCTTTCGATGATGATTTTTCTGGGTATCCTCGTCGTCGGTTTTATTTACGAATGGAAGAAGGGTGCGCTCGAATGGGAATAGAGGGCGTTCTCGAAAAAGGCTGGGTGACTACGCAGGCGGATAAATTGATCAACGCAGCGCGCACCGGTTCGCTCTGGCCCATGACCTTCGGGCTCGCCTGCTGTGCGATAGAGATGATGCATGCCGCGGCTTCGCGTTACGACATGGACCGCTTCGGAATTGTCTTTCGTCCCAGCCCGCGCCAGTCGGATGTGATGATCGTGGCCGGCACGCTGGTAAACAAAATGGCGCCGGCACTGCGCAAGGTCTACGACCAGATGTCCGAACCGCGTTGGGTGATTTCCATGGGCTCCTGCGCCAACGGCGGCGGTTATTACCATTATTCTTATTCGGTGGTTCGCGGCGTTGACCGCATCGTACCGGTGGACGTGTACGTTCCCGGCTGTCCGCCGACGGCCGAAGCCCTGCTGTACGGCATTATCCAGTTGCAGAACAAGATTCGCCGTACCAACACCATCGCCCGCTGATGCCGCCCAGGGAACGCTCATCATGACTGATACGCATCAGGACCTTGCCGCTCACGCCCAGGAAAAGTTCGGCGAGTCGGTCACGGCCGTCCATGAGTTCGCAGGGCAGATCACGCTGGACATTCGCCATGACCGGATAATCGAGATATGCCGCACGCTGCGCGACGATCCGGGGTTCGCCTTCGAGCAGATCATGGATCTCTGCGGCGTGGATTATCTCCATTACGGACGCGAGTCACCCGCGGGACCAAGGAAAGGACCTCGCTTCGCCGTTGTTTATCACCTGCTGTCGATCAGTCACAACCGGCGCCTGTGTCTGCGCGCCTATTTGGATGACGAGAGCCCGATGATCGCCTCCGTGACCGGTATTTGGAATTCAGCCAACTGGTATGAACGCGAGGCGTTCGATCTCTTCGGCTTTGTGTTCGAAGGACATCCGGATCTGCGCCGCATCCTCACCGATTACGGTTTCATCGGGCATCCCTTCCGCAAGGATTTCCCGCTCATCGGCCGTGTCGAGATGCGCTACGACGCCGAAAAGCAGCGCGTCATTTACGAACCGGTCTCCATCGAGCCGCGCGTTCTGGTTCCTCGCGTCATACGCGAGGAAGGCTTTGCCAAGGATTGAGCATGATGGCTGAGATTCGTCTTTACATGTCGAGCCGCCTGCGGCGGCGTGTTAATTGCGGTTCCCCGCACCGCGGGCGGGTCTCTTTCTTTGCTCGTGCAAAGAAAGAAACCAAAGAAAGCACGCCCCCTGGTCGGCGCCCGCTGCGCGGGTTCCCTCGCCCCGCGTTGGCCTCAGCGGGTGCGCATACGCGACATCCCTGTCGCGGATGCGCACGCTCGCGATCCCTCGCTCGTCCCTTCGGGCCTGCCCTTCGGCTGCACGCGTCGCTCGGCTTGACGAAGGGGGTCTTGAAAACACCTCTGCGTATCAGCCTGAGGTGGGTTGCTCCCGCCCCCGTCGGAACGAGCCGAGCACCGAGCAAGGCCGGAAGTATTCGCGAGACTTTTGATCGAGTCCGAGGCGCGTATCTTGCGCCCAGCGAGTTAGGCGAGCGCCCGGCTGAAGCGAGGCGCGCAGGGAACCGCTCTTGGTGTGCAAGAGCGGCGAAGCGACTGGGTGTCCTTCTCTTTGGTTCCTTTCTCTTGGACAAGCAAGAGAAAGGAACCCAGGGTGCAGGGGCGGAGCCACCCGCAATTAGCTTTTCAAATCGTGCGCGGAGCGCACACGACATTCGACGGACGCTGCCGGAGACGCGATGAGCACTAAGGATCTGCTCAAAGTCGAGAACCTGAAAACCTGGTTCGACACCCCGGAGGGTATGGTGCGCGCGGTCGATGGCATCGACTTCGTGATCGCACGCGGCGAGACGCTGGCGCTACTTGGCGAATCCGGCTGCGGCAAGTCGATATCGGCGCTGTCGCTGCTGCAGCTGGTGCCGCAGCCCGCCGGGCATATTGCCGCCGGTCAGGTGCGGCTGGACGATCAGGACGTGCTGGCGCTGCCCGAACGCGACATGCGTGCCATTCGCGGCAAACGCATAGCCATGATCTTCCAGGAACCGCAAACCTCGCTCAATCCGGTGCTGACCATCGGCGAGCAGATCAGCGAAGCGCTGCCCTCCGCAGACAGGCAGACACGCAAACAATGCCGCGCCAGGGTCGCGGAACTGCTGGCTGCGGTGGGTATCGCTGATGCCGATCGGCGCTACGACGAATATCCGCATCAACTCTCCGGCGGCATGAAGCAGCGCGTCATGATCGCCATGGCGCTGGCGGGGCAACCCGACCTGCTGATCGCCGATGAACCGACCACGGCGCTTGACGTAACCATCCAGGCGCAGATTCTGGGCTTGCTTAAGGAACTTCAGAAACAGACCGGCATGGCGATACTGCTCATCACCCACGACCTCGGCGTAGTGGCAGAGATGGCCGATCGCGTGGCTGTCATGTATGCGGGACAGATTGTCGAATCCGCTACACGCAAACAGTTCTTTGCTTCACCCAAGCATCCCTATTCACGCAAGCTGTTTCGCTCCATCCCCGGGCGCGTGCAGCGCGGCGCGGCGCTGGAGGTGATCGCCGGCAGCGTACCGTCGCTGCGACAGACATTTCGCGGCTGCCGGTTTGCCGACCGCTGCGATCAGGCTTGGGAACTCTGCCGCAAGAAACTCCCTGGCTGGACGATACAGAACAGCCGCGGCGTGCGTTGCCATCTGTACGATGACAGCGTGTCGGCGCCACCTTCGAAGGTCAAATCTCACCGGACAACCAGAAAGGCACCTAAAGTCGATGTCGGTAAGGCGGGTGAAACGTTGTTGCACGTGGCTGACCTCAAGGTACATTTCCCGATAACCAGAGGGGTGTTTCAGCGTGTCGTGGGCCACGTGAAGGCGGTCGACGGCGTATCGCTGGATATCGCGCGCGGCCGCACCTTGGCGCTCGTCGGCGAATCCGGTTGCGGCAAGACCACCGTCGGCAAGGGCATTCTGCAACTGGTGCCGCCCTCGGCGGGACGCGTGGTGTACAACGATCAAGAACTCACGCTACTGAAGGGAAATGAACTGCGGCCGTTGCGACGCCATTTTCAAATCATTTTCCAGGACCCTTATGCCTCGCTCGACCCGCGCATGCTGGTCGGCGAGATTCTGGAAGAAGGCATGCGTGCCCAGGGTATCGGCTCCAGCCGCGAACAAAGGCGGGTGAGAGTGGAAGAACTGCTGCAACAAGTCGGATTACCATCCGATGCGCGCCAGCGCTACCCGCACGAGTTCTCCGGCGGTCAGCGCCAGCGCATCAGCATCGCGCGGGCGTTGGCGGTTGAACCGGAGCTGATCGTGTGCGACGAGCCCACCAGCGCGCTCGATGTGTCCGTCCAGGCCCAGGTTCTGAATCTGCTCAAACGTCTGCAGGACGATCTGGGTTTGAGCTACCTCTTCATTACGCACAACCTGTCGGTGGTGGAGTACCTGGCGCACGAGGTGGCGGTCATGTATCTCGGGCGCATCGTCGAACGCGGGCGCGTGGACGAGGTGCTGGAGAACCCGAAGCACCCGTACACCGAAGCGTTGTTGTCGGCGGTGCCGGTGATCGAGGCGAAGGATCGCCGCACCATCATACACCTGCAGGGCGACATGCCCTCGCCGAGCAACCCTCCAGCGGGCTGCCATTTCCATCCGCGTTGCCCGCAGGCGATGGATATCTGCCGCCGACAATATCCCGCGGCAACGGAATTCAGCAGCACGCATGAAGCGCGTTGCCATCTGTTCACGACGGGGAAGAACTAGAGGAAAACGGAACGGCTAGCCGTTCGGCGTGGAGACTTCGATCGAGGCGGTCGGGGGACCGCCGGTCCAGATTTTGAGCTTCTGCCCGAGACGCAGCACATCGCCCATTTGCATGAGGTTCCACTTCGCCAGCTGGCCTGCCATCACGTTGTAACGGCGGGCGATGCTCGACAAGGTCTCGCCGCGGCGCACGCGATGAATGACCGGCTCGCCACGGGCGGCGCGCGAGGATGAGGCGCGGAAGGCGGTGCGAATCACTTCCGGCTTCAACGGACGGGCGGAAATCGGAATCAGCAGATCCTGTCCGTTACGGAGCAAGTTGCTGTGCAGGTTATTAGCGGTGCGAAGCGTCTCGACGTTGAGCCCGTAGTGACGGCCAATCTGATGCAATGTTTCTCCGCGTTTGACCGAATGATGCTGCCACTGGACCCTTTCGTCCTCCGGCAGACTGTTCAGCCCCGCGATCAGCGCGTCTTTTTTGTCGGCCGGCACCAGCAGCTGATGCGGGCCGTTGGGATCGGTCGCCCAGCGCGTATAGCCGGGGTTGATGTCGTGCAGGTCGTCCACCGGCATATCCACCAGCTTGGCAACCACGCCGAGATCAACCTGCGAACCGGTCTCCACGCGCGCGAAATAGGGTTCGTTGGGGATACTCGCCAGCTTCACCCCGTACTTGTCCGGGTTGGCGACGATGGCGACCATGGCCATGAGTTTCGGCACGTAATGTTGTGTCTCGCGCTTGAGCTTGAGGTACTGGTAATCCGTGGATTTTCCCTTGCGCTCGTTGTATTTCATCATGCGCGCGACTTTGCCTTCGCCCGCGTTATACGCAGCAAGGGCGAGATGCCAGTCACCGTCGAAATCGTTGTAGAGTTTCTCGAGATAATCCAGCGCCGCCTGCGTGGAGGCCTGCACATCGCGTCGGCCGTCATACCACCAGTTGGCCTTCAGGCCGTACAGCCGGCCGGTGCCCGGCATGAACTGCCATAGGCCGACCGCGCGGGCGCGGGAGTAGGCGTGCGGCTTGTAGGCGCTCTCGATCGCAGGTAGCAGGGCGATTTCCATCGGCATGCCGCGTTTTTCGACTTCGTCGGCGATGTAATAGAGATACAGTCTGGCGCGATCCATCATGCGCTGCATGTATTCGGGGTTGTTCACGAACCATTGGATTTCTTTATCAACCTGCGGGCTGTCGAGCGGTTTCATGGTGAAACCTTTGCGCAGCCTGGCCCAGATGTCCGATGAGTCGTTATTAGCGAGATCAGGTGTGGTCTCGAGGGGTTTATCGCTCTCGGACAGGGCCGCTGCCGGAGGAGGGGATTTGAATTTTATGTCGCTCAGAACCAATACGTCGCCCGCAGCCGACGCGTCCTGGGCCGGGGTCGGTTCAGGGGCTTTCTTGGCGGTCTCGGGGGAGCTTGTCGCGCATCCTGCCAGGGACAGAAGCACAACGACAGGCAGGACCTGTTTCTTGATTTTTTGCCAATGCATGTGAACAAATAGTAGGGTGAAGACGATGGAGCGTCAACCTTTTGAGTGAGATTATTTAAGTAAATTCAATGATCTGTGATTTGTCCAGAGAAATTTGACGGACGTTAATTTTGCCGCCGAGAGGGGCAAAAAATTCTACCGCTCATCCCCTGAAACTATCCTTCCATCGCCGCACCGTCGCGAACACATCCACTGCGGCATCGAGCGTGCGCCCGGTCTGTTTTTCGGCCGCCGCGCGCACCGTCGCCTGCCCTGATCGCAGAAACGGGTTGATGCGCCGCTCCAGACCGATGGTCGAGGGCAGGGTGGGCAGATGTCGTGCGCGCTGCACACGTGCCCAGTCGCGATGCGCGCGCATGTCGGCGTTGTCCGGTTCGACCGTCAGCGCAAAGCGTAGGTTGGCCTCGGTGTATTCGTGCCCGCAGTACATCTTGGTTGCTTCCGGCAGGGCACTGAACTTGGAAAGCGAGGCGAGCATTTGTTCCGCGGTCCCTTCGAACAAGCGCCCACAGCCGGCCGAGAACATGGTGTCGCCGCAGAACAGCATACCCGCCCCGTGGTAGGCGATGTGGCCGGCGGTATGGCCGGGGACGTCTATCACGTCGAATCCCAGCCCAAGTTCGGGAAGATCGACGCGATCGCCTTCCTTGAGCCTGTGCGTGACGGCCGGGATGCGCTCGCGCGCCGGGCCGTACACCGGGACAGTATAATGTTTGAGTATGTCCTCCACACCGCCCACGTGGTCGCCGTGATGGTGGGTGCAGAGGATGGCCGCGGGCTTCAGGCGCTGTTTTTCCAGCGCCGCCAGCACCGGGCCGGCGTCACCGGGATCGACGATGGCCACGCGGTCCGGGAATTTCCCGCGGATCAGCCAGATATAGTTGTCCTCGAAAGCGCAGGCGTGTAAAACATCGGTCATGCATCCAGTTTGAGAGCCCGCAGGGAGAACGTCAATGAGTCAGGCAAATTCCTGTACCGCGCAATGGCGCCAGCTGCGCGAGTGGTTCGATTCTCCGCTCGGACGCTCTCTGCAAGGCAGGGAGGCGCATCATATCCGCGCCGTGTTGCCCAACCTTTATGGCACGGTGGCCGCCCAGCTCGGCCAAATCGGCCAGCTCAACCTGATGGATGCCTGCATCGCCCCCACGCGCATCCTGCTCGATCATCACGCCGGGCCGGACGGCTGTGTGGTGCGTGGACTGCCCGAGGCGCTGCCGCTCGACACCAAGAGCGCCGATGTCCTGATCCTGCCGCACACACTCGATTTCTGCGACGACCCGCATCAGGTCCTGCGCGAGGTCAGCCGTGTGTTGCGCCCCGAAGGCCATGTCGTGATTCTCGGCTTCAACCCGATGAGCCTGTGGGGATTCCGCCGGCTCACCGCGCGTCGCCCGCGCGTGGCGCCGTGGTGCGGAAAGTTTTTCCGCCTGTCGCGCATCAAGGACTGGCTCGCGCTGCTCGACTTCGAGACCACGCATGGCAGGATGCTCTATTATCGCCCGCCGCTGCGCAACGAAGGTTTCATGCACCGCTTGCATTTCCTCGACAAGATGGGTGACCGCTGGTGGCCTATGATGGCGGGGGTATATCTCGTGGTCGCGAAGAAGCGTGTCGTCGGCGTTACGCCGCTGCCGCTCAGCTGGAAAACCAAACGCGCGGTCGGCCGCGCCGCGACACAGCCGGCCGCGCGCGGGATGATCCTGCCGTTCCGCAAACAATAACTCTTTCCCGCACCTTGCTTGGATAAGGTCACGATCTTCACTGACGGCGCTTGCCGCGGCAACCCCGGTCCCGGCGGCTGGGGCGCGATCCTGTTCAAGGACGATCACGAGAAGGAACTCTACGGCGCCGAGCGCGAGACCACCAACAACCGCATGGAACTCATGGCCGCGATCCAGTCGCTCGAAGCGCTCAAGCGCCCGTGCGAGGTCACGCTCACGACCGATTCCCAGTACGTGAAAAAAGGCATCACCGAGTGGCTCGCCAGCTGGAAACGCCGCGGCTGGAAAACCGCGGACAAGAAACCGGTGAAGAACCAGGATTTGTGGCAGCGCCTCGACGAAGCGGCGCACAAGCACAAGATTCACTGGAAGTGGATCAAGGGGCATAGCGGGCATGAGGAGAACGAGCGCGCCGATCAGTTGGCGAATCGGGCGATTGAGGAGATGTTGGCGTGAGAGATACCAATCAGCCGTTCGCCCTGAGCCTGTCGAAGTGTGAACACTTTTTTGGTTGTCATCCCCGCGAAGGCTTAGTTTTTTGTTGTCATGCCCGCGGAGGCGGGCATCCAGGCTTTAAAGGGTATCGCGCGCTCCGCGCGCGATCTCAAAACCTAATTGCGGGTGGCTCCGCCCCTGCACCCTGGGTTACTTTTCTTTGCTTGCCCAAAGAAAAGTAACCAAAAGAAAGGGCACCCCGGATGGCGCG
>NZ_JBAVEJ010000191.1:0-1840 GCF_049587675.1 Sulfuricaulis sp. | reverse complement strand
GCCTTGAACAGCTGCGCACCCTGAATCGGGCATGTCGCGGGCACACTGCGGCGTCGATGGGTGCAGGATCAGCGCGGACGATGCGCGATTTCGACGACAGGACCAGGCACTCTCAGGTCATGACCGCAAGATTGCGGAAGGCCTGCTTGAAGGTTTGCGCGTACGGACACGCACTACTAAACGACACCCATACCTTGCGCACCGTCAGGCGCACCTGCGCGCCGATCTTCAACAGCTTGAGCCGAATGGTCTGACACTGAGCCTGTGCCATCGCGGTCCCGGCCAACCCCAGCCGGCGTAGGCCCACCATCAACGCGTAGGCGATCGACGAGAAGTACAGGCGCAACTGATTGGCGCGCATCGTCGCCGTGCTGGTCCGGTCGGCGAACAGTGCCAGCTGCTGTTCCTTGATGCGGTTCTCCATGTCGCCGCGTGCACAGTACACCCGCTCGTAGAGCTCGGGCCCGCAGTGGTGCGCGGCGGTGAGATTGGTGACGATGAAGCGCGGATTATTCCCCAGAGCCAGCACCTCCGCTTTGCCGATCACGCGCCGTTCGCGGCTCCAGCTCTTCCGGGTCTGATAGCCAAACTCGTGGAACACCCGCGCCGCCTTCTGCGTCTGCTCGTAAAGCACCTTAGCCTCGGCCAGCGCTGGCGCGAGTTCTTTCTCCAGGCGCGTGTTCCGTGCCAGGCCCAGCACGTAGTAGATCTCGTGCTGCCCTTCACACCACGCCATGATCGCTTCGCGGCAAAACCCCGAATCGGCGCGAATCAAGATCTTCACGTGTGGCCACCGCTGCCGGATCTGGCCGATGATGCGCTCCAGCTCCGGTACCGAGCCTTCCGAACCATCGATATCCGACGTCCGCCAGCGGGCCGCCAGTAGGTGTTCGCCACAGAAGATGTACAGCGGCAGGTAACAGTAGTTGCCGTAGTAGCCGTGGAAAAAGCGGCCCTCTTGTTCACCGTGAATTGGGTCGTCGGTGGCGTCCAGGTCGATGGTGATCCATTCGGGCGCCGCGACATGGGCCTCCATGAACACGTCGACCAACAGCCGGTCGACTTGCTCCCAGTCCAGGGCAATGCGCTTGTAGCGCGCGCTGGCCGCCGTCTCCGGCTCGCTCAGCTCCAGACGATTGAGGGTGCTCTTCCCGGCCAGCGCTTTGCCCCGGTCCTGCTTGCGCATGCGATCGCTGCCGTTGGGATCGGTTCGCTCGGCCAACACTGCCAGCAACGGATCGACGCGCAGGTCATCGTGGTCGTTCAGATCTTCGTACCCCAACGCCAGTGCCATCACACGCTGGGCGACCAACTCGCGCACCGTAAACTCGATTGCCCAACGGGCGCGATAGTCACGGAAACACGCCGCGAAACGATCGAGCAGCTTGAGCCGATGCTCGACCTCCCGCAGCAGCACCCCACCGCCATCCGAAGTGATCGCTCCGCCATCGAAACGTCCAACCACCTCACGCCGTCCCAGGCTTTGGAAACCTAACGATTCTTGATAACACTCTGTCTGCATCCGCCCCGCCTCCCCGCGATTCGTTTTCCTTGGTGGTACAAAGAAAATATCACGTCGAGCGGGCGGATGCTTCGTCTACTCGTGAGAAATGCGGGGTAGCGGCGCCCGGTGTTCGCAACCCGTCCCAGGGGAGCTGGGTGCTCAAACACAGCGACCCGACGGGAGGGGTCCAGGGCTCTGGGCAAAAGCCCTGCCTCGCTAGTGCGGCACGCAGGTCAGACGCAGCTTGTCCTTGTCCGGCCAGCGCCAGCGCCCCGTGACTGGATTGTTTGGCGGCCTGACCACCAGTGACAAGGTTTTGACGTTCTTTGCGGGACC
>NZ_JBAVEJ010000190.1:0-18540 GCF_049587675.1 Sulfuricaulis sp. | reverse complement strand
GCCGTATGGTCAGCATGCCCGCCAGGCACACCAGCACCGCGCCACGCTAGAAACCGCCGCGCAGCAGCAGCTCTCGCGGGTCGGGATGAAGATAAGTCTGGCGCAGGATGTACGGGTCAGGATAGCGCCGGAAATAATGCCTGAGCAGCGTCAGCGGCGCCGCGAACGGCGTCTCGCCCCGCCGATAGGCATGGATCATCTCGAGCAATTCGGCCTTGTCTTCGGCGTCGAGCTGCTTATTCAGATAGCCCATCAAATGCATCATGACATTAGCGTGGCGCGCCGCCGTCGCCGGCCGCTGGAGCGCAACCATTAACCGATGAATGTAATCATGCCCAAACTCTTTCAGGTTGCGCCGCCCGGTCTGCGCCACCATCCGGCCGAGCGCGCGGTAGGCCTCGACGTCATGCGCCATAAGCGCGAGCTTGTGATGCGTGTGAAACTCCACCAGCCGGGAGGCGGACAGCCCGCGCGCCACGAGTTCCTGCCAGCGCCGGTAGACAAAAACGCGCTCGATGAAGTTTTCCCGCAGGCGCGGGTTGCTGAGCCGGCCTTCCTCCTCCGACGGCAGCCAGGGCTGCGCGGAAAGAAAGGCGTCGGCGTAGATTCCGCGGCCGTTCGCGGCGGGCGCACCCCCGGTCTGGTAAACCTTGACGCGTTCCATACCGCAACTGGGAGATTTACTTTTGAAGATATAGCCGCTGAGGCCTTCAAGCGCGTGCGCCTGGCGCATTCCGTAGGCGGCGAGCTTGTCCGTCACGTCGATTGACGCATCCTTTACGCCCACGGCGCGCGGTGACGCCGGTGAACCTACCAGCCGTATCGGCGGACGCGGAATCCCCAAGCCGATGGCGACCTCGGGACAGACGAGTACCCATTCGAAGAACTGGCCGAGCGTCCCGGTCAGAAAACTGTCGTGCTTGTGATTGCCGTCAAAACGCACCTTCTGGCCCAGCAGGCAACTGCTGATGCCGAGGCGGATTTTTCGATCGTCTTTCTTGTGGGTATTCACAAATTTCTATTCAATGACTGCTCTCGGCGCTCATTCTAAACTGCGAAGACAGCGTCTGCGAAATCAGGTTTTTCCTGAGGAATCCGGCTATTTTAAGTGTTGTCGGCCTCATCCGGCACGACTAAGCTTGTTGATATTCACTTGTAGACATTGCGATCCGGTTCATGCCCCCTTCTGCCCGCGGATTGACCCTCGTCGAACTGATCACAGTCATTGTCTTGCTTGCCGTGTTGTCGGCAGCGGCGCTGCCACGGTTCACACGGATTGATGCCCAGGCACACAAGAGTTCCGTGGCGGCCACTGCCGGTTCATTCCGTACCGCCGTGATCTTGGTACACGCCGCGTATTTTGCCAAAGGACTTACCGGAGCACTTGATAATCTCCCCGGATTCGGCAACAACAACGTCGATGTCAACACGGCCGGCTATCCCACGGACACCGCCGGTTCCAACACGATCACCGGCACCGCCACCTGCGTCAATGTCTGGAACGGGATCTTCCAAATCGCGCCATCGATCACGACCGGCACCAGCACCGCCTTCGATTATCGCGTGACACGCGCCGGTCAAACCTGCACCTACACCTATCGGCGCAGTACAAGCCCCACGCGTTCCTTTACCTATAACGCCGCCAACGGCGTGGTCACGGTTATCAACCCATGAGTCTGCATGATTTTCCCGCACGGCTGACGGCTACTGGCATATTTCCAAATTCTTCAAACCAGTAATGCTAAAGTTGCCCTATGATCATCCCGCAACTGGTGGGACACCGGGGTTACCCCCGGCATTATCCGGAAAACACCCTGGTCGGCATCGAGGCCGCCGTGGCCGCGGGGGCACGCTTCGTCGAGGTGGATGTGCAAATCTCCCGCGACCGGGTGCCGGTGCTGTTTCACGATCGTGGCCTGAAGCGCCTCTGCGGCGTGGACGGCAGGATACAAGATTTCCGTTATGACGAGCTGTGGGCGTTTCGCGCGAGCGAGCCGGGGAAATTCGGCGACCGTTTCAACGACGTGCACATCACCCGCCTGGCCGAGCTCGGACATTTCCTGCAGCGCCACCGGGACGTCATCGCCTTCATCGAGCTCAAGCGCTCCAGTCTCGAACATTTCGGCGTCGAGTCGATGCTGAATCTCGTGCGGCGTGCGCTCAAACCGGCACTCAAACAATGCGTGCTGATCTCCTATGCCCTGGAAGCCCTGCTCACGGCGCGCCGTGACGGCTGGCAACGAATCGGCGTGGTCATCGATTACTGGAAAGAACGTCATCAGGAACTCATTGCCGCCATCCAGCCGCAGTTTCTCTTCTGCGACGTTACCGATCTGCCGCGGGAAGGAGAACTCCGGCTACCGGGCATGAAGCTCGTCATTTTCGAAGTCGCGGAGCCGCGTGTGGCCCTGGACCTGGCCGCGCGCGGCGTCGATTTCATCGAGACCTTCGCCGTCGGCGAGATGCTCCAGGAACTGGCGCGCCCGGACGCTCGCTGATGTCCGCGGCGGATTACGACGTCGTGGTCATCGGCGGCGGCATTCACGGCGTGGGCGTGGCTCAGGCGGCCGCGGCCGCGGGCCACTCGGTATTACTGATCGAGCGCGTGGCGCTGGCGAGCGGCACCTCCAGCCGCTCGAGCAAACTCATCCACGGCGGACTGCGCTATCTCGAAAATGCCCGGTTCGGGCTGGTGCGCGAATCACTGCACGAACGTGAAATCCTCCTGCGGATCGCGCCCGCCCTGGTGCACCGGATTCCGTTCCACATTCCTGTCTACGGCAACAGTCACCGCCCGCCGTGGATGATCCGCGCCGGACTCAGCCTCTATGCCCTGCTCGGCGGTCTTTCGCGCCATGCGCACTTCGACACTCTGCCACGCTCGCGCTGGGACAGTCTCGACGGGCTCGATACCCGTGGCCTGAAAGCCGTGTTTCGCTATGAGGACGCGCAGACCGACGACACTTTGCTGACCCAGGCGGTGATGCGCTCGGCGCAGAAATTCGGCGCCGAGCTGCGCTGCCCGGCGAACTTCCTGTTGGCCAGGCGCCGAGGTGATGATTTTGTGGTTCACCTCCTTGAGGGCCAGGATGAACATATCTGCCGCGCCAGAACCCTGGTAAACGCGGCCGGCCCGTGGGTCGGCACAGTGCTCGAGCGCATCACCCCGCGTCCCGCAGTGCTGACTGTGGACCTCGTCCAGGGCGCGCACATCATTGTTGAGAACGAAACCCGCCATGGCATCTATTACCTGGAAGCGCCGCAAGACGGGCGCGCCGTCTTCATTATGCCGTGGCAGGAACACACCTTGATCGGCACGACGGAAACTCCCTTCGACGGCGATCCCGCGGCAGTACGCGCGCGGCCGGAGGAAGTCGCGTATTTACAGGAAACGCTGTGGCGTTATTTCCCCGACCATCGCGGCAAGTTGCTCGGCAGCTTTGCCGGCCTGCGCGTGCTGCCGCACGGCTCCGGAGCGGCGTTTCATCGCTCGCGTGAGACCATCCTGCATCCGGATAATCCCGATAGCGTGCGACTCATTACCGTCTACGGCGGGAAACTCACGGGCTACCGCGCGACCGCGGTCAAAGTAATGCGCCTGCTGAAAAAATCCCTGCCTGCGCGTGCGCCGCGCGCCGATACATCCGAAATCAGTCTTTCACCCTGAGCGGTGCTTTTGTCGATCTGCGGCTGAAAACTAAGTCTATTCAGGTTGGCAAATCGCATCGACATTGCTTCCGAACTCATTGGCGCAAAAGGTCTTTTTCAGCGCACGCGAGAGACCGCTTGTCAGCCCCGCATTGCTTGCAGAGAATGACGCAAAATAATTAGATCATCAGGTCACCCAGGGGCGGGAATGAATATCTTCGTGGGCAATCTCTCGGCGGCGGTCACGGCGGACGATCTGCGCCAGTTGTTTGGCGGTTATGGCACGATCATCAACGTCATCGTCATGCGCGACACCGCCACCGGCTTGCCGCTGGGCTACGGCCATGTGTATCTGGTGCCGGAACAGGCCGCCGGCGAAGCGATCGTCAACCTGCACAAAACCATGCTGAACGGCAGCCGCTTGTCCGTGCGCGAGTGTGTCTATCGTGCGCGTCCGGAACAACGCATGAAGCGCCAGTGGTGGCGCGGGGTGGAGCGGCGCGTGGCGGGGGCGCGACGTCATAACGACTACAATCTCTCCCCATCATCCCCCCGGCAACAGCAAACCGGCTAGGGCTGCTCAACCGAAGACCCGCTCCACCGTCCAGTAACATCCGACCGCGGCAATCAGGATCGAGAGCGGGCGCACGATGCGCTGGTGATACCAGGGCTTGTGCTTCCACCACAGGCCGACCAGCAGATAAGCCAGCGTGATAACGCTGAGCTGGCCCAGCTCCACACCGAGATTGAACGTCAGCAGCGCCGTCAGAAATTCCGAGCGCGGCAAACCAATTTCCCTCAACACCCCGGCGAATCCCATCCCGTGCAACAGACCGAAGCCGAACACCACGAACGCGCGCCATGGTTTCAGTTCGGACGTGATCACGTTTTCAATCGCCACGTACACGATGGAGGCGGAAATCAGCGGTTCCACGATCGCCGGTGAGAGCGAAATGAATCCGTAGATGGACAGGCCCAGCGTGATGGTGTGGGCCACCGTGAACGACGTGACCTGAATCAGCAGCGGCTTCCACTTCACGCTGAGCAGAAACAGGCCGAGCACGAAGAGAATATGATCCAGCCCCTTGGGCAGGATATGCGTGAACCCGAGCGCCGTGTACTGCTGCACGACCTCGCCGCGCGCCATCGTTTTGACTTCCCCGGTGAGTGGATACGGCTCGCTCAGGACTCCTTCCTTG
This sequence comes from Sulfuricaulis sp., assembly GCF_049587675.1. GTDB lineage: Bacteria > Pseudomonadota > Gammaproteobacteria > Acidiferrobacterales > Sulfurifustaceae > Sulfuricaulis. The sequence continues at coordinate 13,693 of NZ_JBAVEJ010000190.1, read as the reverse complement.
AGCCAGAACGCCGCCATGCCTTCGCGGCCTTCCTTCTGCAAACGCAGCACGCTGGAACCGAACTCCGGTGCATAGGTCCAGCGGAACTCGCGCGCGCCGGCAGGCGTGGTTCCGGCCAGATGCAGCGTGCTCAACCGCGCGCGTTGCAGATCGCCCGCGTCCGGCACCTCGATCGATTCGAGTACCGGGTTTACCCGCGCGCCGTCGAACTCAATGGCAATGCCGGCAAGATAGGTCCTGGAAAAATCCTGGACGCGCGCCCTCAGTTCCGCGGCCGGCAACGCTCGCAGCTGATTGTAGGTGCGCGCGTTCGGCGACTCGTTGGTGTCGGCGTGCTTCGGGCTGACGCCGGCAAGCACCGCTTCCATGTTGGCGGAGATATCGATCTGATAACGGCCATCGGCCTTGAACGTGACCGTTACGATGGCCGGGCGGATTTCATGCGCCATTGAACCGAACGGCCAGCACAATGCTGCCAGCGCGAGCACGATAAACCAGAAATGATTTTTCATCATGGCGACAACAAAGAGTTCCGCGTAGGGGCGCTCAGAGTGGCTGTGTTATGCTTGAGCCGCTTCCGGTTTAACCGTCTGCCAGTCCACAAACCGCCATGTTCTCCCCAAAACGTCGTCAGTCTACTGTAAAAAATGCGATTCGGCGTGCGGCACTTTTCTATTTTGTTTGCTTCGTCCCGACGGTTCAGGCCCATGATTTCTGGATCGAGCCCGAGAGCTTCCATCCGGCCGTGGGGCAGAAAGTTCCCGTGCATCTTTACGTGGGCATGGATTTCAAGGGCGATCCGGCGCCGTATATCCCGGAATGGTTCGAGCGCTACGTTTATGTCAACGCCCAGGGAGAGAAGCCCGTCCCCGGGCTGCCGGGTGACGACCCGGCCGGCACGGTGCCGATCACGGCGGCGGGGCTGACAGTCATCGGTTACCGCAGCGCAAAATTCTCCGTGAGCTTCGATACCGCGGAGGAATTCGAAAACTACCTGATCAAGGAAGGGCTGGAACGAAATCTGGCGCTCCTCAAGGGCAAACCGTCGCCGGGGAAAATCACGGAAAACTATTCGCGTTGCGCCAAGGCGCTGGTCATGAGCGGCGCTGCCGCGGCACCGGCGGACAGGGTACTGGGCTTTCGCATCGAATTGGTCGCGGAAAAAAGTCCGTATGCCGGCAACGGACCGGTTCCCTTCCGTCTGCTGTATGAAAACCGGCCGCTCGCCGGCGCGCTGGTGGTCGCCTTCAACAAGGCCGCACCGCTCGACAAGCTCAAGGCGCGCACCGACCCGGACGGACGCGTGATCTTCGATATCAAGCGCCGCGGCACCTGGCTCGTGACCGCTGTGCACATGATCCCGGCGCCACGCGGCAGTGAAGCACAATGGGAAAGCATCTGGGCCTCGCACAGCTTCGAACGGCCCTGAGGAGAGAATATTGAAACCTGTCGCTTCTGACGACGACGGTTCTACAGTGCGCGCTGCATCTCCACGCGCCAGCGCTGATAGCGCTGTCTGAGTCCGGCATTTTTTTTCGGTACGAACGGCGTGCCCGGTTTTTCCTCCGGCCAATCATCGGGAAATCCCGCCAGCAGATACGCCGTCCCGCGCGCGGTGGCTTCATGCTCCGCCGGCCGGTACAGCGCCAAGCCGCTTAAATCCGACAACCGCTGACACAGGCCATCGTAGCGGGCCAGTCCGCCGCTCACCGCCAGACGCGCCGTTGACGGCGGAAACGTCTGCATGAGTTCAAGATTTGTCTGAAGCAAAAATACAATGGACTCGACCACCGCTACCGCCTTTTGCCACGGCTCGCCGTCACCGACCAGGCGCGAGTCGAATTCCGCCACCCAGTACGGCGCGCCCAGGCCGCCGACGCCATTGAGAAAAAGCGGAATATCGCCTTCGCATGCCAGCCACTCCGGCAAGCGCGCTTCGATGTTTTCCAATCCCCATTCACCTTCCGCCCATCGAAGCGCCGCAGCAGCACCGTTGACGGTGCCTTCCAGCACGAAGACGGCCCGGTCCGTGTCACGGTAAACCATGCCGGTGAGCAGACCGTCGGCCTCCGGCGCCTGGTGGAACGCGCGCTGGATGAATGCCCCGGTACCGATGTTGATATAAGCAGCCTCCGGTTGTGGAGAACCGAGCGAAAACAGCGCCGCTGACTGATCGCCCGTGGCAACGGTCAAAAGGATGCGGCGTTCTTTCAAGTGCAGAGTGCCGAAGGGATGATGCGTGGGCACGCAACGCGGCAACGGCTCTTGGGGCACGCCGAAGCGCTCGAGGAGCCACGGATCCCAATCCATGGTGCGGATATTCCACAGCAGCGTTCGCGCGGCGTTGGCCGGATCGGCGAGCAGCGGCTTTTCCGCGAGCAACCGGAACAGCAGAAAACTGGCGAGCGGTCCCATGGCGAGGCGTCCTTCGCGCCGGGCCGCCGTGACCGCCGGCAGATAATCGAGGCACCAGCGCAACTTGGATGCGCCGTAATGCGCCGAGAGCATCAGGCCTGTGCGCCGGTGGACTTCGCTGGCGTGCGCTGAAAACCGGCCAAGCCATTCGTGCGCGCGCCGGTCCTGCCAGCTGACGACGGGCGACAGCGCCGCGCCCGTGCACCGGTCCCAGCAGACGATGCTCGATCGCTGGGTGGCGATTCCGGCGCTGACGATTTGATCGGCACGACTGCCGAGAGCCACAACCGCTTCCGCGATCACCGCTTGCAACGAAGCGACCAATTCTTCCGGATCCTGCTCCACCCGATCCGGCGGCAGCGCCTGAACACCGACTTCGCGCAGCGAGCTGGCGTGCAACACACCACGGCCGTCGAATACCAGCGCGCGGCTCGCGTGTCCGCCCTGGTCGATACAAAGGTAAAGGGGTATTGGGGATGTCGTCGGGGAGCGCGCCATTCACGTGGCGGGAAGGTGCCGATACCAGTCGTAGTCGCCGGCGGCGCTCACCAGGAACCACGGATTCAGCAGCGAGGGTTTGTTGTAGACCAGCGGCTGGCGATGGAGATCGGTCACGCGCCCGCCGGCGGCTTCGACCACGCACTGTGCCGCCGCCGTGTCCCACTCCATCGTCGGACCGAGACGCGGATACACGTCGGCCGCGCCTTCCGCGACCAGACACAGCTTGAGCGCGCTGCCCATGCTAACCACGTCGTGTTCGCCGAGGTTCCTGAGAAAAGCCTCTGTTTCCGGGCCGGCATGCGAACGGCTCGCCACCACGATCGGTTTGCCGCCGTCAAAACGGCGCACGTGAGCGGGTTGAATCGCGCACTCGCCTTTCTGCTTGTACGCCCCCTGTCCAGCGCAGGCGTAATAGGTGAGCGCCGGCACCGGCACGTACACCACGCCCAGCACCGGCCGATTCCCGTCGATCAGGGCAATGTTGACAGTGAACTCGCCGTTGCGATTGATGAATTCCTTGGTGCCGTCGAGCGGGTCCACGAGCCAGAAGCGTTTCCAGCTGGCGCGTTCGGCGTAATCCACCTTGGCCGATTCCTCCGACAGCACCGGGATGTCGGGTGTCAGCGCCTCGAGCTGTGAAGTAATAATATCGTGCGCGGCGCGGTCGGCCTCGGTCAGCGGTGAACGATCCTCCTTGTGCTCGACCTTGAACTCGCGCTCGTACACGTCGAGGATGCGCCGGCCCGCGGCGTGCGCGATCTCGCGCACCGCCTCCAGATGATCACAAGGACTGAAATCCGTCATGCGCGCTCAGCCTCTTCCCACCAGCTGATCGCGCACCAGAAACAGACCGGCGATGGAGCGTGCTTCGGTGCATTCCTCCCGCGCGCAGAGCTCGGTCAGGCGGTCGAGCGACCACGGCACGACTTCGATCGTCTCCGGCTCATCGCCTTCGAGCCGTTCGGGGTACAGGTCCTGAGCCAGCACCAGATGCGTGGCATGGCTGAAATAACCGGGCGCGAGCGTCACCGACTTGAGATGGGTCAGGCGCCGCGCCCCGTAGCCGATCTCCTCCATGATTTCGCGGTTGGCGGCCGCGACGATCGATTCGCCGTCTTCGATGCGTCCCTTGGGCAGCGCCAGTTCATAGCGTTCCACCCCGGCGGCGTATTCGCGGATCAGCAGTACCGTGGTGTCGTCCAGCATCGGCACCACCATCACCGCGCCGGCCGGAGAACTGCGCAGGCGCTCGTAGCTCACTTCGCGTCCGTTGGCGAAACGCAACCCGACACGTTCAACGCGGAACAGACGCGTGCGGGCGATGGTTTCGGTGTCGGTAATGACGGGCTTCCGGTTCATGACGGGTGGCGGGATTAAGTTAGTCAAGATTAATCCTTTTTGTCCCGGGAACAAAATATGGGAATTTCATCCTTGGGGAATCGGGTATATGCTTGTGCCGAAGGAAATTTCACGTCGCGAGACCTGCCCACATGATCGTCATCGAGGAAGAAAAGGACCTGCTCAAGGTGTCGGTCTATGCCGAGCTTTCGCTCGCGGATTTCCGCGAATTCGAGGCAGCCGTCAACAGTGAATTGCGAGGGGGGCCCAAAATCAAACTGCTGCTCAACCTGACCAAGATGTCGGGTTACACAGTGGATGTCATGTGGGAAGACATACGCTTCACGCGCGCTCACGCCCACGATTTCCGGCGCATCGCCGTGGTCACGGGCAAGCTGTGGGCAACCTGGCTCGGCTGGCTACCGTCCGCGTTTACCGACGCCGAGATAAAACATTTCGAAGACACGACGACGGCCGACGCCTGGCTGCACGGCCGCTGATACCGCTCGCCTTCCCGCTGTCCACGTCCATGGTCGTCTGGAATAATCTCGATACCCTGCTGCTCGACCTCGACGGCACGCTGCTCGACCTGCACTACGACAACCACTTCTGGCTCGAACACGTCCCGCGCCGTTACGCCGAGGCGCACGCGCTTCCCGCCGAGGAAGCCAAAGCCGAGGTGCTGGGACGGTACAAACGCGCCGAAGGCACGCTCGACTGGTATTGCGTGGACTACTGGAGCCGCGAGCTACGGCTCGACATTCCGCAACTCAAGGAAGAGGTCAATCATCTGATCGCCGTGCATCCGCACGTGCTGGATTTTCTCGAAGCGGTGAAGGCACTCCGGAAACGCATCGTGCTGGTCACCAACGCCCACGGCAAGACGCTGGCCATCAAGTTCCGGCGCACCGCGCTCGGCGGGCATTTCGACGCCGTGGTGTGCTCGCACGATCTCGGGCTGCCGAAAGAGCATGCGGACTTCTGGGACAAGATGCAGAAAATCCAGCCATTCAATAAGGAATCCGCGCTACTCATCGACGACAGCCTGCCGGTGCTGCGTTCGGCGCGTGCCCACGGCATCGGCCATCTGCTCGCCGTGTACCAACCTGACTCGAAACTGCCGGAAAAGGACGTAGGCGAATTCCGGGGTATCCGCAGTTTCCGCGAGATCATGCCCGGCTCCTGATGCGCGCGTTTTTTCTCAAGCTCGCGTTTTATCTGTTCGCCGCGCTTCCCCTGCCGATGGCGCACGCACTGGGTGCCGTTTTAGGCTGGTTATTTCTGGTCATCCCCAACAAGCGCCGGCGCACCGCCGAAATCAATATTGAATTGTGTTTTCCCGAAATGAGCCGACGGGCGCGTCGGCGGTTATTGCGACGCAACATGATCGAGTCGGGCAAGTCCGTCACCGAGATCGGCGTGCTTTGGACCAGCAATGAAAAAAAAATCCGCCGGCTGGTGCGGCGAGTCAGCGGGAAAGACACGCTGGAAAAAGCCATACACCATGGCCGGGGGCTGCTGCTCGCGGCTCCGCACCTGGGTGCGTGGGAGATGGTGGGGCTCTGGGCTTCGCTTCATCACCCCATGACCAGCCTGTACCGCGCACCGTCCATTTCGCAGCTGGGGAAACTGATGCGCGTTACCCGCGAGCGCTTCAGCGCGCGCCTCGTGCCCGCCGACAACACCGGCATCCGCGCGCTGTACAAGACGCTCGAGCGCGGTGAGATGGTCGGGATCCTGCCGGATCAGGTACCGTCCGCGCGCAGCGGCAACGTGTTCGCACCCTTCTTCGGTATTCCGGCGAGCACCATGGTGTTGCTGTCACGCCTCGCCCTCAAAACCGGCGCGCCCGTGATATTCGGCTACGCCGAACGCCTGCCTTACGGCCGCGGTTACCACCTGCATTTTCTCCCCGCACCATCGGACATCAATCATGGCGACATCGAATCTTCCGCGGCCACGGTCAACGCCATGGTGGAAAAATGCGTGCGCGCCGCGCCGGAGCAGTATCAGTGGGTGTACAAACGTTTTCGCGTGCGTCCCCACGGAGAGAAGGCATTTTATTGACGGCGGGCCCGGCTGTCAGGGTAAAGATATTAGGCATATCATTTGAGGGGACCGCGACACCCCGTGAAGGAGGTAGATATGCGACAGCTTATTCTCCTGTCTGTTGTTGCCTTCCTTGCCGCCTGCCAGACAGCGGACTACGAGGGCAACGAGAACTCGCCTTATTATCCCATTCCAGTGGGCTCAATCCTAACGCTCACCCGCACCGTTACCATTCCGGCCGAGCAGGTGGCGGTATTTTTGCAAGGCGGCGAGGTCGTGCCGGCGGGTCGGACCAACCAGTATTATCCGCACTGCAAATTCGAACTGATTCATCGCCGGGACACGGGGCAAACCGTGGAGCCCGACGATTTCGAAATCATCAAGGTGGTGCAGGAAACCAGTGACAGCGTCGCGCTCGACAGTCTTCAGCTCGCGCAAATGTCGGCCGGTATCGGGCTCAACGTCGGGATGGACCACGGCGGTGCCAGCCTGCAGACCTACAGGACGCGGCTCATGCTGCGCTCCGCCAGGCAGCCCGACGTATACCTTCTGAGCTGCGGACAATCGGCATATCCCTCCGAAGGCCAGCATGTTTCAATCATGGAAATACGCAAGGTCTTGGGCAAGATATTCACGCTGCAATTGGCCCCGCATAAAAGTTAGTTATTTCTTCCGACAAGCACCGTAAGTAGCCACGTAGCGCGGCGCGACGCCACGCATCCAATCTGGCATCATCACCCGCCCGTGGACCGGATTACCGCGATGAACCTGAAGCGCCTGCTGCTGACACTGCCATTGCTGTTCTCGTCGTGCCAGAACCGCGGCGAGACCGACGAAAATTCTCCTTACTTCGTCATTCCCCTCGGCTCGCGCCTGGTGCTGCACCAGTCCGTGACGATCCCGGCTTTTGCCGCGGCGATTTACCTGCAGGGAGGACAGTGGCTGCCATGGCCGCAGGTCAGCCGCTATCACCCGCACTGCAAGTTTGAATTACGCGAACCGAAGAACGCGCCCCAGACCATCACGGCGGATGAATTTGTCATTGCCCGAACCGGAACAGAGACCGAAACCCAGGAAGGTTTTCAGATACAGGCGCGGGTGCTTGAACTCCAGTCGGCGCGTCAACCGCTGGTGTCGCGCTTAAGCTGCGCCGTCTGGCAGACTACCGCCACCGGCCAACCCGTCAGTGGTCGCGAATTGCGTCAGGCGCTGGGAAACATATTTACGCTTGAGCTTGTGGGACGCGCGCCTTCGGCGGGCCAGCGCCCATGAACCGCCGGTCCCAGTGCTTGAACTTCTTGCGGCAATGGGCGAGTAGCGAATCGTAGTCGCGAAAAAACAGTTCGAAATCCTCCTCGCCACTCGGTCCCTCGAATTCGCAGCCATCGTTCGAATGTTCGCGGCAAATCTGCGGGCGGGTCTCGTAGATACCGCAGCGCCCGCCGGGTTGCAGATGCCGGCAGGGATTGTTGATCAGCAGATACCAGCCGTCCTCGTCCTTGTACATCTGCGTGTTCTGGTGCGAGATCTGCCACAGCAGCAGGTCGAAATCCTCCATCGAACGCGGCGTATCGATGTGGTGGGTGTAGTAGGTGCAGCAAGTCGCGCCCCGGCAGTAGGTGCATTTGTTCTCGGGGGTGATTTTTATATCGCCCTCGAGCTTGATCGGAATAGCGGTGGTCATGCGTTAGTCGGTCGGGTCCAAAAGGGCGGCCATTATAGCGGCGAGTTCCGGGAATGACGAGGCGACCGGGCGCGATGCCGCGCGCCGTGACGGGCACAGGCGATTCGGCCGATCCTGTCATACAATAGACAGACCATCGGCGAACAACACCAAGATGAAATTAAGCGCCAAAGACTTCAAGGCCTGGGACAACAAGTGCGTTACTCTCCTCGGGATGTCCGGGGTGGGCAAAACCCGCCTGGCCGCGCGGCTGCGCAAGCGCAACTGGTTCCATTATTCGGGCGACTACCGCATCGGCACGCGTTATCTCGACGAGCCGATCCTCGACCACATCAAGCAGCAGGCGATGCAGGTGCCGTTCCTGCGTGACCTGTTGCGCTCGGACTCGATTTACATCCGCAATAACATCACCGTGGACAATCTCCAGCCGGTGTCGAGTTTTCTCGGCAAGCTGGGCAACCCGGAAAAGGGCGGTCTCGGCCTCAAGGAATTCAAGCACCGCCAGGAACTGCACCGCCAGGCCGAGATCGCGGCGATGCGCGACGTGCCGGAATTCATCCGCAAGGCCGGCGAGATCTACGGCTACCGCCACTTCGTCAACGACGCCGGCGGTTCGCTGTGCGAACTCGACGATCCGGCGACGATCGAGATACTGGCCGAACACACCCTGATCCTGTATCTCAAGGCCAACGAAAAAGACGAACAGGAACTGATCCGCCGCGCCGAGGAGGATCCGAAACCGCTGTACTATCGCGAGGCGTTCCTCGACGAACAACTGGGGATCTACCTGCGTGACAAGGGCTGCGCTTACGTGGCACAGATCGACCCGGACGACTTCGTGCGCTGGATGTTCCCGCGCCTGTTCTACTCGCGCGTGCCACGTTACCAGGCGATCGCGGATAAATACGGTTACACGATTACCACCGACGAGCTCAAGGAAGTGCGCGATGAGGCGGGCTTCCTGCGTCTCGTGGAAAAGGTTCTGGAAAGGTAACCCGGGTTCCGCCATGCCGCTGGTCGCCAATTCCAAGCTGCCCACCTTCGACCGCCTCAAACAGGAAGGCGAGAACGTTGTTGCGGGCGATGTCGCGCTGCATCAGGACATCCGCGAGCTGCACATCGGCCTGCTCAACATGATGCCAGACGCGGCACTGGCCGCGACCGAGCGCCAGTTCTTCCGGCTCGTGGGCGAGTCGAATCAGATCGCGCAGTTTTACATGCACCCGTTCACGGTGAAGGAACTCAAGCGCGGCACCGAGGCGGAAGCCTACGTTGGTCAATACTACGAGAGCTTCGACCAGATCAAGGAACAGGGACTGGACGCACTGATCATCACCGGCGCCAACGTGACTCAACCGGATCTGGCGCTCGAGCCGTTCTGGAAACCGCTCAACAAGGTGATCGACTGGGCCTACGAATACGTCACATCCACGCTGTGCTCGTGCCTCGCGACCCACGCCGTGCTCCAGTTCCGCTACGGCAAGAAGCGCCGGCACCTGGGTTTCAAGCGCTGGGGGGTTTATTCACACAGCGTGGTGGATCGCACGCACCCGCTGGTGTCCGACGTGAATACCCGCTTCGACGTACCGCACTCGCGCTTCAACCAGATCGACCGCGAGCAGTTCGAGGCCGCGGGGCTGCATATCCTGGCCGAAAGCGACGAGGCCGGCGTGCACCTGGCCGCGAGCGAGGACCGTTTTCGCCTCATATTTTTCCAGGGGCACCCGGAATACGACACCATCAGCCTGTTCAAGGAATACAAGCGCGAGATCGCGCGCTTTGCGAAAGGCGAACGCGCTGATTACCCGCCGTTCCCGGAAAACTACTTCAGCCTCATCACCGAGGCGATTCTGGATGAGCACCGGGACGTGGTCGTCGCGGCCAAGGCCAGGGGCACTCCGATTCCCGGCCTGCCGGAATCCATCGTCGTGCCCAACCTCGACAACACCTGGCACGACACCGCCGAGGCCGTGATCAACAACTGGATCGGCAAGGTTTATCAGGTCACCAACAACGACCGCAAGAAACCGTTTCAGGATGGCGTGAATCCGGACGATCCACTCGGCTTGCGACGCTAAACCCCCGCACATGGTCGTATTTTTTCCCGCCGGGTCCGGTAGTAACATGGACTCCGCTTGGCACTGCCTGCAGCCAGGCGCCTCTGGAGGGAGAATCATGAACATCAAGGAAGATCTATTGAGTCTGTCCCCACCCACGGAATTCACCCGTCGTGATTTCATCGTCACCGTGCTGGCCGCCGGCTTTGCCGCGGCGGTACGCCCGATCGCGGCGCAGACCGTGATCCAGACCGACGGCAAGGGCCTGATCGCGGGCGAGGTGAATATCCCCGTCGAGGATGGCCAGATCCCGGCCTATCGCGCGATGCCGGAGAAAGGCAAGAACCTGGCTACTGTGCTGGTGGTACAGGAAATCTTCGGCGTGCACGAGCATATCCGTGACGTCTGCCGGCGACTCGGCAAGCTCGGTTATCTCGCGGTCGCGCCTGAACTGTTCGCGCGCCAGGGTGATGTCTCGAAGATGACGGACATTCAAAAGATTCTCCAGGACGTGGTGACGAAGGTCCCCGATGCGCAGGTCATGAGCGATCTCGACGCCACGGCGACGTGGGCGGCGAAGAACAACGGCGACGGCGCGAAACTCGGCATCACCGGTTTCTGCTGGGGCGGGCGCATCGTGTGGCTGTACGCCGCGCACAATCCCAAGCTCAAGGCCGGTGTCGCGTGGTATGGACGACTCACGGGCGATGCCGATCCGTTGCATCCGCAGCAGCCGCTCGATCTCGTCAAATCGCTCAAGGCCCCGGTGCTCGGGCTCTATGGCGCCGAGGATCAGAGCATCCCGGTGAAGACCATAGAGATGATGCAGAGCGATCTCAAGGCGGCGAAGAACCCCTCGAAGATCGTCATCTATCCCGACGCCCCGCACGGCTTCAACGCCGATTACCGCCCGAGCTACCGCGCGGGTCCAGCACTGGACGGTTGGAAACGCATGCAGGCGTGGCTCAAGCAACACGGCGTGACATAAAGCCGCGCGACTGATATCCGTTACCCTCCGGCCGCTGCGGCTTTCTGTTCGGCCTTCTGCACAAACTTCTCCACGTCGATAATGAAACGTTCGTGCGTGCCGCGACTGATCACGTCCACGCCGTCGCTCGCCTCGACCTCGAATACCAGCCGCCGGCCGTCGACCTCGACGAGCCGTACCCGCGCAACGACCTCCAGCCCCGGCGGCGTCGCCGCGAGGTGGCTGATATTCACGTGCGTGCCCACGCTCTGCTCGCGCGGCCAGTCGAGATGCGCGTGCACCGCCTGGATGCAGGCCCACTCGATAAAGCCGACCAGGAAACCGGTGGCAAACACGCGCGGCATCGCCTGGAACTCCGGCGCCTCCGGATACAGATGCGGGACGGTTTTGGATTCCGGCAAGCGGAATCTGAGTTCGTGAGTAATGCCGGGTTTGAGTGAAGCTTTGATGATTCTTCTCCATTTTTTGAGTGGGGTCCGTCATGCCTCTCGTCTCTCCTGGCGGGCCCGGGCTTACGGTACCTAATTTACGTGCCGATGAGAATCCACCCCGGACCATCACCCCGATGAATCCGCACAAGCTAGCGATGGAGGTAGCGACAGTAGGTTTCGCGCACGCGCAGGCTGCCGGCAAATCCGAACACGACACAGGCAAAGAAGATCAGCATGCCGGCGTGGTACTGTGCCGCGGCGCCTGTCGTGATGCCCGCGCGATCTATCGTCCAGCCCACCAGCGGCTGCAGGATGCCGGTGCCGAGAAACACCCCGGTGTTGGCCACGCTGGTGGCGATGCCGGAGAGCGCGTGCGGGTTCACTTCCTTCACGCATGCCCAGCTCAGGGTAAAACTCGCGGCGCTCAATCCCATGAGCAGGAACAACAGGTAGCTCGCGAGCCGCGGCATCGGCAGGGAAAATACCAGCGGCAACCAGCACAGCAGATGAACGAAGGCGGTCGCGATCAGCACCGGCTTGCGCCGGCCCACGCGGTCGGACAGCGTGCCCACCGAAATCGCGCCGATGGCGAAGCCCGCCAGCATCAGGCTCGTGTGCAGCGTGGCGGCGGCGCGATCCATGCCGTACACGCCCTGCAGATACGGCACCGCCCACAGCCCGGCAAACGCGAGGAACGATCCGCCGACGCCGAGATTCATCCAGAAGTTCGGCCAGGTGAGGCGGTTGCGAAGCACGGTCATGAGCCCCTCGAACCAGTGACCCTCGTGGCGCGGATGCGCCGCCTCGCCGTCCAGCTCACGCAGGCTTGGCAGGCCGGCCTCGCCCGGATGATCGCGCACGAACAGCCAGGTCAGCGCGGCGGTCGCGAACGACACACCGCCGAGGACCACGAACACCGTGCGCCAGGACGTGAACTGCAACACCCACGCTAATGGTGCGGCCGCCAACACCGAGCCGACGTTGCCAAGCAGCAGCGTGAGCCCAACTGCGGTGCCGAAGTGGCGGTCGTGGAACCAGGCGGCGTTGAGCTTGAGCAGCGCGATGAACGTCACCGACACGCCCAGCCCGATCAGCAACCGGCCGATCGAGGCCTCGGTCAGCGTCGCGGCATAAGCGAACATAAGAGACCCGGCGCCGGCCACGATGCCGCCCAGAGTGACGATGCGGCGCGGCCCGATGGTGTCCACCAGGATGCCGGTCGGGATTTGCATCACGGTGTACACGTAAAAATAAGTCGCGGCGAGGCCGCCCAGTGCCGCGGCGCTGGCGCTGAATGCCTGCTGCAGATCGGAAGCGATGGCGGCCGGCGCCACGCGGTGGAAGAACGCCAGCATGTAGGACACGGACACGAGCGCGAACGCGGTCCAGCGCAGCCGCCGTACCCGCGTCCCCACGCCGTGATGTGGAACGGTTTTCGTGTGCGGACGGGGCGCTATTGTCATCGTCGATACCTTTGTGAAATACAAGGCTTTAAGCGATTGGTAACGCCCGTACGGTTAAAAAATATTTGGAGTCAGCGTCTGTAAATACACCCCGCACGGGTGACAGGAAGCGTATTATTCTCTATCCATGATGTCCATTTCCCCGAACAGCGCGACACCCGGCGGCATCAGCGAGGCGCTCGCGAGCCGGCGCATCCGCGAGATTCCATACAACTACACTTCGTTCTCCGACCGCGAGATCGTCATCCGTTTTCTCGGCGAGGAAACCTGGGGGGTGCTCGAGACCCTGCGCGGGCAGCGCCGGACCGGACGCTCGGCACGCATGCTGTTCGAAGTGCTGGGCGACATGTGGGTCATCACCCGCAACCCGTTCATCCAGGATGACCTCATGGAGAACCCGAAGCGTTGGAAGTCGCTCACGCATGCGCTGCATCACCGCCTCGACCAGATCCTGGCGCGCGCCGAAGGCAATGAACTCGCGCTCCGGCTCGAGGACGCGGCGCGCGTGGCGGTGCGCCGTTTCGAGGCCTGGCTGCCGGCGCAAAAGCACTTGCGCCAGCAAGCGCTCAAGCGGCTGGCGCGCGTCACGCGCCGCGACAACATCGGCTTCGACGGCATGACACGCGTGTCGCACGTCACCGATGCCAGCGACTGGCGCGTCGAGCTGCCGTTCGTGGTCATCACGCCCGACACCGAGAATGAAGTGGTGCACATCGTGCGCGCCTGCATCGATCTCGGGCTCACCATCATTCCACGCGGCGGCGGCA
>NZ_JBAVEJ010000189.1:0-2029 GCF_049587675.1 Sulfuricaulis sp. | reverse complement strand
GTTCCAGCCGCGCAAGGTACAGCGATCGGGATTGTGGGACGCGGTCGAGGGCCGGGTGCTGATTTATCTGCACAAAGAGCAAGTGCTCGCTGACGTCGAACAGCGTTACCCGGCTCGCCATTACGTCATGGTGGACGACAAGCTGCGCATTCTGGCGGCGGTGAAAAAAGTCTGGGGAGATCGTCTGACCACCGTCTTCCCACGTCAGGGCCACTACGCGCTCGATCCTGGAAATATCGCCGCCTATCCGCACGCTGCTATCACGATTGAGCGTATCGGTGAGCTGATCAATGTCGATTTTTCCACCTTGCTCGGCAGCTCCAAAGACGGCGGCACGCGATAGGCGATGTGATGAAAGCCACACAACAGCTGCACGATCTCGGTCAAAGCCGCTGCATCACGCGCGACTGCTGACCAGTGGCACGCTACGCCGCAGCCAGGGAACAGGTGGTGTACCATGCAACAAGGAGATTGAAAACCTGTGAGCGCATGTTTGATGGCCGCGCGCAATGGCACAAGTAGATACTAAATTATTCATTCGAGGAGTACACCATGTTGGTGACTTTTACGACCGATGCCTACGCCGACATCACCATGTTCAGGGATGTCGCGCTAGCCATGCTGAAAATGATGGGACACAGCGCAACCGTTCCCGGCGCGATTCTGGCGGCAGATGTTCCTGCGGCCCTGAGCCGGTTAACAGCCGCTATCGATGCAGAAAAAGCCTCTCCGCCAGTTGAGGACAAGGATGCGGATGAGCCGTTGGTCAGCATGGCTAATCGAGCGCTGCCTCTCATTAATCTTCTTGCTGCCGCAGCAAAGGCAGAATCCGACGTAATGTGGAAATGAAAATAAGTCCATTGGCAGGGAAGCCCGCTCCGCCGACGATGCTCGTCAATGTACCCAGACTCATCACGGCCTACTACTCCAATATGCCCGACGCTTCGGTGTCCGGGCAAAGAGTTGCATTTGGCACCTCGGGGCATCGTGGTTCCGCGTTCGAAAATAGCTTCAACGAATCGCATGTTCTTGCCATCAGTCAGGCCATCTGCCAGTACCGCAAGCAGCAGCGTATCGATGGCCCACTGTTTCTGGGGATCGACACGCACGCGCTTTCGGAACCGGCGTTTACCAGTGCGCTCGAAGTGCTGGCGGCCAACGGTGTGGACGTCATGCTCGCGGACAAGGGCGAATATACGCCCACGCCGGTGATTTCTCACGCCATACTCGCTTACAACCGCGGCCGCGATACCGGGCTGGCGGACGGCATCGTCATAACGCCTTCGCACAATCCGCCCGACAACGGCGGCTTCAAGTACAACCCGCCCAACGGCGGGCCGGCGGACAACGACGTCACCGGATGGATCGAAGCCCGGGCCAATGAGTTTCTGCAAAGCGGCCTTGAGGGTGTGAAACGAATGTCTTTCGAGAAGGCGCTGCACGCGGCCACGACGCACCGCCACGACTATCTCAACGCTTACGTTAGCGATCTCGGCAGCGTGCTCGATATGGATGCGATTCGCGGCGCGAACATCAGGATGGGCGTGGATCCGCTCGGTGGCGCCGGTGTCCATTATTGGGGCCCGATTGCCGAACGCTATGGCTTGAATCTCACGGTGGTGAACGACGTCGTCGATCCGACCTTCCGATTCATGACGGTCGATTGGGACGGTCAGATCCGCATGGATCCAT
The DNA here is from genome assembly GCF_049587675.1 of Sulfuricaulis sp. GTDB lineage: Bacteria > Pseudomonadota > Gammaproteobacteria > Acidiferrobacterales > Sulfurifustaceae > Sulfuricaulis. The sequence goes on along the minus strand of NZ_JBAVEJ010000189.1, from coordinate 337 downwards.
CCTCGTCCTACGCCATGCAGCGCTTGATCGACCTCAAGGATCGCTTCGACATCGCCTTCGCCTGCGACACCGACCACGATCGGCACGGGATCGTCACCCGGAACGCGGGTTTGCTGCCGCCCAATCATTACCTCTCGGTCGCCATTTTCTACCTCTTTCAGCATCGACCGAAGTGGAGCAAGTCAGTGGCCGTCGGTAAGACGGTAGTAAGTAGCCAGATGATCGATCGCGTCACGGCCAAGCTTGGTCGCAAGCTCTACGAGGTGCCCGTCGGTTTCAAGTGGTTTGTGGATGGCTTGCTCGACGGCTCGCTTGGTTTCGGCGGTGAAGAGAGCGC
>NZ_JBAVEJ010000188.1:0-4228 GCF_049587675.1 Sulfuricaulis sp. | reverse complement strand
CAGACCGGTTGCACAGATCCACGCCCTATTCCCGCTACTTAAATCTTTAATCACTCCGACACCTTTTATTTCATTGTCGTGTCTCTCGTAGATAACCGGTCATGGCCGCTTTAATTCGAATTGGCGGTATCGCAGGCGGTCGATCAAACCCAGTTTCTGAAATCTGAGGCTGACGCGCCTGTATTTGCCTCATGTCAGATATACCTCGCTATTGAGCTCATAACGCGTATAGTGGCTATTCCTGACTGATTTAGTCAGTTATTAGACGCACACTTCCCCCGGATTGGCGGGAGTGGACAAACCCACGGAGGGTTAACCATGAGATACACCAATATCATCAGCACTACGGACCCGATCAACGGCTTCAACATTACCAGCCTGAAAGACCGGCCCCATCTCGTCGAGGGTGGCGACTCCAACAACCTGACGATTTACTTCGAAACCAAATCCTCACTCCAGGCTTATCTCGACATACCCGTTGAGCACCCGGAGCAGGATTTATCGAAAACGCAGAGCAACCCCACGGGCGACTATACCAACTGAGGTTTCAGCTGGCCTGAGCGGGGATTGGGCCCTGCCGAAACGGCAAACAGACGGGAGCGCGCGCTGCCACAGCGCGCTCCCGTCTTTGAAGCCAGGCACTGCTATTCCTCGTCCGAAGCTTCGTACATTTACTTAAGCCCCGTTCGCCCTGAGCCTCTCGAAGGGTGAACGACCACCGCCCCACTTCACACGGCTCACAAGGACATACACATGAAACAATTTACCGTCGATCCGCAGGACACCGAGACTTCAAGCAGAGACATCGGCGACCGTTTGACAGAACTAACCGACCAGTGCTGGGATCGCAGCAAATCCCTGGCGCTGGCAGTAAACGAAGGCATGGATTTCAACGATAGACATTGGGAAGTGATTGTGTTCCTCCGCAATTATTATCAGGAGCATGGCCTGCCGCTCACGGCGCGGACAACCGCCAGGGAGCTCAATAAAAACTTTTCCGGTCAGGGTGGCAACAAGTATCTGCGCCGGCTTTTCAACGACGGCCCGGTTACGCAAGGCAGCCGGCTCGCCAATCTGCCCACCCCCGCATCCGCCACCGACCGTTCGTTCGGCACCAATTACTGAGCCAGCCGGGTTTTGAAATAATGGTTGTCATCCCCGCGAAAGCGGAATAATTGAGCCTGGCCCCGTTAATTCAGAAACCCCGTGCTCATTTGCCGGCGCTCTTTTTGGGCGACTTCGCAGGTTTCGGCGCGCCACCTTTGCCACTTGGCAGTTTGTTGTTGCTCTCAGCGATATCCGCAATCAGGGCATCGATACCTTTTTTGTTAATTATGTCCGCATAGACGTCATGGAAGGTGTTGACGAGACTCACGCCGTCGATGGCGATGTCGTACAGCTTCCAGACAGAATGGTCCTTGTAAAAGCTGTAGTTGATGGGAATGGCCGGTCCGCCGCCCGCCGGCTTGACCACGGTCTTCACTACCGCGGTTTTGTCGCTGGGCGCGCCGGAAAACGGCAGATAAATGACCTGGCGCTCGCTGTATTTGCGTAGCGCGGTGCCATAGGTCCGCACGAGGAGGTTCCGGAACTCGTGCGTGAACCGTACGCGCTGATCTTGGGTGGCCTCGCGCCAGTAGCGTCCCAACGCGAACTTGGACATTGCACGGAAATCAATATGCGGCAGCACCTCCTCGCAAAAATCCATCATGGCGTACAGTCTCCGAGGATCCTCGGCATCGACGTCGCGGTCCGCCTTGAGCAGCAGAGTGATCTTGCCGACGGTCGTGCGCACCAGCTGATCCGGCATCATTTCCGCCAGCAGGCAACGGGGCGCAAGAAGCATGATCGTGAAGGCCACAATGATTTTTTTCATGCCGGGACTCCTGATCTTCGGCCGCGCCAACCGCGTCACACCTGCTCCGGAGTAGATCTACGTTCCGTTTGTTACTAATTACTCGCTGGGGCCGGAAAGTAATTAAGACCGCCCTCGCCGCCGGCTTGGTCCCCAGTGTCAACGGTCCGGATGCGCGTTTTCGTCCGGATCACTCCGAAGCCTGAGGAATACAGGATAATCTCGATGTTGACAGGTTGGCGACAGAACTCAAGCGATGTTCCATGCGCTGTTTCATTCTGACAGCCTCTATCCGGGATTGTTCTGGTATTGACGCATTACAACCCCCCAAGTGCACCGCTCATTTCATTTCCGTTAGTCACTTGTGCCGCAACGCCCATCGGTTGCTGTTCTTCTGCCGCGGCATGGAAAAATCGAGTCATGCCCAGACCATTTGCTAGACAGCGACACAAAAACTTTCAATGGAAGCCGCTATCTCATTTGCATTAACGCATTAAATTTGGGGTTGATATCACCCGAACAACGGACGTAGCATCATTTACGTTGTACCTCCCCGGACACAATCGACGCCGGGAAATCCGCAAGCGTGATGTTTCTCAAGTTTCTGCAGTGGAATGTCCAATCACTTCTATTACGGAAAAAAGGAGGGATTAATCATGTCAAACTATAATTCCGAACGTCGAACTGTGCTGCGCGGCGTGGCATTGCTGGTGCTTACCGTGGCCGGCTGCCAAAAAAAGGATGAGCCCCCTGCTCGGCAGACACCAGCTCCCGAGACTGCTGCCCCAGCGGCGCCTGCACCGGGTGCGGGTGGCGCACCTCAAGGCGGCCCGGCCGAAGGCGCGCCGCCCTCCGGAACCACTCCCGAAAAGGGCGCCACGGCACAGGGCGGCAAGCTGAGCAAAGCGCAAGCCCAGTACCAGGAACAACCCAAGGGCGATCAGAATTGCGCCAACTGCATGCACTTCATCGCCGGGTCCAGCACCTGCCAGGTGGTCGAGGGCAAGGTCAGCCCCAACGGCTGGTGCATGCTCTGGGCCAAGAAGGCCTGAGCACCGCGACGGCCCGAAATACCCATTCGCCGAGGGCCGCGTACGGAAGGAGGGGTTGTCATTTCCGGAATAATCAATGCCGATGTAAAGGTCATGCATCATGCCGGTTTCAGGTTTACCTTCGGATGTCCTTTACGCGCGGCAGGCACAGAGCGCAGTTTAGTGTACGACTTCCGGAATCATCTTATGCTTTGCCATCCTTATGCCGCCTTACGCTGATCGATACTCAGCTTAAGCCCCATGGCCCGCAGCAAGGCCATCACGGTGTCGATCTTCGGATTGCCCCGCCGCGAAAGCGTACGATAGAGACTTTCGCGGCTCACACCCGCGGCCTTCGCCAGTAATGTAGGTTGGGGTGAGCAAAGCGAACCCCAACAGTGTTTGTCACCCCCGCGAAGGTGGGTGAGGCGGAGTTTTCGTGAACACACTTAACGTGTGTTCACGCCGCCGAACGGGTGCAACGTGTTTTGTTGCACCCTGGGCGGCAACAGGGTTTGAATATCATCCCCGCGCAGCGGGGATTCGACCTCACTTCATTCGCGAAGGCAGCGTAATTGTTCTGCCGTCGACGACGAAACGGCCCTTGCCGAGGTGATGCAAGGTGCGCGGATGTTTACGCGCCGGGTCGATCCAGATGTTCGCGCCGCCCTTCTGCGCCGTGGTCACCAACACCACCGGATCGAGCGGAAGCCAGCCGTAGACTTGGGACAAGGAAAAGGATTTTCTCATGGTCTGGTCTCTCGTGGATAATTGAGACAGGCCCTTTAATTCCGCCCCCACTTCTTATCACCGTCGTACTCGGCATGCGTCAGCACTACCGGATGTGACCCGCTCAGTCACGTTACTCTTATGCGACCCGGCTGGACAACGATAAACTTTCCTTTGATTTTTTCTTCGCCCATGGCGACAAGCTGCATGATTGCCTCGGTCAATGCCTGCCGGGCATTTCCGGGGAAGCGAATGAAAATTACACCGGGGGGATTTGCCGCTTGTGCGTGAACCAACTGTCCAAAATCCTTGTCTTCCGTCAGAAGGATGGGTTTTCACGGACCGCGATCTCAATGACCACGTCATCGGCCGCGCCCCGTGACAATTCGCGCACGGCTGCCACATCGTGACCCGCCCCGCGTAATACCCTGACTACTGCAAAATCGCAGCTTTCATCCGCAAGAAAACGCACCCATCATCCTCGGGCGGTTTTTGTCGGTGGTTCGATGATGATTGTCTCTTCGTGGGCCAACGTATCCGCGGCATAGGCCATGGCCGCCCGGACATCGTCGCGCGTCAAGTCGGGGTATGCATCAAGAAGGTCCGCTTCGGT
>NZ_JBAVEJ010000187.1:0-6754 GCF_049587675.1 Sulfuricaulis sp. | reverse complement strand
GTTCGCACCAATGCTGGTCCGCGCCGGCTTCCGGGTGGTGACGTTCGATACGCCGGCACACGGCCGCTCGCCGGGGCGCGCCACCAACCTGCCGGAAATCAGCGAGGCCATCCACGCCGTGGCCCGGGCCTGCGGGCCGGTGCACGCGGTCATCGGGCATTCCTTCGGAGTCGCCTGTGCGATCTACGCCGTGCAGCAGGGGCTCAAGGTGAACCGCATCGTTGCCATCAGCCCGCCGGACAATGTGCGCCACCTCACGCAAAAGTTTTTCACTGCGCTGGATATCGGCCCCCGGGTGCAGGAAATATTCAACCGCAAATTCGAGGCGCAGTTCGGCGCCGATCTATGGCAGCGCTTTGCCCCCGAAGTCCTGGCACGCCAACTCGACGTGCCGGGCCTGGTGATCCACGACCAGGACGACCGTGACGTTCCCATCGAGGAAGGCATCGCGGTGGCGCAGGCCTGGCCCGGCGCGCAATTCGTCCGCACCACCGGCCTCGGACACCGCCGCATCCTGCGCGACCCGGACGTGATCGCGCGCGCGGCGGCGTTTATTGCCTCCTGATTTCAGGCAACAGAAAAAGCCACGGGACCTTCAGTAATAAAGCACTCAACATTCATGGCCGGTTGACAGCTATACGCTGTTAGCGTATGGTCAGTTCATGATCTTCGTTGAACTCCCGGTGTTCACGCGCGTGGCGGCCGGTCTGTTCGACGATGAAGCGTTACAAAGGATTCAGGAAATGCTGCTGGCCGACCCCGAGGCAGGCGACGTCATTTCCGGAGGCGGTGGATTACGCAAGCTGCGCGTGCCGCTCCCGGGTCGCGGCAAACGCGGTGGGGCACGGGTGATTTACTACTGGTGGGCGCGACGGGAACATTGTTACCTTGTCTATGCTTATGCCAAGAACGAGCAATCGGACCTTACACGCGAACAGCTCAAGCAGTTGGCGCGCATTATGAAACAGGAGACACACGATGGATAAGAAGGCTTTCGCGGAACTGGTTTCCAGCGTACAGGACATGGGCCGCCACATGCGCGGCGAGAAAGTGGCGGGGGTGCGGGTGACCAAGGTCCGCGAGCCGAACGTGCGCGCAATCCGTCGCAAGTCGGGTTTGAGCCAATCGCAGTTCGCCGCGCTCATCGGCGTCAACTTGCGCACACTCCAGAACTGGGAACAGGGCCGCACCCGTCCCACCGGCCCGGCACGCGCCTTGCTGCGGATCGTGGAGAAAAATCCCAAGGCGATGCTGACCTTGCACGCTGCCTGAGTCGCCGCTCGTCTTCTCGGCATGTGCTGCCAGCCAGAAGCTGTCGGAAGAGGAGGCGCTTCAGAAAGGCATGGAAGCCAAGGCGGTGGAGTTTGTGAAACAGGGGGTGAAGATTTTTAAGAAGGCCTTGGCGTCGGCGTCAGTCTGGACAGGCCACTCAAAAAATATATACAGGTATGTATTTCGAGTAGAGGACCGTGGATACCGCCAAGCTGTTTCAGAACGGACGAAGCCAGGCCGTGCGCCTGCCCAAGGAGTACCGCTTCAAGGGCGACCGAGTCGTTATCAAGAAGATCGGCAACGCCGTTGTCCTGTTCCCGCTCGACAATCCGTGGCAGGTTCTGGAAGAAGGCCTGGGGCGATTTTCCTCCGACTTCCCTCACCGGCGTCAGCCCAGGAAACAACAACGCCGGGCAAAGTTCTTTGAATGAAAGATCTGCTGGATAGGGACGCCTGCATTTATCTCATCAATAAACGGCCGTCCTCGGTTATCGAAAAGCTTCACGTCTGCCGGGCGGGTGATGTCGGTGTCTCCGCCGTTACGGTCGCCGAACTGCGTTACGGCGCCTCCAAAAGCCAGCGCTCCAGACAAAACCATGAAGCGCTCGATCTGTTCCTGGCGCCGCTTGAAATGATGGCGTTCGATGAAAGCGCCGCTATCGCCTATGGCGAAATTCGCGCGCAGTTGGAAAAGGCAGGCGATCCCATCGGCCCGCTCGACATGCTGATTGCCGGCCAAGCCGAGAGCCTTAATGTCGTGCTCGTGACGAATAACGTCCGGGAATTCAAGAAAGTGAAAGGATTGAAAATCGAGGCGTGGTCGTAGCCTCGCTACCATGAAAATCGAACACAACCTGTTCGATTTTCATGGTACTCCCCTCTGTGGTCAGCGTGGTTTACTTGGGAGTCTGGAAGCAGGGGGTAGCTCATGCACGATTTAATTTTGCGGATTACACTTGGGCCGACATACCCAATACAGGAATATGACGGTGAACAAAAGGACGATCTTTGCCCTGGTCGGTCTGGCGATGGTAACGCTGGTTGCTGTCCAGGCATGCGGTTCGCATAAATCGAGTGGTTCCACCGCCACCACGGCTTCCCGCCCGTTCTATTTGGGCAGCACCCCGTTCTTCACCACCGCTACCGCATTTCCCGATTGGCGCTTCGAGAATCTCGATGACCGCGATCTGCTGTCGGTCCATGTGGACGACTTTCTGGGCATTCCCTGGAATCAATTTCAGAATTCCAGCACCCTGCCGTCCGCTTGGGTAACACAGTGGACCACTCTCGCGAACAACGCCCGTGCGACGGGCAAGACCCTGTATGTCGCTTTGTCACCGCTCGGCAACCGTACCACTCTCGCGCCGAACATCGATAACGGCGGGGCGCGCACGGAAAACTGGGCGCCGGCCGATACCGCCGGGTGTTACCGCTTTTCGAGCGATGCCAATGCGCAGAATTACAAACTGGCCTATATCAACTACGCGAAATACATCATCGACCTGACCCAGCCGGCGTTCTTCAGTCCGGCCATCGAGATGAACATGCAGTTCGCGCGTTGTGCGCCGGCGGACAAGGCCGCGTATATCGCCTGGTACAGCGACGTGCACAATGCCATTAAGGCCGCCTATCCGCAGCTGGTGGTGTTCCCGACTTTCCAGTTGGAGTATCTGTACGGTACCGCCGAACCCGCGGCGTCTTGCGGCAGCGGTGTGTCGGCAGCCGCCTGTTTTGCGCTGCATCTGCCGGAAGCGCTGTCGATACCGGGCGATCGTCTCGCGCTGTCGAGCTACCCGTTGCCGTGGAAGTTCAGCGCTGAATACAATTTCTCCTACCCCACCGACACCTACGCTACCATCCAGAACGCCACGGCGCGCAAGATCTGGATCTCGGAGACGGGCTGGGCGACGGTGAAGATTCTGCAGAGCTATCAGCACGGCGCCAGCGGCAGTTGCGGCGCCGTGCTGATACCCGCCTCGATGGCCAACGACAGCGAACTCGAAGCCTACATGACCTGGCTGCTGGGCGAGGCGCAAACGCGGCGATTCGAAGCGGTAATATGGTGGCTCAACCGCGATTATCTGGATGCGGCAGTGGCCGATACCTGCCCGTGCAGCGACAGCAGTGACACCTGCCTGCTTACCGACACTTTCTATGCGGCGGCGGGAGACTACGGCGAATCGCTGATGCGGGTGTTCGGTAATATGGGTCTGCGCCACTACGACGGCAGCGCGCGTTCGGCGCTGAACATCTGGCGCCAGACTTTGGCACGCCCGCGTCGCGAATGAAAAGCCGAAATCCGGGTTAGCTCAGATCACAGTTTCCGCTGATACACCTGTACAGCTATCTCTTCAGTTCAATCACGGCCCCGATTTCCTGATAAGTAACCCGGTTGTCGAAGTGAAGCGGATCGGTGTGCCTTATCCAGTGGCCCGGACGTGAGGCAGCGTGGTGGCCGGTTTGATTTTGGCGAAGGCGCTCAGCATTTATCTTCTCTTGTTTCTTATTAATAGGGTAACGGAATTACCGTAAGGCGATTGTTCCGTCCATCGCTTATCCACATGAATTGCCGATCGTAGATTAACCCCTTGGTATTCGTCACGGAGTTAGCGGAAGGCGGATTGTATTCCGTCGCGGTGATGAAGTCCGGTTGACCGAATTGTGCAAACGCCGACTGGTTTGTGGTTATCGGAAGGTCAAAAAACATAATCCGGTTGTTGCTGTGATCGCTGACAGCAAGCCTGTTGTCTTTCGCCGCCAATGAATTCGGAAACCAGAGCGATGAGGCGGAAGGCGTGGGAGTATTTGTTTTGTTAGGCAGGCACGATGTGGAAAAATCGGTTTGTCCCAGGACCGCATTGGCCGAGGGGCCTGAAGCAGTGGGAATGTTGTCAAATGCCAGAACGCGGTTATTACTTCCGTCCGCGACAAAAAATGTGTCACCAACACGCAGGATTTCATAAGGGCCGTTGAGTTTGTCCACCGCACATCCCGCCGTATTCGTCGTCATGTCCGGCTGTCCGATAACGTAAGACGCGGTGGGATTGTTGCCGAGTGGAATCGGATCGTAAACCAGTATTCGATTATTATCCTTGTCGACAATGAATAATTTCGAAGCCATGCAGTAGGCCGTATACGGGTGATACAAGGAATTCGCTGTCGGCGGATTGACTTGGGCATTCGTTGAGAAATCCGGCTGGCCAATCACGAAATCCGCCGCGGTGCCATTGACCGTTGGCACCTTGTTATAAACAAGCACGCGGTTGTTCAGCCGGTCGGAGACGAGCATCATGCCATTCGAACACACAGACATGTGTACGTTCTCGTTAAAACCCGCTGCGGATGGAGTCCCGGCTGGCCCGGCGCCGGCGTTCTGGACGCCATCGGTAAAATTGGCTTGGCCGACGACGACGTCAGGTTGTGCTGTCTGGTCTTGCGGGATGGCGTTAAATATCAGGATGCGGTGATTTACGCGATCGTTGACAAACAGCTTTACCCGGTTTCCGTCGTTGGGATCAACATAGGCGCCAATGGAGTAAATATTATTAACGCCGTTTTTCTGAACCGCGCCACCATCGCGGTTGATTAATCTGGACACCGCATCGTTTTGAAACAGCACAAAGGAGCTGACTAACGCATTGTCCAGCACAACGCCCGAACCTCCGAAATCGTTTTGTGAAGCCGGGTCAATGACTGGCGCGACCTGGCTTGAAGAGTTATTGGAGTGCCAGTGACAACCTGCAACCAATATTATGGTCGCTAATCCAACAACGAGTTTTGAAATATCTCTATTCATCGATCATCTCCAAACAAGCATGCGCTTGTCCTGTTTCAGTGTGCATTCCGGGCGTTGGGAGTGCTGCCATATATTTTTCCGGGTAATACGGGAAAGATAGCAGATGATCGCCAGCCCGCATTTACCCGGTGGGTGCGAGATAATGGAGGCTTTGGGGCTGTCGGCGGCGGGTAAATCCGGGTCAGAATAATGAAGCGGGTCAGTGTGCCTTATCTCGTGGCCCGGACGCGAGGCGGCGCGGCGGCCGGTTGGATTTTGGCGAAGACACTCAGCGCCAGCCACGAGTCAAGCTGGCGCGTGAACTGACCGGGGCCAATTAAAGGGGACCAGGCACGATATATTTTCTGCCCGCTTGATCCTGATATGCGTCAAAGTTGCCGCCCGACGGTTGTGCCATGCTGCGTGCCTCAAGTCAGTGCCGGCCTTGCCAGGCAGGGAGGAACCGTGACCCCGTCAACCAAGCGCTTCATCCTCGATCAGCTCATAACCAACCGCATCATGAGCCTCGCAACTGTGCGGCCCGACGGTTACCCGCAGGCGACGACGGTGACCTACGCCAACGACGGGCTGACGCTTTACTTCGCGTGCGACCGCAACGGCCAGAAAGTTCGCAACCTGCGGCGCTCGTCCAAGGTTTCGCTCACGATCAATAAGGACACAGCCAACTGGAAGAAGATTACGGGGCTCTCCATGGGCGCCACCGCGAAGGTCCTCGAGCGCCCGGCTGACACAAAACGCGCGCTCGCGCTGCTGTCGCGCAAGTTCAAGGACATGAAGGGCCTTAGTGCGGAGGATCTGGCGGAGACGGCGTTCGTGCGTGTGCAACCGAAGGTCGTCTCGATGCTCGACTACCGTCGCGGGTTTGGCTGGACCAAGCTAGTGCGAGTCTAGAAGCTATCTCAATAACTGCTGCGCTCCGTCCTCACCCGGCTGACGGCCGCTCGCGACGTTTTTGAGATGGCTTCGAGCGAACCGCCGCTGTTCGCATAGCGTTTTTTTCAGTCGTTTACGGCAAGGGAGGATCCGATGAGCAAGACCATCCAGCAGAAGATGCACGTACAGCACCGCCAATGGCAGTCCGACAGCGATACTTGGCGGTCTGACATCGATGAGTGGAACAAGGAACTGCGCGTGGCGCTCGGCGACTTGCGCGAGGTCGAGGACATGCTGCGAGACTCGCTCGACGCCTTGGCCGCCCACGCGGACAGCGTGTGGGAAAGCGAGCAGCGTCGCTGCGCCCACGAGCTTGCGCTGCGGGAGGAGGCCAAGAGCGGGGCCGAGAAGAAAACGGACAAGGCCTGGACCAAATTACATCGGGAGCACGCCGCGCGGCACGAGCGCCTGTCGGATGCCCACGCACGCATCAAGAAGTATCAGCACAAAGTGGTGGCCGAGGTAATGCGGCTCCTGCGCGTGGCCCGCAAGGGCATGTAAATAAATGGAAGTGATCAATGGGGTCAGACACCATTAATCACTCCGCACAAAGCGGCTTGCAAGCCCGCGCGGTCGGTCTTGCATCACCGGCAGGGAAACCAAGCCTATCCTCCGCCCTCTACAGTCCTGAGCTTTACGCCGATGAGCGTGGCCATGACCACGAGCGCGGTCGAGATGAAGATCATTATTATCCCTAAGGCCGAAAGCCTGCCCCAGAGACCGTCGTCGGCGAAGCGCAGAATCTGAACCGCC
>NZ_JBAVEJ010000186.1:0-6264 GCF_049587675.1 Sulfuricaulis sp. | reverse complement strand
GCCATCATGCGTTCATATTATGACTAGACGAACAAAGTAGGGCGACCTGTTTTATGGCCAGACGAACGCAGTAGGACGACATTTATGACCAATCCTGTCATGAATTTCCTTGCTTTGGCGCTGTATCTAAGCGCCGCGGGACTGCTTGGCCTGCGTCTGGCACGCGGGGAAGTGGTGACGGGAAGCGCCAAAATCGGCATTTTGAGCCTCGGGCTCGGCGCGGTCGTGCTGCATGCGACGTTGCTGTACACGCGGCTGTGGCAGGAACATGGTCTGAATCTCGCCCTCACACCGGCGTTCTCGCTCGTGGCCTGTGTCATTGCGGCGCTGTATATCTTTACCTCGATCATTCGCCCGGTCGACAACCTCGGCATCCTTATTATGCCCATTGCCGGCCTGACAGTGCTGGTCGAGTGGCTGTGGCCCGGGCGCATGTCTCTGCCTCTGGCCTCCAGCGCATCGGCGGTGCACATTGTCGTGGCGATCCTGGCCTACAGCCTGATGTGCCTGGCCGCGGCACAGAGTCTGATGCTGCTAATGCAGGAGCGCCACCTGCGGAGCAAGCATCCGGGCGGATTCATCCGCGCGCTGCCACCCATGCAGACCATGGAAAGCGTGATGTTCCAAATGATCGGTTTCGGTTTCGTCCTGCTCACGCTCACGCTGATCAGCGGCTCGTTCTTTGCCGAAGCCATCTTCGGCCAGCCGTTCAAGTTGACTCATCATATGGTGCTGGCGGAGCTCGCGTGGATCGTTTATGCGGTGCTGCTGGTCGGCCGTTGGCGCCTGGGCTGGCGCGGTCGCCCGGCCATCCACTGGACCCTGGGCGGCTTTGCGCTGCTCCTGCTGGCTTACTTCGGCAGCAAGTTTGTGCTGGAAGTCATTCTGCACCGTTAACAGTAAGCCTATTGAGCCAATAACGAATTACTTTAGCGGCTTCGGGAAAAAACGCGGTCCGGTCAAGACTGACTGAAGTTATCCATTATCCACTCTCACTCCGGGAACGATGAACAACCCTGATTCCATTTCCGTCTTGATCATCGAGGACAACCGGGACTTGGCGGCGAATATCGCCGACTACCTGGACGAGCGGGCTTATTTGACCGAAGTGGCGCTGGACGGGGTGACCGGACTGCATCTGGCCGTTACCAATCGTTATGACGCGATCGTGCTGGATATTATGCTGCCGGGGATAGACGGGTTGACGTTGTGCCGCCGCCTGCGGCAGGACGCTCAATCAAACGTGCCGGTATTGATGCTGACCGCGCGCGCCACGCTCAACGACAAGGCGGCCGGTTTCGCGGAGGGCGCGGACGATTACCTGATAAAGCCGTTCGAGTTGCGCGAGCTGGATATTCGCTTGCAGGCCCTGATCCGGCGTTCGCGCATGGGCGAGCGGTCGCAACAACTGAAGGTCGGCGATTTGGAGCTTGATCTCGGCACGCTCGCCTTGCGGCGTTCGGGACGGGCGGTCGAGTTGCCGGCGATGCCGCTCAAGATTCTGAAGCTGCTCATGAAACGGTCGCCGAATGTCGTCTCGCGCCGCGAGATCGAGCAGACGCTGTGGGGCGATTCGCCACCGGATAGCGACGCACTGCGGGTACACATGCACATCTTGCGCACGGCCATCGACCCGCCGGAACTTCCCCCGCTGCTGCGCACGGTGCGCGGCATCGGCTATCAATTGCAGGAACCCGATGCTTCGACCGCATAATCTGCGCCAACGCGTTGCGTTTTTTTTCGCCGGCTTTGGTGCGCTGCTGAGCCTGCTGCTCGTTTTTTTGCTTTATCAAACCGCCCACGATCAGGGACAACGCCTGATCGACGAAACGCTGACGGCGGAACTCGACGACTACATTGCCCGGCGCGAGCGCAATCCGCACTCGCTGCCGCCCTCCACGGTCATGTTGCAGGGTTATGTGCGGGATGCCGCGAGCGCCGGCGATGTTCCCCCCTACCTCACGACGCTGTTGCCCGGCCGGCATGATGTGACGGTGGGCGATCTGTCCTACCGCGCCGCCGTGCTGGATCGCAGTGGCGCACGCTATTACCTGCTCTACGATACCTCTTTGCAGCAGAAGCGCGAGGAGCGTTTTCTCTTTCTGCTGGCGGTGGTGGCGGTAGCGGTGACATTGCTGGCCGCCCTGGGCGGCATTTGGCTGTCGCGCTCCGTAGTCGCGCCAGTGACGGAGCTGGCCGACAAGGTGCACCTCCGTAACCCCGAGGACTGGGACCACCCCCTAGCCGATGATTTTCCCGAGGGCGAGATGGGAGAGCTGGCGCGGGTGTTCGACCGGCATGTGGTGCGCATGCGCGCCTTCATCGAACGCGAGCGCGCGCTGAGCGCGGACATGAGCCACGAACTGCGCACCTCGCTCGCCGTCATCCTGAGCGCCACCGAGATTTTGCTCGAGGACGAAACCCTGACCGAAAAGCAAAAAACGCGCATCGCACGTATCGATCACGCCGCACGGGACATGGGCGAGCTCGGCACCGCGCTGTTGCTGATGGCGCGCGAGGAACAGCTTGTCTCCAGCAGCGGCAGCTGCGCGGTGGCAGGGGTGATCGAGAAGGCGGTGGATAAACACCGCCTGCTGCTGGCCAACAAGCCGGTACAGGTCGAGGTGCACACCGATCCCGCGCTGGAGGTGCCGGCCGATTGCGCGCTGATCGATATCCTCGTCAGCAATTTGGTGCGCAATGCGTTTTCCTACACCGCCAGCGGCACGGTGGTCATCCGCCAGGATGCGCGCGGCCTGAGCATTGCCGATACCGGCAAGGGCATTCCGGGATACGCCGTGGATCAGGTCTTCCTGCGCCATTTCCGCGATATAACGAGCGAGGGCGCCGGCATCGGCCTGTCGCTGGTCAAGCGTATTTGCGACCGCTTCGGCTGGCAGCTGCGGCTTGAAAGCCGCGAAAATTCCGGCACCTCGGTGACTATTTTATTTAATTGAGCAAGCTCCGATTAATTGATTCGAACCGCCAAGGACGCCAGGTTTTTTCGCTTTTTGATATTCAATACTTTTTCTCATGGCGACCTTGGTGGCGTTCACCACCATCGCCGCATGCCGCCGGAGTTCAGTGAGGCTGGACGTTCATCGGCATTGCCGGCGTTACCCGGTGACGTTGCGGAACGATGAATAATTACCTGGCCCTGACCGTCGGTGTTTTTTGCGCTGGAATCGGCGGCGAATTTTTCGTCCGTGGCGTGGTGGGAGTAGCCCGCTGGGCGCGTGTCTCTGCCGGAATCGTAGGCGCAACGGTTGCGGCGTTTGCCACGTCCAGCCCGGAACTCTCGGTTGCCATTACCGCCGCCATGGCCGGAAAACCGCAGATCTCCTTCGGCGATGCCTTGGGCAGTAACGTCGTAAACGTTGCTCTGGTCCTTGCCATTACCTTGCTTATTTCGGGAATTCAATGCCCTCGCGACAGCGTGAAACGCGACTTTCCGATCGCACTGATAACTCCGCTGGTCATCGGCGTTCTCGCCCTTGATGGCGTGTTGTCCCGGTTCGATGGCCTGCTGCTCCTGGGCATGTTCATCGCGTGGGCGGTCGCCGTGACTGTCGAGGCTCGTAAACAGAGAAGCGCCGCCGGGGAAATACTGGGCGAGCGACGCGGGTGGCTGGCAATTATTCTTTGCCTCGCTGGCCTGGTGTTTTTGATCGTTGCAGGCCGTTTCATCGTCGCTGGCGCAAAAGGCATCGCCACATCCTTCGGTATCGACGAATTTATTATCGGGGCAACGGTCGTCGCGATTGGGACCTCTGTGCCGGAACTTGCGACGACAGTGGTTTCCAAGATTCGCCGTCATGACGAGGTGGGGCTTGGAACAATACTGGGCAGCAATATCTTCAATGGTCTTTTTGTCGTTGCGATTGCAGCGGTCATTTTCCCGATATCAATAGATTGGCGAGAGGTAGCGATAGCCTTGGTGTTTGGAATAGTAACCGTGGCGCTTATCTGGCCAGCACGGGGCGGGCATATCGAACGCAGGCGTGGAGTACTGCTGCTCGCCCTCTATATCGTCTACGTAGTGACAATTTTCCGGTTCTAGGCAACGGCGCGAGGCCACGTCTCAGGGGATTCGACGCAGGCGCCCGGCTATCCACTGGACACTGGGCGGTTTTGCGCTGTTCCTGCTCGTCTACTTCGGCAGTAAGTCTGTGCTTGAAATCATTCTGAAGCGATGAGGCTTTGCACCGTTGGCCGGTTCAGTGAGGCTGTACGTTCATCTGCATTGCCGGCGTCGTTTTGTGTGGCGCATGCGGATGCCAGCCCACCACCGCCAGCATGACGAAGAAGCCGATGATGTACGCGACGGCGACATGCCAGCCGCTCTTCAGCCAGGCGCCGACCGACCGGGCTTCCGGAAAAAGATTTGACAAAGCCACGCCGGCGGAAGAACCGAACCAGATCATGGAACCGCCAAAGCCCACGGCATAGGCCAGTCCTCCCCAGTCATAACCCCCCTGCTTGAGAGCCAAGGCGGTGAGCGGAATGTTGTCGAACACCGCCGAGATGAAACCCAGGCCAAAGGCGGTCTGCCAGGAAGCGGCGGGCAGTTTTTCCACCGGCATCATGGATGCGCACAACACCAATGACAGCAGGAATACGCTGCCCTTGACGGCCTCGGGCATGAGGCTCCACTCCGGCTTGCGCAACGGCGCGGCGAGCAGCAGCGCAATCCATACCGCCGCGCCGAGGAACGGGAAGGCATCGGAGAATTCCGCATAGCGGGTGTTGACAATGACATTGGTGCCGATGGCCGCGGCCAGGATCCACACCACAATCGCCACCCGCGCCCAGTCCGCCCGGATGCCGGCGCTGGCATCCTTCTGGATCGGGGCAAAAGCCTGCTGCTGCCGCGCCGCGAACACGCCGAAGAACAACAAGGCCGCAATCGCCGCGGCATAGGCGTGAATAACATCGACGGGATTCACTCCGTCGATCCACATCATGGTCGTGGTGGTATCGCCCACCACACTGCCTGAGCCGCCGGCATTGGAGGCGGCGACGATGGCGGCGAGATAGCCGATATGCACGCGACGGTGGAACACGCTGGCGGCCACGGTGCCGCCGATCAACGCGGCGGCGATGTTGTCCAGAAACGAAGACAGCACGAACACCATCACCAGCAGCATGAAGCCGCCCTTCCAGTCGTCCGGCAACCAGCGCGGCAGTATCTTCGGTATGTGACTTTCCTCGAAGTGGCGCGATAGCAGGGAAAATCCCAGCAGCAGTCCAAGCAGATTGGTCAGCACTACCCACTCGTGTTGCAGGTGACCGAACAGTCCGGACAGGCCGCTGCCGGCATGGAAGCCGGTGACGAGTAGCTTGTAGAGCGTAATCGTGAACAACCCGGAGAGCGCCACCGCCAGAGTGTGATGATGGAACAGTGCCACGCCCAGCAAAGTCAGCGCGAACAGAATGAACTCGACGGGAACGCCAAGCACGGCTGGGGCTTCGGCGGCGTGCGCGGGGGGTGCGAATAACAGGCCGACGGCGAGAAATATCGGCAACTTCGCGGCGGCGGCCATGACCAGGCTCGATCTCATTGGATTGGGTATATTATCTATTTTCATACTCGGAGAGCGACTAATGCATAAGATAATGTTTCCGGTGGATGGCTCTACCGGCTCGGAGAATGCGGCGCGTTACCTGATCGGTTTCGTCAGGGATGTGGGCGCCTTGGAGATTCATATGCTCAATGTGCAGGCCCGGGCCGAAGACTGGGAAGTGAAGCGGTTTCTGCGCGAGGATGAACTCGCCACCATGGCCCGGGAGTACAGCCAGGCGGCCCTGGCTTCCACGAAGGCGATCCTGGATGCCGCCGGCATTGCCTACACGACACACATCGAGCACGGCGAGGTAGCCACGACCATCGCCAGGATGACTCAGGCTCTGGGCTGCGATCAGGTGGTCATGGGCAGCCATGGCCGGGGTGCCCTCGAAGGCCTGCTGCTCGGTTCCGTGGCCACCAAGGTCCTGCACCTGGTAAATGTGCCGGTCACTCTCGTCAAATAGTCCTCCATTAGAGTAATTCCGGGCTTCGATCTCGGCTTATCAAACCTGACTCAACCACTTAATTATGGTGTGCTGGCGTGGACCGTTTACGTGGTGCTGCTGGCCGGTCGCTGGTACCTGGGCTGGCGCGGTCGCCCGGCCATTCACTGGACCCTCGGCGGATTTTTTCTGCTTTTGCTGGCATACTTCGAAAGCAAGGTTGCGCTGGAAATCCTGCTCAAGCGAGGCTGATAC
>NZ_JBAVEJ010000185.1:0-11322 GCF_049587675.1 Sulfuricaulis sp. | reverse complement strand
GTGGCGGCAAAAGTGTTGGAGCAGGTGGTTGTCCATTCACGCTACCTCGATACCGCTCTGGCGCAATCCCTGGCGACACTGCCGGATAAGCAAAAAAGCGATGCGGCGCTGATCCAGGAGATGGCCTATGGCGTGCTGCGGTGGTTCCATCAGCTGGATGCCATTGCCTCGGTCTTCATCGATAGGCCCCTCCACGAAAAAGATCGGGATATCCATATGCTGTTTATGGTTGGACTGTATCAATTGCGGCATATGCGTGTGGCCCGGCACGCGGCGGTGACCGAGACGGTGGAAGCAGCTACGGCACTGAAAAAAATCTGGGCGAAAAATTTTCTCAACGCTTGCCTGCGTTCTTATCTACGGGAGGAAGCGCGCGCTCAGGCGGCCGTCGCCGCCAGTCCCTCGGCCCGCTTCAGCCATCCGGCCTGGCTCATCGAGGAAATCCGCCGCGACTGGCCGGACAGCTGGGAGGCCGTGCTGACCGCCAACAACGAGCGCCCGCCGATGGTGTTGCGGGTCAACCGGCGCCGGCAGACTCGCGATCAATATCTCGCGCGCCTCGCGCAAGCCGGTATCGCTGCCAAGACAATGCCGTTGACCGATACCGCGGTGTTATTGGACACGCCCGTGGCCGTGAGCGAGCTGCCCGGATTCATCCAGGGCGATGTCTCGGTGCAGGACGCGGCGGCGCAATTCGCGACGGTGCTGCTCGACGCCCAACCCGGCGAGCGCGTACTCGACGCCTGCGCCGCGCCCGGCGGCAAAACCGGCCACTTGCTCGAGCATACGCCGGGGCTCGATGAACTGGTGGCGCTCGACCAGGAGCCGGCGCGCGTGGCCATGATTGAGGATAATCTCGCGCGTCTGCGCCTCGGCGCGATGATCATCACCGGTGATGCAGCGAACCCGGCGAATTGGTGGGACGGGCGGCCGTTCGACCGGATACTCGCGGATGTTCCGTGCTCGGCGACCGGGGTGATCCGCCGCCATCCCGACATCAAGCTGCGGCGGCATCCCGAGGACCTGCCCAAACTCGTCACAACGCAGGCACGTCTCCTCGAGGGACTGTGGCCCTTGCTCAAGCCCGGAGGTAAGCTTCTGTACGTGACCTGTTCGATCCTGGCGGTAGAGAACGAAAAACAGCTGTCGGCGTTTATCTTGCGTCATCCCGAGGCGCGGGAGGTCATGCTGCCGATGAGCGCCGGGCGGGCGCGGGCGGTGGGAAGACAGATTCTGCCGGGGGAAGCGGGCATGGACGGTTTCTATTATGCGTGTATCCGTAAAAATTGACTGGCGGCAATTCGCGCTGGCGGCGCTCGCACTGGCATTGCTCGGCGAGGCCGCGGCAGACTTCAAGATCGCGGACGTACAGCCGAAATTCGCCGAGCAGTCGCTGACCTTCGCCGGCAATCTCGAACTGGGCCTGAGTCCCAGTGTGGAAGAAGCGCTGGCCAAGGGTATTCCGCTCGAAGTAGTCATCGACGTCCGCCTGTATCACCAGCGCCGTTACCTGTGGGACAAGAAAATCGCTTCCTGGACGCTCCGTCGCCGCATCCAGTATCACGCGCTCTCGGGCCAGTACCTGATCAGCGCAGGTGAAGGCGAGGCAGAAACGCGGGAAAGCCTGCTCACCCAGCAGGAGGCACTGAAGCAGCTTGGCTCCCTGAGCGACCTCAAGCTCTCGCTTCCGGAATCGCCGTCCGAAGGCGCTTATTCCGCCGACATCCGCGTGAGCCTCGACATCGAGGCCCTGCCCACGCCACTGCGGCCGGTGGCTTATACCTCGTTCTCCTGGCATCTCAACAGCGGATGGACCTCATGGAAAGTAGCTCGCTGAGAAGCGGGGCGGGGACGCCCCGTCAACGGACCGA
This sequence comes from Sulfuricaulis sp., assembly GCF_049587675.1. GTDB lineage: Bacteria > Pseudomonadota > Gammaproteobacteria > Acidiferrobacterales > Sulfurifustaceae > Sulfuricaulis. Next base: position 9,451 of record NZ_JBAVEJ010000185.1, on the reverse strand, counting down.
AGGATGGAACCGCTATGTCACCCGCTACGTTACCGGCGTGACGCCGCTGGCGGTGCTGTCGGTGCTGCTGATCGCGGCATTCATCATGATGAATGCCGCCGCCCAGAACTCGGCGCTGTTCGGGCAGATGTATTCGGTGTTGCTGCTCGTCAACATCCTCGGCGTGGTGCTGCTGATCGCACTGATCCTGCTCAACCTGTTTCATTTCATTGAGCAGTACCGCGCGCGCGTGATGGGCACGCGGCTGACGCTGCGACTGCTGGTGATGTTCGTCATGCTCGCGGTGCTGCCGGTGTCGGTGGTGTTCTTCTTCTCCATCCAGACGCTCAATCGCGGCATCGACAACTGGTTCGACGTGCGCATCGAACGCGCGCTCGACGACGCGTTGCTGCTGGGGCGCACCGCGCTCGACGCACAGAAGCAGGACTTGGTGAAAAACACCCAGGAAATGGCCTTGGAACTGGAAACCCTGCCCGTGAAGCCAAAAATCGGCGGGCTGCGCTCGGAACTGACCCTGCTCAACGCGCTGCGCGAGCAGTACAACATCACCGAACTGACGCTGTTCACCCAGGACGGCAAAATCATCGCCTCGGTGAGCGAGGCCAGCTTCGAGCCCGGGGCGCTGATCCCGGATCGACCGAGCGACGCGGTATTCACACAGGTGCGCCAGGGGCAGACCTATGCCAATCTCGACGCCATTGGCAAATCCGGCCTGCGCCTGCGCGTGGTGGTGCCGGTGCGTACGCGCGACGTCGGTGCACCGATGCGCGTGTTGCAGGTGCTTCAGGCGCTGCCGCCGCGCTATGCCAAGCTCGGCGAATCCGTGCAGTCGGCATTCGCCGAATACGAAAAACTCGTGTACCTGCGTGGCCCGCTCAAGTTCGGCTTCACGCTCACGCTGTCGCTGATCGCGCTGCTCACGCTGCTGATCGCGGTCTGGGCCGCGATCTTTTCGGCGCGGCGGCTGTCGGCACCGATCCGGGAACTTGCCGAAGGCACACGCGCCGTGGCGCAAGGCGATTACCAGAAGCAGATTCCCGTCACCAGCCACGACGAAATCGGCATCCTCGTCGAGTCGTTCAACGACATGACGCGCCGCATTCATCGCGCGCAATCACAGAGCAATCGCAGCCAGCAGGAAGCCGAGATCCAGCGCGCCTACCTCGAAACCGTCATGGGACGCCTGTCCTCCGGCGTGCTCACGTTCAACCAGCGTCTATTGCTGCGCACGCACAACCCGGCGGCGAGCCAGATTCTCGGCGCTGAGCTCAAGTCAAGCGGGCGCAAATCCCTGGCCTGGCTCACGGAACACTATCCGGCCCTGCAACCGTTCACCGAGGCGGTCGAACAGGCCGCGGCGGCCGGCCAGGCTGAATGGCAGACTCAGATTCAGCTGGCGGTGAATAATCGTCATCGCACGCTGATGCTGCGCGGCACGTCACTGCCCTCGTGGCGCGGCAAGCGCGGTGGATACGTGGTGGTGTTCGACGACATCACCACGCTCATTCAGGCGCAACGCGACGCCGCCTGGGGCGAAGTGGCGCGGCGCATGGCGCACGAAATCAAGAACCCGCTCACCCCCATCCAGCTCTCGGCCGAGCGCATCCGCCACAAGTACTTGCGCCAGGTGCCGGAAGAAGAGCGCGTAGCGCTCGAACGCGCCACGCGCACGATCATTGAACAAGTCGAAGCGCTTAAATCCATGGTCAATGACTTCTCCGAATACGCGCGCTCCGCGCAGATGCAGTCGCGCCCGGTGGACCTGAACAACCTGATTCGCGACGTCATCGAGCTGTACAAGAACGAACGCGGCCTCAGCACCGCCGGCGTGGTGCCGCTGCACCGCAACGACGACAAACCGGGCAAGGGAAAACCGCCGCGCAGCGTGGCGACCAAACTCAATCTCGACGCCGACCTGCCTCTGATCTCGGCCGATCCCGGGCGGCTCCGCCAGGTATTGCATAACCTGCTGCTCAACGCGCGCGAGGCGCTCACCGCCACACCCAAACCGATGATCAGCGTAAGCACTCGCGTGCTGACGGAGAACACGCATCGTTTTGCGGAATTGAAAATACAGGACAACGGCCCCGGATTCCCGGAGGCGCAGCTGGTGCGACTTTACGAGCCCTATGTCACCAGCAAGGAAAAGGGCACGGGATTGGGGCTGGCCATCGTCAAACGCATCGTCGAAGAGCATGGCGGCGCCATTCTCGCGGAGAACCTCAAGGACGGTGGCGCTTGTGTCATTATCCGCCTGCCGATCAGAGGCGCGGTGACGCTGTCCGCTGAAAAACCCTTGGCCCCTAAACCCGTGCGCGCGGAGACGAAGGCATGAACCCCGGTTACATCCTGGTGGTGGACGACGAGCCGGATATTCGCCGGCTGGTGCAGGAAATTCTCGAGGACGAGCACTACAAGGTGGTGACGGCGGAGAACGCCAAGACCGCGCGCGAAGCGGTGCGCAAGCAGCGTCCCGACCTTGTGCTGCTCGACATCTGGATGCCGGATACCGACGGCATCAGCCTGCTGCGCGAGTGGTCGCAATCCGGCAATCTCGAAATGCCGGTGATCATGATATCGGGGCACGGCACGGTCGAAACCGCGGTCGAGGCCACGCGCCTCGGCGCCTACGACTTCATCGAAAAGCCGCTGTCCATGGGCAAGCTGCTGGTCACCGTGGAACGCGCACTCGAAAACGACAAATTGCGGCGTGAAAACCTGCGCCTGCGTCGCCAGACCGAACCGGCCACCACGCTGATCGGCAAGAGCCTGCTGATGCAGCAACTGCGCAAGAGCATCGAGCGCATCGCCGCCACCGACGCCTGGGTGCTGATTTCCGGCGAAGCCGGCAGCGGCAAAGCGGTCGCGGCGCGTTACCTGCACGCGCACAGCGGGCGCAAGGATGCGCCTTTTGTCGAAGTGAGTCTGGCCGCGAGCGCGCCACAACAGGTGACTGCGCTACTCTTCGGGCAGGAACTAAAGGGCACGATCAAGCCCGGCAGTTTCGAACAGGCCGCGGGCGGCACCCTGCTGCTCAACGAGATCAATGACCTCGACAGCGCCACGCAAGCGCGATTGCTCGATGCGCTTGAACAGAAACACTTCATCCGTGTGGGTGGCCACGTGACGGTTGAGATGGATGTGCGCATCATCGCCGCCAGCGACCAAGACTTGCAGAAAGCAGTAGAGGATAAACGTTTCCGCGAGGACCTGTACTACCGCCTGAACGTCGTGCCGCTGCGCGTGCCGAGTCTGCGCGAGCATCACGAGGACGTGCCGGAGCTGATCAATTTCTACGTCAACTGGATGGCGGACAACGAACATCTGCCCTACCGTAAATTCACCACCGGCGCGCTCAACCTGCTGCGCAACTACTCCTGGCCGGGTAACGTGCTCGAGCTACGCAACATGGTGCAGCGGCTGCTGATCCTGAATCGCGGGGAGGAAGTAACCGAAGCCGAGGTCGAGCAGACCCTCGGCGCGCCGGCGCCGGTGTCGGCCGAGGCCTATCCGCCGACGCTCATGGAAATGCCGCTGCGCGACGCGCGCGAACAATTCGAGAAGGCCTATCTCGAGCATCACCTCAAGCGCACCGGCGGCAACGTCGCCGAAGTGGCGCGCATGTCGGGCATGGAACGCACGCATCTCTACCGCAAGCTCAAGCAGCTCGGCGTCAATCCCAAGCCGCCCAAGGAATAAGCATGGCGATCGTCGACAACCTGGAAGCCATGCTCGCGCGCGGCCAGGACAGCGCGCTGCTGCGTTACAGCCTCGGCGGCGAATATCTGAAACTCAACCAGCCCGACAAAGCTGCCGAGCATCTGCACAAGGCGGTGGAGAAAGACCCGAAATATTCCGCCGCGTGGAAACTTCTCGGCAAAGCGCTAACCGATGCGGGCCGCAATGACGAAGCGATTAAAGCTTACGAAGATGGCATCAAAGTCGCGGAAGAAAAAGGCGATAAACAGGCGGCGAAGGAGATGGCGGTTTTTCTTAAACGTCTGCAGAAATAGTCGAGCGGGCTTCGCCCGCAATCAACAGCTAATTGCGGGTGGCTCCGCCCCTGCACCCTGGGTGACTTTTCTTTGCACGCGCAAAGAAAAGTCACCAAAAGGAAGCGCGCCCCCGAGTCTGCGCCCGCAAACACCGCGGGTCCCCTCACCCCGTCGGTCGCCTCAGCGGGTGCGCATACGGCGCATCCCTGCGCCGAATGCGCACGCTCGCGATCCCTCGCTCGCCCCTTCGGGCCGGCCCTTCGGCTTCCCTCGGGGTTCGGCTTGACTCAGGGGGGTGGTTAGCACAACCATGCCAAAGTTATACGGCGGTTTTGAAATCGAATTTTAGTTGGGCGACATCAGAAGAGTCGCGGCTCCTTTTCGTTCAGGTTTGGATAGAAGTAGAAGTCATGCTTTGACCTCTTCAGCTCCGTGAATCTCCATTGCTTCATATAGTCCGGCAGCTTAACTAGTGCTTTCTCCGCAAGGCTTTCGCAGAAACCAACAGAGTAAATGAGCTGAAATATATGCTGTCCGTTAAATGAAATGATCAAATAATTGGGAACGTTTTCGATTCGGAAATGATGGTCCAGCGCGAAGCCATAGCTCCTCATGGAATGCACGATTCTGTTTCTGAATCGATAGAACAATGCTGAGTGAGTGAGATCGGTAAGCTTTAGGCCTGTTGGTCTAAGTTTTCTTTCGACATCGCCACCAAACCACGTTCCAACTGTTCCGACATCTACATCATTAGCAGCCGTGGCATGTTTACTAGACATCAACTTGTCTACCAAGTTGAATACTTTCTCTCAAACTGGCTCTAGGTTTGGAAGAGGGTGAATTCGCAGCAGCTGATATAGATGGGGAATACTGACAAAGTCTGCAAACTCCCACTTCAAATAGTCCTTGAGAAGCAAGTTGAATCTTTCTGTGTTGCTATAGTCTTCGCCGTAGATAGAAGCGGATATCGCGTCTAGTATCCCGACATACGACAGTATCTGTTGATAGACGGGCTTGGACTTTGATACCTCGTCGCCCCAGAACGCAGGCTTTACCCGTTCATCGAGCTTGAGGCTTTGTCAAATAGGTTCATTTTCAATATCAATCGGCTTAATGCTCAACGCCCTAGTCTTCAAGAACTGCAAGTTCAGGTCTTGAATATGCTCATAGATTCTAAATTCGAGATCGTCCATCTTAGACCTCTTGTCCGATTAGCTTCATTAAAATTGGGCAGTCTACCGTTAGCGTCTTGCAATAACGAGAGTGATATATCGCCTAACTCTTCCATCGAACGGACCTCCTACGGCCTCCGTCGGCTGCTCATGTCAACCATTAGGATTTTCTAAGCCCTCCTCTGTATAAATCCAAGCCGTGAGTGAAAACATAAATAGACACACGGGCAGTCCAGAAAAAGTAAAATAACAAAATGAAACACGATCCTGCCTGGCGCTGGAAAGTCATCATCGCCTTCACGGCAGTCTACATCATCTGGGGCTCGACCTACCTCGCGATCCGCGTCGGCGTGCAGCAATTACCGCCGGCGCTGTTTGCTGGCGCGCGCTTTGTCACCGCCGGCATCCTGCTCGCGCTCTACGCGCGCCTGAGCGGGCAGAAATTTCCAACCCATCTGCGCGAATGGCGCACGATCGCGATCACGGCGCTGTTCATGCTGGTGGGCGCGAACGGTCTGGTAGTGTGGGGCGAGCAGTGGGTGCCGTCGAACCAGGCGGCGCTGATCGTCGCCACCACCGCACTGTGGCTCGCGGGCTTCGGCACGCTGGGCGCGCACGGCCAGAAGCTCGCGCCGCGTACCGTGCTCGGGCTTGGCGTCGGTTTTTTCGGCGTCGCCATGCTGCTTCTGCCGGAAAACGGTTTCACATTGGATCATTTCTGGGCGCAGCTCGCAGTGCTGGGAGCCTGCCCGCTGTGGGCGGCCGGCTCGATGGTCGCCAAGCGCGGCCATCTCACTACGCCGCCGCTCATGGTCGCGGCCATGCAATCGCTGGTTGCCGGCGTCGTTTTTTGCAGCTTCGGGTTTGCCGCCGGAGAAACCTTACGCTGGAGCTGGTCGCCGACAGCGATGGTGGCGCTCGCCTATCTCATCGTCTTCGGCTCCTGCTTCGCCTACGCCGCGTACATCTGGCTGCTGCACGAAGTCAGTCCCTCGATGCTCGGCACTTATGCCTACATCAACCCGCTCGTGGCGGTGGTGCTCGGCTGGCTGGTGCTGCGGGAAACGCTCAGCGCCATGCAGATGGCAGGCACGGTGGTGATCCTGATTGGCGTGATGCTGGTGAGCATTTCGCGGCCCAAGGCGCTGGCAGCGCCGAGTCAGCGGACCTAGCAAAGCTTATTTGGTGCGCTTCGCTAACGCTCAGCACACCCTACAATAACCGCCAGCCGTTTTAGATTTTGTTGGGGTTCATTTCATTCACCCCAACCTACCAGGCCGCTGATATAATCGCGCTTCCCTCTTCGTCCGCATCCGTGCATGCTGAACTTCGCCTCGCTTCCGCCGCTGTCGCTGTACGTGCACATCCCGTGGTGCGTGCGCAAGTGCCCGTACTGCGATTTCAATTCGCACGAGGCGCGCAGCGATATTCCAGAACAGGAATACATCGACGCGCTGTTGCGCGACCTGGAGCAGGACCTGCCGCGGGTGTGGGGCCGGATCGTGCACACCATCTTCATCGGTGGCGGCACGCCGAGCCTGTTCTCGCCCGAAGCCATTGACCGCCTGTTGTCGGGCATCCGCGCGCGCTTGCCGCTCGATCAGAATATCGAGATCACGCTCGAAGCCAATCCCGGCACCGTTGAACTCGAACGCTTCAAGGGATTCCGGACGGCGGGCATCAATCGCCTGTCCATCGGCATCCAGAGTTTCGACGAAGAAAAATTGAAAGCCTTGGGCCGCATCCACGGGCGCGCGGAGGCGCTGCGTGCCGCCGAAGCCGCGCGCGCTGCGGGCTTCGACAATTTCAATTTCGATCTCATGTTCGGCCTTCCTGGCCAGTCGGTGGAACAGGCGTTGGCGGACATGCGCACAGCGATCGATCTTCACCCCACGCATCTGTCCGCGTATCAGCTCACCATCGAGCCGAACACGCTGTTTCATGCACGTCCGCCGACACTTCCCGACGACGACATCACCTGGGATATGCAAAGCCGGTTGCAGACCGAGCTGGCCACGGCGGGCTACCGGCAATACGAAGTCTCGGCCTATGCGCGGCCGGGATACGAGTGCCGGCACAATCTGAACTACTGGAAGTTCGGCGATTATCTCGGCATCGGCGCCGGCGCGCATGCCAAGATCACCGCCGCCGGCGATGCACAGGGATGTGCGAGTGCCGCGAGAGGTGGGATGCCGGGAGCGGCCATCACGCGCCTGTGGAAAGTGAAACATCCGAACGAATATCTGCGCACCGCCGGAATGCCCGAGAGTATCGGCGGCGAGCAGAAACTCTCGCGTCACGACGCGGCGGCGGAGTTCATGCTCAACGCGCTGCGCCTCGTCGACGGCTTTCCTTCGCCGCTGTTCCAGGAACGCGCCGGGCTGCCGATCTCGGCCTGCGAACCGGAACTGGCGCTGGCCGAAAACAAGGGACTGATCGAATGGGATACGCGGGCCATCCGCCCTACGCCGCAAGGCCGGCGTTTTCTGAACAACCTGCTGGAGCTGTTCGTGTGAAACGCCGCCTTGCCCTGCCCGCGATCCTGGCCGTGGCGGCCGCCATTGCCGTGAGCGTCGCCTTGCTGCTGCCGTCGTCGGCGCCGCCTCCAGAAACGGAATTCACTCTGCTCGACGGACGCCAGGTCACGCTGCGCTCGCTGCGCGGGCGGCCGGTGCTGATAAGCTTCTGGGCTACGACTTGTGGGCCCTGTGTCGAGGAACTGCCCGACCTCATCCAGCTGTACAACGCCTGGCACCCGCTCGGATTCGAGCTGATCGCCGTGGCCATGCCCTACGATCCACCGGCGCTGGTGCAGGAATTCACGCAACGCCGCGGCCTGCCGTATCCAGTCGCGCTCGACGTGCAGGGCAAACTGACCAGCGCCTTCGGCGGCGTGCCGTACGTGCCCGCCGCGTTTCTCATCGCGCCGAACGGAAACATCGTGCTGAACTCCACCGGCCGCTTGGACACCAGCAAGGCACGGCGTATCATTGAGAAATACCTGAAAGGAACGGCGTCCTGACCCCCATGAGGGATTATTTCATCGAGCAGGCAGACTACCAGCGCTGGGCCAGCGCCGAGCTTTTCAAATCCCTCGACTCCCTGAGCGACGAGCAGCGTCAGGCCGACATCAGCTTGTTCTTCCGCAACATCCACATGACCGTGGATCACATCCTGATCGTGACGCGCAACTGGCGCGCGCGGCTGGCAGGCGAATTCAGCAAGGTAACAAACGATGACGCGCCGCTCTACGAAAAGTGGGAGGAACTGAAGCCCGCGGTGCTGAACGAGTTCGCACAACTCAAAACCTGGCTCATACAGAAAAAGCCGGGATGGTTTCAGCAGATCATCGAATACCCCGGTTCCGACGGCGCGAAACGGCGCGTGTCGGTCAGCGATGGGCTGATCCACGTCATGACGCACGCCGTGCATCATCGCGGCCAGATCAGTGCGGCGTGCACACGCCTGCACGTGCCTAGCCCCGAGATGGATTTTCTGTTCTACCTCCGGCAGAGACAAAGCTGACCGATGCTCTGGGTCAAATCGCTGCACATCATTTTTCTCATCACCTGGTTCGCCGGCCTGTTCTACCTGCCGCGGCTGTTCGTGTACCACAGCATGATGGCGGCGACCGACCGGGAAGGTAACGAACGCTTCAAGGTGATGGAGCGCAAATTGTTCTTCGGCATCATGACCCCGGGCGGGATTCTCACCGTCGTCTTCGGGCTGTGGCTGTGGCTCGGTTACCCATGGAGCGGCCGCTGGCTGTACGCCAAGCTGGCGCTGGTGGCGGTGCTCATCGTCTACCACGTTTACTGTGGCAAGCTGATGCTCGATTTCAAGCATGACCGCAACCGCCACGATCATGTCTATTACCGCTGGTTCAACGAGTTTCCGACCGTGATTCTCATCGCGGTGGTGATTCTGGTGGTGGTCAAACCGTTCTGATTATTGACGGGTATCATTGATTTTTGGCCGCGGCGGCCGTATTTATCTACTTTAAACGCCGATAAAAGACTCACATAACCAGGAGGCATGGGGAGAAAGTAACCAACCTGGAGAGTCGCATGTATTACCGGATCATACCGGCCGCGCTGTTGTTGCTCGCATTCACCGCGAGTCACGTCGTCCGCGCCGAAACCTTCAGCCTGGAGCAGGCGGTCAGCCATGCGCTGGCGCATAACCCGGACCTGCTCGCGGTACAGGCGCAGAGCGCCGCGGCATCCGCGCGCACCCAAACCGCCGCTGGGGCGCGCCTGCCGAGCCTCGGCGTTTCCTACAGCG